>JAOXSA010000006.1 GCA_025800245.1 Amphritea sp. | reverse complement strand
GAGGCGTATTCTACAGACGGGAGGTTTAGAGTCAACAGGGGTTTGTAAAAAAGTTACAAAAAAGTGAAATAATTGCGAAGCCTTAGAAAGGACAGTCGCGGGACCGGAAGGCAAAGCCTTCCTTGCGAGTGGCGGGTGGCTAGAAAGAGCCTTTTATATAAGCAGTGTGGAAACGCGCGTTGTGAGAGAGACCAGTGTTCTTTTCTAAAAGAAGCCAACCTCTTAAAACATAAAACCGCCTGACGGCGGTTTTATGTTTTACTGTTTCGAGCAAGGAAGCTTCAGCTTCCGGTCCAGCCACTAGCGAGGCAGGCTTTGCCTGCCGGTCTCGCCACTGAAAGCGATAATGCTCTGCATTATCGCTTTTTAGACCTCTTCTTCATCTTATCGTTATGCAGCTTCTGTCTGAGTTTCTTCATCTGCTGCCGCTTGGTCAGTACGTTCTTCTTATCTTTGAACGGGTTTTCGCTGCTCTTAAATTCAAACCGCAGTGGCGTACCTTTGATACCCAGCACTTTGGTGAACTTATTCTCGAGGTAACGCTTATAGGAACCAGGCAGTTCATTGGTCTGGTTACCGTGAATAACAATCACTGGCGGGTTTGATCCACCCTGGTGGGCATAACGCAGCTTGATGCGATTACCACGAACCATTGGTGGCTGATGGTCAGCAACGATATCTTCAAGCAGCCGGGTCAGTTTATTGGTTGGCCACTTGGTCATGGCAAACTCATAAGCTTCATCAACTGACTCAAACAGGTTACCTACACCACTCCCGTGAAGCGCAGAAATAAAGTGCATGCGGGCAAATGAAACAAAGTCCAGGCGACGGCGCAGTTGATCACGAACCTCTTCTTTCTCCTCACCGGTCATACCGTCCCACTTGTTCAGCGCGATTACGAGTGAACGACCGGCATCCAGCACGTATCCCAGCATATGCAGGTCCTGCTCAGATACTCCTTCATGGGCATCAATAACCAGAACAACAACGTTGGCATCCTGGATCGCACGCAGGGTTTTGATAATTGAGAATTTTTCGACAGCCTCACGAACATTCTTACGTCGGCGCACACCTGCGGTATCGATCAGCGTATAAGGCTCACCTTCCCGCTCGAAAGGAATATAGATACTGTCACGGGTTGTACCCGCCTGATCGAACACCACGACCCGGTCTTCACCCAGGATACGGTTGACCAGCGTCGACTTACCTACATTTGGCCGCCCCACAATAGCGATCTTTTTCTGACGCGGCCCCAGCTCTTCATCTTCATCCTCTTCAGGCTCCGGGATTTCAGCCAGTACATGCTCAATCAGCTGGGTAACACCACGACCATGGGATGCGGCGATTGGCAGTGGCTGGGACAAACCCAGGGTATGAAAATCTGCCATAGCCACTTCAGGGTCAATACCGTCGGTCTTATTAACAATCAGGTGAGACTCTTTCTGACAGCGACGCAGATGATCAGCAATCATCTCATCCGCCGGGTTGAGACCTGCACGACCATCAACCAGAAACAGGACAATATCTGCTTCTTCGATAGCCAGCAGCGACTGCTCCGCCATTTTGTAATCGATACCCTCTTCATCGCCGGAAATACCACCGGTATCGATCACAATGTAGTCACGACCACCCAACTGACCTTCGCCGTACTTCCGGTCACGGGTCAGACCTGAATAGTCTGCCACCAGGGCGTCACGGCTTTTCGTCAGTCTGTTGAACAGAGTTGACTTGCCCACATTCGGACGACCTACAAGTGCAATTACCGGAAGCATAATCTTTTTACCAATCAGAAAATCAAGTTCACAAAAATAAAACGGCGGCTATCCGCTGAAAAACGGATAGCCGCCCGACAAGCTGAAACCTGTTAGTTCAGTTGCAGCGCAGCCAGTCGGCCACCATTTGTCAGTACATAAAGCGTGTCATCGACACTGCGCATATCACCACGGATACCAGAAGAATCAACCTGATAGCGCGCAACAAAATGTCCGTCGATCTGGGACATAAAATGCAGATAGCCCGCATAGTCACCCACAACTACAGTATTACCCAAAACTGCCGGGGCGGTAGTTTCACGGTATTCCAGCGCGGTCTGACGCCAGACGCTCGCGCTACTGCGCTGATCAAATGCCTGAATAAAGCTGTTGCTCTCACTGACATAGACATTACCGAAACCTGCCGCCAGACTCTGGTAACTGGAAACATCCTGCGCCCAGATAATTTTAGAATCCTGGGCATTAACAGCCACCAGACGTCCCTGATAGCTGACAATGTAGATCACACCATCGCTGTACAGAGGCTTCGCATCGATATCAACAATACGTTCAAGCTCTGACTGACCTGATGGAATTACCACCTGACGTTCCCAGACTTCAGCACCGTTATCGTTACGAACAGCAACCAGTTTACCATTCGCAAAACCCGCAATTGTCAGGTTAGCAGCAACAATCGGCGCGCTGGTACCGCGCAATGTCAGACGAGGAATCTGGCTATCATATGTCCAGCGACGCTCACCGGTCTGAATATCCATTGCAACCAGTTTACCGTTCTGCAGCTGAGCAACCGCAAGATCGGTGTTCATCTGTACCGGACTCAGTGTTTCTGAACTCAGTTGCTGACGCCACAATTCAGATCCGTCAGCAGAGCTCAGCATTACGATCTCACCCGCTTCAGTAGAAACCGCTACCTGTTCGAAGCCAACACCGACACCACCCAGAATGGCGGTATCCAGATCGATACTCCAGAGCTTCTTACCATTATCCCGGCTGATAGCACTGACATTACCCTGCGCATCGGTCGCGAACAGCGTCTCGCCATTAATACCTACAGTCAGTTTGTTGTACTTCTGACCTAGACCAGAACCAATGGATGTACTCCACAGCTTCTTGACTTTCTTTTCCTGCTCGAAGGAAACCAGCTTAGCCGGCTCGATTTCAACTTCACCGCCCCACCAACCGCAAGCGGTCAGTGTCAGAGCACAACACCCAACTGCCAGAATTTGACCGATCCGTTTCATTTATTCTTCCTCTACAGCCAGATTATCCAGTTTCATCTGCAACACAGGACGCGCACCCTCTGTAGCCAGATCCACTGCCTGCTGGTAAGAGGCATGGGCCTGGGCGCGGTCTCCCGCCTGAAGGTGAAGATCCCCCTTCAGTTCTTCCAGGCTCACCTGGAAACTTTTTTCACTGAGACCATTCAGCAGTGCCAGCGCGGCAGCGGTATCACCCTGAGCAGCAACTACTCGTGCTTTGCGCATGGAAGCCACGACTTTCATCACTGCATCCGGTGAATTTGCCAGTACCCAGTCCAGTTCAGTCACTGCTGAATCATAATCACCTTTATCCACAGCCAGTCGAGCACCCAGCATTGCGGCAAAACGGGCATAGGCAGAATCACTGTAATCTTCTTTCAGCGAACCAACCAGGTGAGTGGCTGTCGCACGCTGTTCATCGGTAGCTTGTGGTGCACTGGCAATAGCCACAGCCTGAATCAGATTCTGATACAGCACTGCTGCATTCTCAGCTTCCGCCTGCTGCTGCCCCTGCCAGCCTTTATAGCCAAACACGATAGCCAGCGCCGCTGCGATACCCAGTACCAGAGACTTACCGTTCTCTTTCCACCAGTTCTTTAACGCTTCAACCTGCTCTTCTTCGGTGCGCATCTCTGCCACAACTTACTCCTAGTCGCTGTCTGACTGAAAAATTAATTCTGCTGCCACTGCTGCAGCAGCAGTTCAACAATACGATCTTCGGTGATATCAAAAACCGGTTCAGAGTTATACCACAGGTTCGCCAGCAGTGACTGATTTTCTTCACGCACCAGCATCACCCAGGTAGCGCCGGTCTGACGGGCTTTACTACTGATATTCTTAAGGCCACTACAGTGAACACGGATACGCATACCCGGCACTGCATCACGCAGCTGATCAGCCAGTACAATCAGACGCTTCTGAATACCTTTTTGTTCCGCTGCCAGATAAAGATCAAATGGCTGTTTTACCGTTTCCGGAACAACATCCAGAGTCTCCAACAACAGAATCAGGCGTTCAACACCCATTGCAAAACCCACGGCAGGTGTCGGACGTCCGCCTAACTGCTTAACCAGACCATCGTAGCGGCCACCGGCACAGACGGTTCCCTGAGCACCGAGCTTATCAGTTACCCATTCAAAAACGGTTTTACAGTAATAATCCAGACCGCGTACAAGGCGCGGATTCAGCTCATAAGCGATACCTGCCTGATCAAGCATTTCACACAGGTCTGCAAAGTGCTCGCGGGATTCTTCATCCAGGTATTCAGACAGAACCGGCGCATCATCCAGCAGAGACTGAGTCTGAGCATCCTTACTGTCCAGAATTCGCAGAGGATTAGTTTCCAGTCGTCGCTGGCTGTCTTCATCAAGCTGATCTTTATGTGCTGAAAGATAAGTCACCAGCGCATCTTTATACTCTGCCCGGGCTTCGTTACTGCCCAGTGAGTTCAGCTGCAGTGTAACTGAATCCAGAATACCCAGTTGTTTCCACAGACGTGCGCTGAGCATGATGACTTCAGCATCGATATCCGCAGTAGCCATACCAAAGGTTTCGACACCGATCTGATGAAACTGACGATAGCGACCCTTTTGCGGTTTTTCGTAACGGAACATCGGCCCCTGGTACCACAACCGCTGAGTCTGATTGAACAGCAAGCCATGCTCTTCACCGGCACGCACACAGCTGGCAGTCCCTTCAGGACGCAGAGTCAGGCTTTCGCCGTTACGGTCCTCAAAGGTATACATCTCTTTTTCAACGATATCGGTTACTTCACCGATAGAACGCTTGAACAGATCAGTCTGTTCAACGATCGGCATCCGGATTTCGCTATACCCATAGGCTGCCAGAACTGACTTAACACTCGATTCCAGATACTGCCAGACCGGAGTCTGCTCAGGCAGTATGTCGTTCATCCCACGAATGGCTTTAATTTTGGCCACGTTTCTTACCTTAACTCTTGATTCTATCTGCCGGGCTTATTGAGCCATCGGCAGAGACATACGAACTACATTGGCACGGCTGACATTTTCAATCGAAACCGGCGCACCATTAAACAATACTTCCTGTACTGCCGAGGCATTACCCAACAGCACCTTCATCGGCAACGGACCTGATACATCCAGCTTACTGCCAGCAGGCTTAACTCGTTTAGCCAGCACTTCACCGTTACGATCCAGTACGCTGACCCAGCACTCCTCAGTAAAGCTAACCTGCAGACGACCAACATCAGCCGCTGATGATGATTCCTCAGTAACTTCCGTAACCACCGCCGTTTCAACAACAGTCGCTACAGCAACCTCTGCCTCTGGCTGTACTGTCTCCTCAACTACCGCCGCAAGGGTGACTTCTGGCTCAGCTGAAGACTCCTGCTCTGTAGTTTCTGTAACAGATGCTTCTGCGCTTGCCGTCTCAACAACAGATTCAGCCGGCTGCGTATCAGCCACGGCACTATCGACCACAGAAACCGGCACAATCACCGGATTGCTATCAACAACAACTTCAGGCTCAACCACCACCGTGCTGCCATCAACCGCCTGCACTTCAACGGCTGGACTGGATACCAGCTCTGGCGCCAACTGATCATTGCCCTGCTGGGTCTTCCACCACCAGATACTGGCTGCAATAACAACCAGGATAAAAATCCGGGTCGTCCATTTAACCATTGGATCGCCAAGACGCGCCTGCGGCTCTATGCCACTGACACCGGCATACTCCCTTGAAGGACGCCCCTGACCATAAACCTCATCAAAAATCGACAGATAACGGTCCATATCCAGCTGTAACAGCTTGGTATACGAACGCACATAGCCCCGCGCAAACACCATGCTGGGCAACGCTGCAAAGTCAGCAGTTTCGATAGCTTCGATATATTTTTCTGACAAACGCAGGTCACGAGCCACATCTTTTTGCGATAAACCGGCGGCCTCTCGGGCAGCAATCAGCTCTCCTACCGGAAACGCTAATCCCTGCTCTTCCTGATCAACACTCTGAGACTTCTCATTACTCACGGAGTTGACTCCTTATACTTCTTGTACTCTTCAGAATCCGGATACATGCTCTTCAGAATCAGGCCGTAGGTTGCGGCGTTAAGAGCATCATTTTTCATGCGTGAAATCTGCACCCCCAGCCAGAGGCTGGTCGCGTTGTGTTCAACCTGCTTACTATCGACCAGCTCACCATACTGCTCGAAGTACTCTTCCGCCTGATCCAGTTTACCTTGTTCAAACAACACCTTAGCCAGCTCAAGCGTGGCAAACGGTCGCTGCGAATTCAGTTTAAGGCTGCGCTTCAGTGCGTGTTCCGCAGCATCAGGTCGATTAATTAACTGATAACACCGCCCCAGGTTTTCAAAGGCCTGATCGCGCAGATTATAGAATGGATCTTCGGTCGCCCGTGCCAGTTCCCGACAGGCTTCCGGATAACGCTCAGAATTAAACAGAAAAGCGCCATAGTTGTTGTGCAACATGGCGCTGTCCGGTGCTTTTTTCAGGGCTTTCTTAAAATATGTTTCGGCAAGCTCAGGTTCGTCTTCTAACTGAAACACCAGTGCCAGACCGTTATAGGCTGCCAGAATATCCGGTGCCAACTCCTGTGCTCGCTGGAATGCACTCTTGGCATTCGCAGTATCACCACTGCGCAGATACTGCATGCCTAACTGGGTATACGCCTGAGCCGCACTTTCATCCTGTCCCTGGGGACGGACTTCCTGCCCGCCGCACCCGACCAGAATCAAACCAAACAGAATGATCAGAAAACCTTTCAACCCAACTTTCTCCTGATGGGAATGGATTACGGCAAGCCTCTGGCTACCAACCGAACAATCTAACGCAAGATGTTAACGTCCTGTACCGTTTCGTACTGCGCTTTCATCTTTGAGTGGAATATATTTTTCACTGCGGCGGGTACGGTCCATTACCTGCCCCACCAACTGCCCACAAGCGGCATCCACATCATCACCGCGGGTACGTCGGACAGTCGTTACAATCCCGGCTTTAACCATCACCATCTTAAATGCCTGAATCGCATCTTCGCTCGGGCGACGGTAATCCGAATTCGGGAATGGATTAAATGGTATTAGGTTTAGCTTGCAGGGTAAACGCTTAAGCAGTTTTACCAGCTGCTTAGCCTGACTTGGATGATCATTAATGCCGGCAATCAGCGTATATTCGACAGTAATTACCCGCTTATCGTTCAGGCTTTCCATGTAACGGTTACAGGCATCAACTAACTGATCAATAGGATAGCGTTTATTGATCGGTACCAGCTGATCACGCAGCTCATCGGTCGGAGCATGCAGAGAGATTGCCAGTGAAACGTCAGTGACTTCACGAAGTTTATCCAGTTGCGGAACCACACCTGCCGTACTCAGGGTCACCCGACGCTTAGACAGACCATAAGCGTTATCTTCCATCATCAACTGAATAGCATCGACAACATTATCGAAGTTCATCAGTGGCTCACCCATTCCCATCAGAACGACGTTAGTCACCCGACGGTCACCCGACGGGTCAAACGGACCGAAGGAACGGATCGCAACGCGCACCTGACCAATAATTTCAGCTGCACTCAGGTTGCGGTTAAAACCCTGTTTACCGGTTGAACAAAAACTGCAATCCAGAGAACAACCAATCTGTGATGAAACACACAGAGTCGCACGACCATTTTCCGGAATCAGTACTGCTTCGACAGCAGAGCCGCCATCCAGCTTGATAACCCACTTCCGGGTACCGTCTTTAGAGATATTCTGAACCATCACTTCTGGCTCACGAATCTCCGCCACTTCGCTCAGCTTCTGGCGCAGCGCCTTGCTGATATTGGTCATTTCATCAAAGCTGCTGGCACCGAACTGATGCATCCATTTCAGAACCTGTGTGGCACGGAACGGCTTTTCGCCAATACTCACAAAGAACTCTTCCAGTTTCTTCGGTGAGTATCCGAGTAGGTTAGGTTTGTTTGTGGACTCTGTCATATCGATCTCAACTTTCATGAAATGACGGGCCACCCGAAGGTGGCCCGCAGGGGATTACTTACCGAAGAAGTAAGCGATTTCGCGCTCTGCAGAAGCAGGGGAATCAGAACCGTGTACAGCGTTCGCGTCGATAGACTGAGCAAAGTCACGACGGATAGTACCTTCAGCCGCTTCCTGTGGGTTAGTCGCACCCATCAGTTCACGGTTCAGAGCGATAGCGTTCTCACCTTCCAGAACCTGAACAACAACAGGACCAGAGGTCATGAACTCAACCAGATCACCGAAGAAAGGACGCTCTTTGTGCTCAGCATAGAAACCTTCAGCTTCTTCACGAGACAGCTGTTTCAGCTGCATTTCAACGATTTTCAGACCGTTGGACTCGAAACGAGAAACGATTTTACCAATAACGTTTTTCGCTACTGCGTCTGGCTTGATGATAGAAAAAGTACGTTCGATAGCCATGAGCTATTAATCCTCTTAAATTTGTCAGGACACCAATAAAATAAAACGCGTAATTATACGCCAACAAAACCCGGGTGAATAGATATTCCAGACAGCAAAAAGCCCGCATCAACGGGCTTAATTCAGATCATGCAGTAACAGAAAATTTACTGCCGCTCTTCAATCCATGCCATCTGAATCGCTTCAAGGACCTTTTCACCGCAACGATCCGGATCGTCATCAAAGCCGTCCAGCGCCATCACCCACTCATACAGGTCAGGAAAGCTGACTGTCAGGGGATCAGTATCCGGAAACTTTTCATCCAGCTCGATCGCAATATCGTACACATCAACCCATTTCATCACTCACCTCCGGGTCACGCTCAGTGACGTTCAGATACCTGATTGATCGTATACTTAGGGATCTCAACAACCAGATCATCCTCAGCAACCACCGCCTGACAACTCAGACGAGATTCAGGCTCCAGCCCCCAGGCTTTATCCAGCATATCGTCTTCCAGCTCGTCAGACTCTTCCAGAGAGTCAAAACCTTCACGAACAACAACGTGACAGGTAGTACAGGCACAGGATTTCTCACAGGCGTGTTCAATCTCTATACCTTCACGCAACGCTGCGTCACAGATAGTTTCGCCAGCCTCGGCCTCAATAACCATACCGTCCGGGCACAGCTCCTCATGGGGCAGAAAAATAATCTGCGGCATCAGGCATCTCCCTCAATTTCATCAATACTGTGGCCTTTCAGCGCACTCTTAATACTCTGATCCATCCGACGGGCAGCAAAGAAATCACTGGCCTGAGCCAGTACCTGCACACCCTGCTCAATCGCACCAGCATTCTCGCCGTTACGCAGCGCCAGCAAAATCGCCATTTGCTCACGCAGATGCTTAATCTCTTCAGCGGTAAGTAACTGCTCACCATCATTATCCAATGCCTGATCAAGCGAATGCAGCAGACGATCGGCTTCTACCTGCTGCTCACGCAGATTGCGCGCCTGCATATCATCCTCAGCATAGCTGTATGACGCTTTAAGCATCTCCGCGATCTCATCATCCGCCAGGCCATATGACGGCTTCACCTGAATCTCACTTTCTACGCCGGTCGACAGCTCTTTAGCAGATACACTCAGCAAGCCATCGGCATCCACCTGGAATGACACCCGGATCTTAGCCGCACCAGCCGCCATTGGCGGAATACCGCGCAGGACAAACTGAGCCAGAGAACGGCAATCATCAACCAGCTCCCGCTCCCCCTGCACCACATGAATCATCATGGCTGTCTGGCCATCCTGATAAGTGGTAAATTCCTGAGCCCGCGCGACCGGAATAGAAGTATTCCGATGGATAACTTTTTCAGCCAGACCACCCATGGTTTCCAGACCCAGCGATAGCGGCAGCACGTCCAGCAACAGCATTTCACTATCTGGCTTGTTACCTGCCAGCACATCCGCCTGAATCGCCGCACCGACTGCGACCACGCGATCAGGATCAATATCAATATGCGGCTGACGAGCAAAGAATCCTTCAACACGCTGACGCACCACCGGCACCCGGGTGCTGCCACCCACCATGACGACATCCTGCACATCTTCAGCGCTGACACCCGCATCTTTCAGAGCGCGACGACAAGCACGAATCGTTTTTGACACCAGAGAATCAACCAGCTGATCAAATTGCTCGCGGCCAACCTCAAGAGTTATCGCATTGCCGCCGTGAACCAATTCCACTTCTACCTGTTCATGACTGGTCAGCTGTTCTTTAACCCAACGGGCCTTTTCTGTCAGATAACGGGATTCACCGGCAACGACTTCAGTACCGCCCAACTGCTCCAGGAACCACTGCGCCAGCGCCAGATCGAAGTCATCACCACCCAGCGCACTGTCACCACCGGTCGACAGCACCTCAAACACACCTTTATTCAAACGCAGGATAGAGATGTCGAAGGTACCACCGCCGAGATCATAAACCGCGATAACACCTTCAGCGCCCTCATCCAGGCCATAAGCAACTGCAGCCGCGGTTGGCTCATTCAGCAGACGCAGGACTTTAATACCCGCCAGCTGTGCGGCATCTTTTGTTGCCTGACGCTGAGCATCATCAAAGTACGCAGGCACGGTAATAACCGCACCCTCAAGCTCACCATCAAGCGTCGCCAACGCACGGGCACGTAGGGTTTTCAGAATCTCAGCAGATATTTCAACCGGACTCTTATCACCCGCCACCGTCTGCAGATAAGGCATACCGCCATCGGTATCCGCAAAACGATAAACCGCCTCGCCCTGAAGCCCTTTCAGATCACTGATACCGCGTCCCATAAGACGCTTAACAGAAACGATAGTATTGAACGGATCTACAGCAGCCTGCGCCAGCGCAGCCTGACCAACAATCACCCCGGCGTCGGTATAACGCACTACAGATGGCAACAGATGACTACCACACTCATCCGGCAACGTCGCGGCCTCACCACTGCGCACAGTGGCAACCAGCGAATTAGTCGTACCCAGATCAATACCTACCGCCAGTTTACGCTGATGGGGTTCAGGACTCTGTCCCGGTTCTGCTATCTGCAAAAGTGCCATATACAATTAATCATCAAAAAGTTGATCTTCCAGGGCATCAACCTCACGCCCCAGCTTATCAATAAACTGCATTTTTCTGACTACTGTGGCGGCGGCTTCAAACGCCGACGGGGTAGCCTGTTCATAAAAGCTTTCAAATTGTCCGCGCAATTCACGCATCTGCGCTTCAACTTCTGACTGCAGCTGATCGATCTCTGCTTCCGGGTCTGCCGCATCACGCACAGATTCAACCGACTCTCGCAGCTCCATCTGCTGCATCAGAAACATGGGATCAAGCTGAACACTGCTTTCCGAGAAAGTATCAACACCTTCAAGGTGCAGAAGATACTGAGCACGGCTCAACGGATGCTTAAGGGTAGCAACCGCCTCATTCAGGTAAGCAGTGTATTGTACCGAGAGGCGCCGCTCCCGATCAGACAAGTGAGCAAAACGATCCGGGTGCAGAGTCTTCTGCAACTCCCGTGACCGCTCTGAAAGCGCCTGCTGATCCAGCTGATATGCTACGGGCAGACCTAAAAACTCAAAATAGTTCTGGGTGATATCCATCTGTGAACCAGCAGGTAAAGGAGAAAGGGATCAGATATTGAAGCTCTCGCCACAACCACATTCGTTCTTAACGTTCGGGTTGTTAAACTTAAAGCCTTCGTTCAGCCCTTCTTTAACAAAGTCCAGCTCTGTACCATCAAGATACAGCAGGCTCTTGGGGTCGATAACAATTCTGACACCCTCGGTATCAAATACCTCATCCTCGTCCGCCACGTCATCCACAAATTCCAGTACATAAGCCATACCGGAACAGCCTGAGGTACGGACCCCAAGACGGATACCGTAGCCATGGCCGCGGGATTCAAGATACTTAGTTACGTGCTGCGATGCAGCCGGTGTCATTGTAATTGCCATGAATCAACACACTCCAGGAGCCTACCAGCTCGATTACTTCTTGTCCTGCTTCTCTTTGTAGTCAGCAACGGCCGCCTTGATTGCATCCTCAGCCAGTACAGAGCAGTGGATTTTTACTGGCGGCAAAGCCAGTTCTTCAGCAATCCTGGTATTTTTAAGATCCTGAGCTTCATCCAGGCTCATGCCTTTAACCCACTCAGTTACCAGTGAGCTGGACGCAATCGCAGAACCACAACCATAGGTCTTGAACTTAGCATCTTCGATGATGCCTTCGTCGCTGACTTTAATCTGCAGACGCATAACGTCACCACACGCTGGTGCACCGACCATACCTGTGCCTACATTTTCGTCTTTATCATCCATTTTACCGACATTACGCGGATTCTCGTAATGATCAATAACCTGTTCACTATAAGCCATAACGACCTCCTCACTCAGTGCTCACCAGTGCTCAGTGGTGAACCCACTCAACTTTGCTCAAATCAACGCCGTCTTTATACATATCCCACAGTGGAGACAGCTCGCGGAGTTTATCTACAGCGGTACGAATTTCAGCGACCGCCTCGTCAATATCCTGCTCAGTCGTGAAACGACCGATAGAGAAACGAATGGAACTGTGTGCCATCTCGTCATTCAGACCCAGTGCACGCAGCACATAAGACGGCTCCAGGCTGGCGGATGTACATGCCGAACCTGAAGATACTGCCAGATCCTTCAGAGACATCAGCAGAGACTCACCCTCAACATAGTTGAAGCTGACATTCATGTTACCGATGTAACGCTGATCAGCAGAACCGTTCAGATAGATCTCTTCCATGCCATCCAGACCTTTCCAGAAACGCTCACGCAGTGCAGTCACGCGCTTCTCTTCATCGTACATCTCAGCTTTAGCAATACGTGCAGCCTCACCCATACCTACAATCTGGTGAGTTGCCAGAGTACCTGAA
Source organism: Amphritea sp. (assembly GCA_025800245.1). GTDB lineage: Bacteria > Pseudomonadota > Gammaproteobacteria > Pseudomonadales > Balneatricaceae > Amphritea. Next base: position 19,606 of record JAOXSA010000006.1, on the reverse strand, counting down.
CGCATACCGCGCTCGTGACCACCACCGTGCATCTGCGCTTCCAGACGTACACGCGGCTTACGACGAACGTACAGCACGCCGATACCTTTAGGGCCATACATTTTGTGCGCAGAGATTGAGATCAGATCAACCTTCATCGCCGCCACATCAATATCAATCTTGCCCGCACTCTGAGCAGCATCAACGTGGAACAGCACACCATTGGCACGGGTAATTTCACCGATTGCTGCGATATCGGTAATCACACCGATCTCGTTGTTTACGTGCATCAATGAAACCAGAATCGTATCTTCACGCAGCGCATCAGCAACCGCTTGCGGCTGGATAATACCGTTCTCATCCGGATCCAGATAAGTCACTTCATAGCCTTCACGCTCCAGCTGACGGCAGGTATCCAGTACCGCCTTGTGCTCGATTTTAGAAGTGATGATGTGCTTGCCTTTCTTGTGATAGAAATGCGCCACACCTTTGATTGCCAGGTTATCAGACTCAGTTGCACCAGAAGTCCAGACAATCTCGCGTGGATCAGCACCGATCAGATCAGCGACCTGACGACGCGCTGTCTCAACAGCTTCCTCAGCTTTCCAGCCATACAGATGGGAACGGGAAGCCGGGTTACCGAAATTACCTTCAATGGTCAGACATTCAATCATCTTTTCCGCTACACGAGGATCAACCGGCGTGGTAGCAGAGTAGTCAAAATAGATTGGCAATTTCATTATCGTTACATCTCCAAACACCCGGCCTCAGGCTCAGGCTGTTACTTTTGCTGAAATGAGTGAATCTTCAAAAGCAGAATGCTGCTCACGGTCCTGCCGCTCAGCTACACTGCGTACATCTTTTCGCGCCATCAGATCGGCCAGACTGATACCGCTCAGAAAATCGTGAATCTGACCGCTCAGGTCACACCACAGGTGATGGGTCAGACAGATATTACCGTCCTGACAACCACCGTTATGACCACAGCCGGTTGCATCAACCGATTCATTGACGGCATCAATTACCTGAGCGACATCAATATCCTGCTGATCACGGTTAAGCTGATAACCACCACCCGGTCCACGTACACTGCGTACCAGTTCATTTCGACGCAGCTTGGCAAACAACTGCTCGAGATAAGACAGAGAAATACCCTGTCGCTCGGAGATGTCTGCCAGACTGACCGGACCTTCACCAGCGTGAATGGCCAGATCCAGCATTGCCGTTACCGCATAACGACCTTTCGTTGTTAATCGCATCGCAACCCCTCTCTCATTTTGCGCCCGCTGGCGAAGCTGAGAGCATTATGCGATAACCAACCATTTTGGTCAACTATTTAACCAAGCAAAACAGTCAGGTTTTATGAAAAACTTTTCGGCGCCGGATTCTATCACCTTTTACCTTCAAACGCCGCTGCAATTATTGCCGTGTATCAAGGCTGCTGTTTTTTCTGAATCGCCGTCAACATACCGCGTAACACATTCACTTCAACCTTGTCAGGCACCGACCGCAGCAGTAGCCTGCGCAACCTCGGCATCAGATTACGCGGTTTGTCCGGATCAAGGAATTCGACATCAATCAGCGTTTGCTCCAAATGCTCAAACATCAGTTCCAGCTCACGGTTATCCGCCAACTCCACATCCCAGTCGGTACCCCACTGAGGTTTATCCACAGAATCCTGCCCCTCAACAACTGCCATGCGCAACTCATAGGTAATCACCTGCACCGCAGCCGCGATATTCAGCGAGCTGAAATCCTCATTGACCGGAATATGAACATGATGATGACAGCGCTGCAGCTCATCATTGGTAAGGCCACGGTCTTCACGACCAAACAAAATCGCCACCTTTGTATCGGCCGGCAATGGCGCAACAATGGCAGACAATTCACGGGGATTTACCAACGGCCAGGGAATAGTCCGGCTACGGGCACTGGTCCCTACCACCAGATGACAATCCGCCAGGGCCTCATCCAGCGTTTCAACAACCAGCGCATTATCCAGCAGATCGTCGGCCCGGGAGGCACGGGCAACCGCATCCTCATGAGGGAACAGCTTAGGCGCCACCAGACAGAGGTCACTCAACCCCATATTCTTCATTGCCCGCGCAACGCCGCCGATATTGCCCGGATGGGTTGTGTTTACCAGCACTATGCAAATATTTTCCAGCATCAGCTTCTGCTCCGCTCTGACCATTCAAACCAAGCCTTAAAACTAAGACTTACAAAAAAAGGGGCGACATTTTAGCAGATATTAGCCAACTATTAATCCGCAGCTGTTCTTTCCGCGACAACTGTTTTGTATAATGCGCGTTTTGGACCTCATACTGGTATTACACGAATGCAACCGATGGTTAATATCGCCCTGCGTGGCGCCCGAACTGCGGGTGAGCAGATTGCCCGCGCGGTAGAACGACTGGATCTGATTAAATCTGAACAGTCCAGCGTTATCGAATTTTTAGAAGACACCTGCAAGCAGGCCGAGCGTACTATCGTTAACGCCATTCAGAAAGCATACCCTGACCACACCATCAACGGTGAATACACAGGCACCCATGCCCCTGAAGAGAAAGCGGCAAATGTGGTCTGGAGCGTTAACCCGATCGACAGCGTATCAAACTTCTCCAACGCACTGCCAGAATTTGCGCTGAGCATCGCCTGCCACCAGAACAACAAACTGGAACACGCAATTATTCTGAACCCGATCACCGGTGAAGAGTTTACTGCCAGCCGTGGCCGCGGCGCCCAGCTAAACGGTAAACGTCTGCGCGTCAGCAACCGTAAACTGCTGGACGGCTCCCTGATCGGCAGCGGCTTCTTTGGCCGCAGCAGCGACAAGGCCCACCTTGATGCGTTCCAGACCATTTTCAAAAACATCACCCTGGAAAGCGGCAGCATCTACAGCGGCGGCTCTCCGGCACTGAATCTGGCCTACACCGCCGCAGGACGCCTGGACGGTTTCTACCAGATCGGCCTGAATCAATGGGAGATGGAAGCTGGCATCCTGATGATTCAGGAAGCAGGCGGCCTGCTGTCTGACTTCACCGGCAACAACAACCATATGAAGTCCGGCAACATCGTTGCAGGCAACCCGAAGATCCTGAAGGCACTGCTGCAGAGCATCCGCCCGGCGCTGAACGAAGAACTGCGCTGATCGGAGCATCACATTATTCTGCACCGCTAACCAGCGCTGCAGACAAACACAAAAAAGCCCGGCATCTGCCGGGCTTTTTATTTGATCTTTTTCTGATCAGAGATTATGCGTCGAATGGGTGACGCAGAACTATCGTCTCTACGCGATCCGGGCCGGTCGATACGATATCGATTGGCGCACCGATCAGCTCTTCCAGACGCTTAATGTAGTTCACTGCTGCCACTGGCAGCTCATCCATAGACTGCGCTCCCAGAGTCGTCTCAGTCCAGCCAGGCATAGACTCGTATACCGGCTCAACCGCTTCGTAGTCTTCACTTCCGCTAAGCGAAGTTACAACATTACCCTGGGCATCTTTATAGCCAACACAGATTTCGATGCTTTCCAGACCATCCAGCACGTCCAGTTTAGTCAGACAGATACCGGAAACAGAGTTGATCTGAATCGCGTGTTTCAGCGCCACCGCATCAAACCAGCCACAACGACGGGCACGACCTGTGGTTGCACCAAACTCGTGGCCACGCTCAGCCAGACGCTCACCGATCTCACAATCCAGCTGAGTCGGGAAAGGACCAGAACCCACACGAGTGGTGTAAGCCTTTGTGATACCCAGAATGTAATCCAGGTAAAGCGGACCAAAACCACTACCGGTAGAAGTACCGCCAGCCGTTGTATTAGAAGATGTAACGTATGGGTAGGTACCGTGGTCGATATCCAGCAGAGAACCCTGCGCACCCTCGAACATGATGTTATCGCCGCGCTCACGATACTCGTGCAGCATCGCTGTCACGTCTGCAACCATCGGACGCAGCTCTTCAGCCATCGCCAGCGCTTCTTTCAGCACTTCGTCATAGCTGACAGGCTCAGCGTTATAGTAGTTCTGCAGCATAAAGTTGTGATAATCCATCACCTCTTTCAGCTTCTCTGCAAAACGCTCAGGATTCATCAGATCATCCAGACGCAGACCGCGACGGGCAACTTTATCTTCGTAAGCAGGTCCGATACCACGACCGGTAGTACCGATCTTGGCGTTACCGCGAGCTGCTTCACGAGCCTGATCCATCGCGATGTGGTAAGGCAGAATCAGCGGGCAAGCCGGGCTCAGACGCAGACGCTCTCGTACCGGCACACCGCGCTCTTCCAGCTCTTTCATCTCTTTCAGCAGCGCTTCCGGAGACAGTACAACACCGTTTCCGATCATACACAGCACATTTTCACGCAGAATGCCGGATGGAATCAGGTGCAGAACTGTTTTCTCACCACCAATTACCAGCGTATGGCCTGCGTTGTGACCGCCCTGAAAGCGTGCCACGGCAGAAGCCTGATCTGTTAACAGGTCAACGATTTTACCTTTACCTTCGTCGCCCCACTGCGTTCCTAAAACAACTACGTTTTTACCCATTGGTTGTCTCTAGCGGTTAATCAATCTTAAAAATTACAGGCTCTCGAGAACCCAGCTTCCATCCTGTTGCACCAGTTGACGGGAGAACTGTTGTGCATCTTCCACAACGGACTCATCCAGTAACTGAACAACACGCTCACCCTGAGCTCTCAGCTTCGCAATCGCTTCCAGCAGTGCAGGCTCATCACCTGCAGGAGCCAGCACACCGGCTGACGCTACCAGATCACTCTGTGCAGAAAGTTCGACCAGCGTTTTCAGGTCGGCACTGAAACCAGTCGCCGGACGGGCACGACCGAAATCACGGCCCACCTCATCATAACGACCACCTTTTGCCACTGCCTGACCAAATGCCGGCACGTAAGCCGCAAATACCACTCCAGTGTGGTAGTTATAGCCCCGCAGCTCGCTGAGATCGAAATACAGATCCAGCTGCGGGTAACGCTGACTGATCTGAGCGGCAACCGCATCCAGATAATCCAGCGCTTCCATAATTGTTGTATCAATTGAACCGATCGCCTGACGGGCTTTTTCCAGCACCTCACGACCACCATGCAACGCCGGCAGCGCCAGCAGGTTTTCACGCACAGTATCTTTCAGTTCAATCTGCTGCAGGAACGCCTTAATTTCAGGCATATCCTTACGTTGCAGCAATTCAAAATATTCCGCTTCCTGATTATCAGTCAGACCAGCATCACGGATCAGGCCACGGTAGATATCCACATGTCCCAGGTCCAGACTCAGATCCCGATTGACCTGCATCGCATTCAGGGTTTCCACCATCAGCGAGATGATCTCAACATCACTGGCAACACCGGAATGACCAAACAGCTCAGCACCCACCTGCAGCGGGTTGCGGGAGGCCAGCGGATTGGCTGGCAGAGTATGCAGCACAGTACTGCAGTAACAGAAACGTACCGGCCCCTGATAAGTCAGGCGGTTTGCATCAATGCGCGCTACCTGTTGCGTGATATCCGCACGGATACCCAGCATCCGCCCGGTCAGCTGATCGGTAACTTTAAAGGTATTCAGATCCAGGTCCCGGCCAACACCGACCAGCAGTGAATCAAGATGTTCAACCAGCGGGGTCATCACTAATTCGTAGCCCCAGCTGTGGTAAAGATCCAGCAAACGGCGTCGCGCCGCTTCAACTTGTTGTGCCTGAGGTGAAAGCACCTCTTTGACGCCGTCTGGTAACAACCAGCGTTCTGCCAACGTCATGTAACTCTCCAGATACCGATGGATCAGTTAATAATGTACAGCAGGATGACTCCGGCCATCATGCTGAGAAAACCTGTAATACGCAGCCCGCGGTTACTCACCAGCGCCAGCTGATGCACCAGATTGCGCCAGCGCTGCGGATAGAGAAAAGGAACAACACCTTCCAGAATCAGCATCAGACAGAATCCGATCAGCAAATGGTGCCATAGATCTGAATTCATTCCGGCGTCCCTTCACCTGCGCAAAATACGCTGCTCATAAGTGAGCTTTTATAAAGCCACTTTACATAAAAAAACCGGGTCAAAACCCGGTTACGGAATTCTACCACGGAACAGACCCAGAATTGCAGTCTATTCCGCGTAAAATTTATACAACTTTTTTACCAGTCTCAGCGATTGCCGTCCGGCTGACCCAGATAGCGGAAGAAATCGCTATCAGGTTTCAGAACCATGATATCGCCCTGCTGACTGAATGCTTCTTTATAAGCATTCAGACTACGATAGAACGAGTAGAACTCAGCATCCTGATTGTAAGCATCAGCATAGATCTTCGCTGCCAGCGCATCACCTTCACCACGCAGCTGCTGAGCATCACGGTAAGCGTTAGCCTCGATAACCGCTTTCTGACGATCTGCATCCGCACGGATACCTTCCGCCAGCTCCTGACCACGGGAACGCAGTTCACGGGCTTCACGCTCACGTTCGGTACGCATCCGGTCGTATACAGAGTTGGATACTTCCTGTGGCAGATCGATCTTCTTCACACGAATATCAATCAGCTCTATACCCAGCTCTTCACGAGCCACATCACTCAGGGTAGCGGTCAGCTCAACCATCAGCTCGTCACGCTCACCAGATACCACCTCAGTCAGAGTACGCTCACCGAACTGGTTACGCAGACCGGCATCCACACTCGGGAACAGACGTTCCGCGGCACGGAACTGATCACCGGAAGTCGCGGTGTAGTACTTCTGCGGCTCAACAACGCGCCACTTGATGAAAGAATCCACAATCAGACGCTTCTTCTCAATGGTCAGATACGCCTGTGGCTGAGCATCCAGGGTCTGAACCCGGCCATCGAACTTACGCACCTTGTTCACAACCGGAATCTTGATGTGCAGACCCGGCGCGATATCCGGATCAACGATCTCACCGAAGCGCAGCAGTACCGCACGATCAGTCTCTTTAATGATGTACAGTGAGTTAAAGCCAACTACCAGCACCAACAGCGTGATAACCAGCCCTGCCATAGATTTACCAGACATTAGCGAGCCTCCCGACGTGAGCTTTGCTGACGTTGACGCAGCTGTTCAATTACCTGATTAGTCACCTCACGCAGTTCAGTACTGCTCAGACGACCACCACTCGTAGTATTAGAGCTTACCCGTGGGCGGTTCTCGGTCAGCTTATCCAGTGGCAGGTACATCATGTTATTACCACCTTCAACATCAACCAGCACCTTAGAGTTATTCGCCAGTACCGATTCCATCGTATCCAGGTACAGACGCTCACGGGTTACTTCCGGAGCCTTCTTATACTCGCCATACAATGCATCGAAACGCTGCGCGTCACCTTCTGCCTGCGCCACAACACGCTCACGGTAACCGTTTGCTTCCTCGATCATCCGCTGTGCGATACCACGTGCCTCAGGGATAATACCGTTACGGTAAGATTCAGATTCGTTGATTGCACGCTGCTCATCTTCTCGCGCCTTGATAACATCATCGAATGCATCCTGAACCTGAGACGGTGCTTTTGCTTCTTTAATGTTGATCTGAGTGATACGCAGACCGGTCTGGTACTCTTCCATGTAGCGCTGCAGACGGCTCTTCACCTCAACACCCAGCACTTCACGACCTTCGGTCAGAATAGAGTCCATCTCAGAAGAACCAACGATATGACGCAGCGCCGACTCCGATGCATGAGCAAGACTCACTTCCGGATCACGGACTTTCAGTTTGTAATTAGCAGGATCAGCGATGACGTACTGCACAGTAATGGATACATCAACGATGTTCTCATCTTCAGTCAGCATCAGAGAACGGTGATCATATGCGTTTACACGGGTGACGTTCACCAGCATAACGTCATCAACCAATCGTGGATTCCAACGCAGACCCGGCTCAACAGTCTCACTGTACTTACCCAGGCGCAGTACCACACCACGTTCCTGCTGGTCGACGGTGTAGAAACCCAGCGCACCCCAGCCGATCAGAATCACCAGCGCAATGATACCGAAGAAACCACCGGTAGAACCGCCGGATGATCCGGAACCGCCGCTGCCTTTGCTGCCACCGGTTTTACCAAAGATACCGTTCAGTTTTTCCTGCAGCTTTTGCAGTGCCTCATCCAGATCCGGAGGCCCCTGATCATTACCACCGCCACCACGGCGGCCACCACCACTGTTCCAGGGATCCTGATTATTCCCATTACCACCAGGCTCATTCCAAGCCATACTGTTCTCCGTTATAGAACTGTTAATATAGGACTGTTAACACTTTCGAAAAATTGTAAGTAGCTAATGTTAACTATGCAACCATTCGGGTTTGTTGACATCAGCGCCGAGATATCGTTCCGGTGCAATGTTCATACGACTGAGTAGCTGGAGCAGATCTTTTTTCTGCAGTCTCACCTCCAGACTGATCCGGCCCTGCTCATCCACAGACTCATTCAGTACCGCGCCCTGCGCATAGAACTGAGCACGCAATCCACCTTCATCCGGTCTTAAGCTTAGCTCCTCATGGAACATATCGTCAGCCAGCAATTCGGAAATTGCCTGAAATAACAGATCAGTACCTACACCACTGACCGCTGAAAGCCAGACCCGCTCGGGCTTACCTTCATCATTGCGATCGATTCTCGGCTCGGCATGATCCATCAGATCAATCTTGTTATAAACCTCCAGCGTCAGCACATCATCAGCACCAATCTCTTTGAGGACAGAATGCACCTCATCGATATGTCCCTGCCGATCCTCATCATAAGCATCGATCACGTGCAGCAACAGAGTTGCTTCGGTAGTTTCCTGCAGGGTAGCGCGGAATGCTTCAACAAGCTTGTGCGGCAGATGCCGGATAAAACCTACGGTGTCAGCCAGAATCGCCGGCCCCACATCATCCAGATCCACCCGACGCAGGGTCGGATCCAGTGTTGCAAACAACTGGTCTGCGGCGTACACCTCAGCCTCAGTGATATTGTTAAACAACGTCGACTTGCCGGCATTGGTATAACCCACCAACGACACGGTTGGTACTTCCGAGCGACTCCGGGCACGCCGGCCCTGCTCGCGCTGTTTACGCACTTTTTCCAGCCGTTTGAGAATGCTTTTAATCCGCGCCCGCAACAATCGGCGGTCGGTTTCCAGCTGAGTCTCACCCGGCCCACGCAGACCGATACCACCTTTCTGTCGTTCAAGGTGGGTCCAGCCACGAATCAGGCGGGTCGACATATGCTCAAGCTGCGCCAGCTCGACCTGAAGTTTACCTTCATGGGTACGGGCTCGTTGCGCAAAGATATCCAGAATCAGACCGGTACGATCCAACACACGGCATTTCAGCGCATGCTCGATATTACGTTCCTGACCAGGACTCAGGGCATGGTTAAAGATCACCAGTTCGGCTTCATGAAACTGCACGAGATCGCGCAACTCATCGATTTTACCGGAGCCGATAAAGGTTTTTGGATTAGGAAGACTGCGTGACCCGGTCAGATAAGCAACCGGGTCAGCACCAGCGGACAGGGCGAGCTCTTCAAGCTCTTTAGGACTTTCCCGGTCCGCCTCATCTGCCATATCAATATGAACAAGAATGGCACGCTCGCCAGACTCGGGACGCTCAAAGAACAACGAAAACCTCAGTCAGCCGATTCATCACCCTGTGGCAGTTTCACCGGACGCGCCGGTACCACAGTTGAAATTGCATGCTTATATACCATCTGGCTGACAGTATTCTTCAGAAGGATTACAAACTGGTCGAACGACTCGATCTGTCCCTGTAGTTTGATACCATTGACCAGAAAAATTGAAACAGGTACCCGTTCTTTACGCAGTACGTTCAGATAAGGGTCTTGTAAAGATTGCCCTTTTGACATTGGAAGCTCCTTCCTCAAGAGTAAGTGATGCACCGCAATAAAAGCTTATCCGCCTTACTCACCGTGCAAAATGCTGTCACCTAAAAGCCGGACAGCCCAAAATAATAAAACAGTACTGCATTATATAATGATCCCTTCTAATAATTTCAAGGTATTCTTGATTAAATTAGGATCACCGGTTTCAAAAGTATTCAGATTGTCCCAGCTGCGCAGCCAGGTTACCTGTCGTTTAGCCAGCTGACGGGTGGCTATAATGCCTTTTTCCACCATCTCATCATAGCTCCAGACACCGTCAAAATACTCCCACATCTGACGATAACCAACGCAGCGCATGGATGGCATCTGCAGGTTCAGATCGCCCCTTTCCCAGAGCTGACGTACTTCATTTTCAAACCCTTGTTCGAGCATGATATGAAAGCGTTTCTCGATGCGTTCATGAAGCGTTTTACGCTCTTGCGGCATAACGCAAAGCTGTACGACGTTATAGGGCAGTTTCTGCTTTTCCTGCTCCTGCCACAACTCGGTCATCGAACGCCCGGTCAGTTCATACACTTCCAAAGCACGCTGCATCCGCTGCGGATCATTGGGATGAATACGCTCTGCAGCCTGTGGATCAACCTGCTGCAGTCGCTGATGCAGATAATCCCAACCGTGCTGCTCCGCTTCCTGTACTAACCGGTCCCGGATCGCCTGATCCGCCTGCGGCAGCTGCGCCAGCCCTTTCAGCAGCGCCTGGTAATACAGCATGGTACCACCCACCAGCAGCGGAATTTTGCCTGCGGCACTGATCTCTGCCATCTCCCGCAACGCATCGGCACGGAAATCTGCTGCCGAATAGCTCTCCGCAGGATCAAGAATATCCACCAGCCGATGAGGATAGCGGGCCAGAAACTCCGCATCCGGTGTGGCGGTACCGATATCCATCTGCCGGTAGATCATCGCCGAATCGACACTGATAATCTCGCAGGGCAGGCGATCATAGAGCGCCATCGCCAGATCAGTTTTACCCGAAGCGGTCGGGCCCATCAGAAAAATAGCCGGCGGTAATTGTTCTGCTGCAGTTTCAGTCACTATCTCGTTTGTCATTACTGGCCCCGCATAAACAGACCATCCAGCTCAGCCATCGACAGCTGAGTCCAGGTTGGACGACCATGGTTACACTGACCGCTGCGTTCAGTCTGTTCCATATCCCGCAACAGCGCATTCATCTCGGGCAGGGTCAGCTGGCGATTCGCCCGTACCGAACCGTGACAAGCCATCGTCGCCAGCAGTTCATTAGTATGGTGCTGAATCTTCTGGCTGGTGCCGAACTGCATCATCTCACCCAGCACATCAAGGATCAGTTTACTGACATCCGCGCTTGCAAGGGTCACTGGCACCTGACGGATAACGATGGTCTCTTCACCCATTCTGGCCAGTTCAAAGCCCAGTTTGGAAAACACCTCTGAATGTTCTTCCGCGCAATCGGCTTCACCAGAGCTCACCGCCATACTGACGGGCACCAGTAAGGGCTGACTACGCACTCCCTCTTTCTCATAAGCCGCTTTCATACGCTCATAAACCACCCGTTCGTGAGCAGCATGCATATCGACAACGACCAGACCGTGATCGTTCTGCGCCAGAATAAAGACGCCGTGCAGTTGTGCAACGGCATAGCCTAACGGCGGGCACAGAGCCTCATCACTCTCTACTGCGGCAACATCAGATCCAGCGGCAGCCGCTGCTTCGGGATGCAACGCGCCATACTGGCTGATCTGCTCACGCACCTGATTAGCCGATGGCCGATCCGAAACGAACTGCGACGTTCCCTGCGGATAAGCGCTTTGTTGATGCGAGCTCTGCTGATAAGAGCCCGACTGATACTGACTCAGTGGCATCCGGTTCTGGGTAAAGTTCTGCTCCACGCGCGCATTTGGCTGAACCGCTGCAAAACTGCCCTGCTGAGTCATCTGCCCACCACCAAAACCAGTCGAACCCGGCGCTGCTGCCAATGGATTCCCCGGTGCAGAGGTCGCTCCCTCTGCCACATCATCCGGACGGATATCAGCGATCACCCGATGCGTAGTCCGGAAAATAAAATCATGCACCAGACGGCTTTCACGGAACCGTACTTCATGTTTGGTCGGATGCACATTGACATCCACCAGCGCCGGATCCAGTTCCATATACAACACATACGCCGGATGGCGACCGTGATACAGAACATCCTGATAAGCCTGACGCAATGCGTGCGCTACCACCTTATCGCGGATAATCCGACCATTAACAAAGAAATACTGCAGATCTGCCTGACTGCGGGAGAAGGTCGGCAGGCCTACCCAGCCCCATAAACGCAGGCCCGAGGCTTCAGCGCTGACATCCACTTTCATGGCATTTTCGATAAACGCCGGAGATAACAACGATGCGATCCGCCGCTCCTGTTCAGTCTCACTGACCGCAGGTCGCAACTGATGAATCACTTTCTGGTTATGGCGCAGAGTAAAACCGACATCAAAGCGACTCAACGCCAGGCGTTTAACCACCTCTTCCAGATGCTTGAACTCGGTTTTTTCGGTTTTCAGGAACTTGCGGCGTGCCGGGGTATTAAAAAACAGATCCCGCACTTCAACAGTCGAGCCCTGTGGATGAGCGGCAGGCGATACCTCTGCGGTCATGTCCCGCCCTTCAGTGCGTACCTGCCAACCGGCATCCTGCTCGGCAGTACGGGAGGTCAGGGTCAGCCGGGATACCGAACTGATCGACGCCAGCGCCTCACCCCGGAAGCCCAGGCTCTGCACCGCCTCAAGATCATCAAGATCGCGAATCTTACTGGTGGCATGGCGACTCAGTGCCAGGGGCAGATCGTCCTTTTCAATGCCTTTGCCATCATCCCGCAAGCGGATCAGCTTCACACCGCCCTGCTCAACATCCAGATCGATCCGGCTGGCACCGGCATCAAGACTGTTCTCCAGAATCTCTTTAACGACAGAGGCAGGACGTTCAACCACTTCACCGGCGGCGATCTGGTTCGCCAGTCGCGGTGTTAACAGGTGTATTCGGGACATAGATTTCTGATATCTGTTGAATTGATTCTGCAGACCCGCCAGTCGGGACTCAGCTGGCAGGGATTTTCAGCACCTGACCAACCCGGATATGGTCCGCGTTTTTAAGGCCATTGGCTTTGCGCAATGCGGCTAACGATACACCGTTACGGTTGGCAATAATAGACAGGGTATCGCCACGCACTACCTTATAACGTGATCTACCACTCACCTTAGCACCGCCCTTCTTCTGCAGTGCCAGCCAGGTCAGCGCCGGAGGCTTCCGGGTAAAGTGCGCCTTAATACCGGCAAAGATCGCCTGCGCCATCTTCTTCTGATAGGCCCGGGTTTTCAGCTTCGCAGCTTCCTGTGGGTTGGTAATGAATCCAGTCTCAACCAGAATCGATGGAATATCCGGCGACTTCAGTACCGCAAAGCCAGCTTGCTCAACATGCTTCTTATGCATCCGGGCAAAACGGGACATATTCCGATGGATGCTTTGCGCGATCTCACGGCTGTCACTACGACTGGCGGTCATCGACATATCCAGCAGCACTTTCGCCAGCACATCATCTTTATCTTCCAGACTGACGCTACCGACACCACCGATAAGATCGGCACTGTTCTCTTTGCGCGCCAGCCAGCGGCCCATCTCACTACTTGCTCCGCGGGGAGAAAGTACCCACACCGATGCCCCCCGGGCTCGCGCATCTTTAAATCCATCCGCATGAATCGATACGAACATGTCAGCATTGTATTTACGGGCTCGCGAGGTACGGCTACGCAGGCTTATGTAGTAATCGCCATCACGGGTCAGTCTCGGCTTAAAGCCCGGCTCTTTTTCCAACAGTTTTTTCAGTTCGCGGGCAATAGCCAGCACCACTGTTTTTTCCCGTAAACCACCAGGCCCGATAGCTCCCGGATCCTCCCCCCCATGACCGGCATCAATTGATATCACCACATCACGTTTAGGATTATCAGAACTGGACGCTGCTGCCGATTTAACCGGCTGAGCAGAAGCCTTCTCGCGGTAGAGATCCACCACCAGCCGGTGACCATATTTATCATTCGGTTTCAGAGAGAAGCTTTTCGGTTTCACCGCCTCTTTCAGATCCAGCACGATACGCAGATCTTTACCGCCATTGCGGCTACCGGAACGCATCAGGGAGAGAGGGCTTTTGGTAATATCCACCTGCCCCAGATCGGTCAGTAGCTGGGTCGAACTGACATCCAACACAATCCGATCAGGTTTTTTTAATGTGAACAGTTTATGCTCAACAGCAGCGCTCAGATCGAATACTAACCGTGCGTGGTCCGGTGCAATCCAGATTCGCACATTCTTAATATCGGCCGCCTGGACTACGACGCTGAACAACATCGTCATGACCAGCAGCACACTCTGAAGCACTAATGCTATCCGTTTCCCCATCAACGAATACAACCCTTCTGCTTTAACGTCTTTATAACTGTCCCCTCGATCAGTCATAAAACAATCTGTCTTATTATGCCGACTCTGGCAGTGTCTGTTCCAGCTTATCGGCCAGACGCTGACCTTTTTCAGTATTTACCTGCCAGTTAACCCGGCGGCCGCGATCCTGCAAAGTGATCGTCAGTTGGAAATCACACTCAGGCAAAACACCAGCCCCACGATCCGGCCACTCGATCAGACACACAGCCTGATCGCTGAAGTAATCTCTGATGCCCAGATATTCCAGCTCTTCTGGATCACCCAGACGGTACAGATCAAAGTGGTAAATAGTCCGGTCGGCCACTTCGTATGGCTCTACCAGCGTATAAGTCGGACTCTTAACAGAACCTTGATGGCCAAAACCACGCAACATACCACGGCTCAGAGTTGTCTTCCCCATGCCCAGGTCACCCTCCAGAAAGATAACCTCACCACCTTCCGCCAGCTGACCCAGTTTGCCGCCAAACTCTACCATTGCCGCTTCATCGGCCAGATAAACACTTTTTGTCACGCCCGTTGCACCCTATACCTCAGTCATTAACAATCTGTCGCAATTGTGCCAACAGATCGGTCGCTTGCATACCTCGGGTGCCATCAATTTCCGCACTGCGGTCCGCCGCGGCACCGTGAATCCAGGCTCCTAAACGGGCAGCATCCACGCTATCAAGCCCCTGAGCCAGTAATGCACCGATCACCCCGGACAGAACATCTCCCATGCCGCCAGTGGCCATTCCCGGATTGCCGGTCGGATTCAGATGTAACACATCACCATCGCAGGTCAGACTGCCTGGGCCTTTCAGCAGAGCAACACCACCAAACAGCGCTTGTAATTGTTGCACAGCTGCAAACCGATTCTGCTGCACCTCTGCAACAGAGCACCCCAGAATTCTCGCCGCTTCACCCGGGTGAGGCGTGATAATCCAGCGCTGACCATTCAGACGCCCGAATAACTGTTTACTGACCAACAGATTCAGAGCATCAGCATCCAGTACTAACGGCTTTTTGCTCTGCAATGCCTGCATTAACAACTGCTCGCCCCAGGCGTTCTGCCCCAGTCCCGGCCCGATCACCAGCACATCAGCTCGCCCGATCAGAGGCTCCAGCTCATTACCGCCCCGGACACCCCGCGCCATCGCTTCGGGATAGCGGGTTAGTATGGGACCCACATGCTCGTGGCGGGTAGCAACACTGATCAGCCCGGCACCGGTTCGCCCGGCCGCCTGCGCAGCCATCATCGCCGCACCACCCATCCCTGTATCACCACCGATGATCAGCACATGACCACAACTGCCTTTATGGGCTGACAGGCTTCTTGGAGGCAGTAACCCATGCAGATCTTCCCGTCCGGTGATAAATCCTGACACAGGGACCGTTTCATAAACATCCTCAGCAACCCGCAGACTGTCAAATACCAGTTCACCGCAATGTTGTGGCCCCTCATGAGTCAGCAAACCACGCTTAACCCCTATAAAGGTAACGGTCATATCCGCTTTTACCGTGCAACCCAACACCGCCCCGGTATCACTGCACAGACCTGAGGGAATATCCAACGCCAGCACCGGCACATCAGTACGATTAACCTGTTCCACAGCCTGCTGGTAAATACCGCGTACACCTCCCTGAACACCAGTCCCCAGCATCGCATCCACAATCAGTTCGCCATCGAATGCCATCCCCGGACGAAACAATCCGCTACTGATCTGCTCCGCCTGTAGCCAGTTCCAGGCATCCAGAGCCTCGCCCTGCAGCCTGTCCGGGAATCCGTCATCACCGATACAGAGCAGTTGCACATCCATCCCCTGCTGTCGCGCCAGCACGGCAACCACAAAGCCATCTCCGCCGTTATTACCAGCGCCGCACAACAGCGTCAGTTTCCTGACCGCAGGCCAGCGCTGCCGTAGCTGATCGAAAGCGGCATGCCCGGCCCGCTGCATCAGTTTGAATCCCGGGGTACCTGCTGCAATCGCACTGCGATCCAGCGCACGGGTCTGCTCAGCTGTGTATAATGTGGCAGGCAATGTATGGGTACAGGTCATAATCTGTTTCCTGATCGCTGTGTGACTGATCGCTATGAGATAGTCAGCACACTGATCATTAGTCCGTTTCTTTACCGAGATCTCTGCTGGATGATCTCTACTGAGTGATCTCTACAAAACAATCTCTACTGCATCATCTCTACTAAAGAGTATATCCGAATCGTACCCACAGATGAGTAACTCACGACCACAACTCAGCGCAGAACAGTTACAGGCGCTGGCAGAACAGATCAAACAGCGTGCCGCCGAGCTGGGCTTTCAGCAGTGCGGCATTACCGGCACCGATCTTTCTGCCGAATCAGAACAGTTACGCGCATGGCTTGATAAGGGCTATCAGGGCGAAATGGACTATCTCAACAACCATTTCGAGAAACGCATAGATCCCAGCCAGCTGGTTGAAGGCACACAGCGTATTATCTGTGTCAGGATGAACTGCCTGCCGCCGGAAGTTGAAACACTCAGAGTACTCAGACAACCGGACCAGGCCTATATTTCCCGCTATACCATGGGCCGTGACTACCACAAAGTGATGCGTAAAAAGCTCACTCAGCTGGGGAAAGAACTGAATCAGCAATTACAGGAACTGGGCTACCGGGCATTTGTCGACAGCGCACCGGTACTGGAGCGACCACTGGCACGTAACAGCGGCATCGGCTGGCAGGGCAAGCACACTCTGATCCTCAACCGTGAAGCCGGGTCCTGGTTTCTGCTCGGCGAACTGTTCGTTGATATTCCGTTGCCGGTCGATCCACCCTATACCGCAGAACATTGTGGCCAGTGTCAGGCCTGTATCGATATCTGCCCGACCCAGGCGATTGTTGCCCCTTATCAACTCGATGCCCGCCGCTGTATCTCCTATCTGACCATTGAACTGAAAGGCAGTATTCCGGAGGAGTTCCGCCCGCTGATCGGCAACCGTATTTTCGGCTGTGACGACTGCCAGCTGATATGTCCCTGGAACCGTTTCGCCAAGCGCAGCGATGAAGCGGATTTCACACCTCGCCATCAGCTGGATAGCAAAAGTCTGCTGGAACTGCTGGAGTGGGATGAAGCCACTTTCCTTAAAAAGACTGAAGGATCTGCGATTCGCCGTACCGGCTATACCGGCTGGCTGAGAAATATCGCTGTGGCACTGGGCAACAGTAATGGTGGCGACAGGATTGAAGCCGCGCTGAAAACGCTATGTGAATACCCATCTGAGCTGATTCAGGAACACGCCCGGTGGGCTCTGAATCATCTGGCAAGCAGGACCGAAAACAGGCCTCAGCCTATCGCGGTCCATCCACGTGCGGCAAAACTACCCGATTGACGATTAAAGCTCAGGTTGAGGTTCGCTGAACAGGTAGCCCTGCGAAAACTCGATACCCAGGGATTCCACCACATCCTGTACCGCCTGGTTATGTACAAATTCTGCAACCGTGGCAATTCCGGCATTCTTGGCGAAGTAGACTATCGCTTTGGTGATCTCGTAGCTCTTACGATCGGTATCGATATTACGGATATACTTGGCATCCACCTTAACAAAATCGACCTGCAGCTCGAGAATCCGCTCAAAGTTGGAATATTCGGTACCAAAATCATCAATCGCCAGTTTAAAGCCCATCTCTTTGAGACGACTGAGCTGACTGATGTGATTCTTCTTACCGGACGCACTGACTCCCTCGAGAATCTCCAGCGTAATCTGCGACGGATCAACACGATACTGAGCGGTCTTTTCTGACAGATAACCCTCCAGCCAGTGCTGGGCCAGATCATCCTCGGTGATATTGAACGAAAGCAGCGTCGGAGTACCCTGAATAACAGCCAGCCCCCGGTCAATCATCTCACGGGTAATACCCGGCAATAGCCCCGATAACTGAGCGACATTCAGGAAATGATAAGGGGTATAGGCCTGACCATCCCGTTGCAGACGGGCCAGCGCTTCATAACGGGTAATTGTTCCGGTTCTGTTATCGCGAATGCCCTGAAAAAAAGGCACCAGTTGATGGGTGTTCAGTGCTTCATGGAGATAACTGTTCCAGCGGATATGCTCCAACCGCGCTTCCTGATCCGGCTCATCCAGCTGCGCATCATAGATATGGTAACGATTCTTACCGCGGCTGCGAGCCTGGCTCAGCGCCTGAGTTGCCTGTCCTAATACGCCCCTTTGCGCGATGGCCGCGCCAGCGGTGAAAGTCAGGGTAAAACTCTGTTCATCAATCTGCAGCGGGTTAACAAAGAAGTACTGACGCAACCGCTCAAGTTCCGCCGCCAGATCGATCTCGCCGGTATAGAGCAGCGCAAACTCATCAGCATTAATCCTGAACAGTTCACTCAGCCCTGCTGACAGTTGTTGCAGCTGTGCGGCAACGGTACAGAGAAAGCGATCCCCGAACGCCGGACCATAGGCGGTATTGATATAGCGGAAGTTATCCAGATTAAGCAGGATCAGTGATTTGCGCTCGATACTGGCACGCAGTTCCAGTACCAGCTTTGACTGGTTCGGCAAGCCGGTCAGAACATCGTGTTCCAGCGCGGTAATAAGTTGCTGCTGCTGATCATGAAGTTTCTCTTCCTGGCGCTGACGAGCCAGAACGATATTAACCATCGCCGCACCGACATCGAGTAAGCGCTTATGAAACGCCGACGGCATCCGGTGCTCAAACGAAGACAGAGCAAATGAGCCTATAGCTTCGCCGTTGTCATTGCGTACCGGCATCGACCAGCAGGCACAGAGATTAAAGTCATAAGCTATTTCACGCAGGTCATCCCAGCGCTGATCGGTGAAAGTGTCCTGCACAAACACCGGTTCATTGCGCAACACCGCATTGCCACAGGAACCACCACCCGGCCCGGGCTTCAGACCGCATAAACGAGCCTGCCCTTCGGTTGGAACCGCCGGAGCAGCAATAACATTCAGTGCTCCCTGTACCTCATCCATCACCATGATCGAAGCCACTGAATTAGGCAACAACGCCTGGGCCATATTACACAGCCCATCCAGCACCTGACGGTAATCCACATTACTGGCAACCTGAGAGAAGATGGACTGCTGAATCCGCAGAATGCTGTCGAGCTCATCAACAGACATCTGCAGTTCAGATGCTTCGGAAGTCCTGTCGGCCAGTGACTCAGTTTCAGCGACTGATGGTTTTTCGGTCATAAGATCGGTTTAACCCGCTTAATTCAGTGATTCTCTTTTATACCATCTGTATCGACGATCCCTGTGGTTTTTTTAGCCACAGTGCCCATTTTGGGCCACTTATTA
>JAOXSA010000001.1 GCA_025800245.1 Amphritea sp. | reverse complement strand
ACCGGTAATGACGTTTATCACTGGGGGAAAGGTGAGGGTAATGATGTAATCAATGATTACGATTATTACGACAGTCAGAATGCTGATCATAAGGATAAACTGAAAATGGGGGCTGATATTGATACTGATAATCTCTGGTTTACCCGCAGTGGTAACTCTTTAAAGGTACAGCTGATTGGTAGTCAAGATAGTGTCACTGTTCAGAATTGGTATTCTGGCAATGCCTATAAGGTTGAGAGTATTGAAACTGCTGATGCAACAATCAGTTCAGCTGATATTGAGGCACTTGTACAGGCGATGGCTGTGTTTGATGCGCCTTCCGGTTCAGGAGAGGTGATTCCTCAGAATATTCAGGATCACTTACAGCCTGTATTGGCTGCTAGTTGGAAACCTGTGTAGTTATTACCAGAAGGTTTGGTTTTTGGTATTTCTTAAAAGCCCGGTGCTACTTTTTGTACCGGGCTTTTTCTTTGCAATTTCACTTCTTGTGTCCGGTGCTTAAATTACGAAGCCTATGATAGTTGTTGACTGGCTATTACTTTACTGAGTAAAGTTGTACGGTATTTCCGTACATTATTGGGTGTTTCATGGAAACTATCAGCGTCAATCAGTTCAGAGATAATCTGAAAGCCTTCGTAGAACAGGCGGCTAATAAGCACGAGCCGATTAAAGTCACTCGCAGGGCTGGCGAGGATTTTGTGGTGATAAGCGCCGAAGACTGGGAAAGAGAGCAAGAAAGCCTGTATGTTCTTCAAAATAGCGATCTGATGCAGCAGATTGCCAGTTCTCTGGCAACTCACCAATCAGGTAAAGGCTATACACCAACGGATGGTGAACTGGATGAGATCACTGGTATTTGAAGGGAACACCTGGGACAAATACGAAAAACTCCGTGACCAGGACAAACGGTTGCATAAATCTCTCTGTAAGTTGCTGAAAGAACTGCTTCGTACCGAAGATCCCGCCGTTGGTTCCGGTAAACCAGAGCAACTTAAGCATAACTTGTCAGGGCTGTGGTCCCGCCGCATTTCGCAAAAAGATCGATTAATCTATGGCTTTGATGATAGCTCGATTTATATCTTTGCAATCGGAGGCCACTACGATCAGTATTAGTTCTTGCAGGGCTATTAACAATGTGAAATATACAGTACCAGGCTCGTCAGATTAGCTAGCCATAGTTAGGTTCATCGATAGTTACCTCTTGGGTTATCAGCATGGGGACGTGCCTCGCTACAGATTTGATCAGACGCTCCCTGTAAAACATTCATCCGCACAGTGCCAGATCATCGCGGCAAGTACCTGAGAGCATGACAATGCTGCTCCCACATCTACCAATATAAGGGGCTACGCTTTTCGAGCTACCAGCGAGCATTGCTTGCAATGCGGTCGAGCAAGTCACGCTGGCGTGACGTTCAAGCTACTCTTTCCCTCTTATCGGCACGGGGGCGTGCCTCGCTACAGATTTGATCAGACGCTCCCTGTAAAATATTAATCTGCACCGTGCCAGATGGTCGCGGCAAGTACCTAAGAGCATGATAATGCCGCTCCCACATCCAGGAATCTAAACGGCTACGGTTTTCGAGCTGCCAGCGAGCATTGCTTGCAATGTGGTCGAGTAAGTCACGCTGGCGTGACGTTCAAGCTACTCCTTACCTCTTGTCGGCACGGGGACGTGCCTCGCTACAGGTTTGATGACAGTAAGATTTCCCAGACCTGTACCGCATCGTTGCTGAGATTACGCATCACATTCGGCCCCATATCTTTGAAGTCTTTACCCAGCAGCAGAGCCGGAGAAATCGGGGCTGGTTTCTTGTCGTTTACCGATTGTGCTGATTCTTTCTCTGCCTGCCGTTTACGCCACGCCAGTGCTTCATCGCTCCAGTTCTGCTGGCTCTGGATGGTGAAGTCACTTTCCTGAATCAGCGCCTCAAATGCTTCGATACTGATCAGATGTGAGTGCTGCGGATCTCTTGCCCAGGGAACCGGGTAAAGCATCCGTTCGGGGTGATTACCGCTGAAGACTTCATGCATCAGAAGGCTGCCGTTGTCCGTAAGTACCCGCTGACATTCGGCCAGACATTGCTGGGTATCAGGTATGTTCAGCAGGCTGTGCTGGAACAGGATGCAATCGAAACTGTTATCGGCAAACGGGAGATGCTGAGCATCGGTGGTGAGTATTGCTGCTTCCGGTTGATTAACCACCCGACTCAGCTGATGATTCAGATGATTAAAACCGTGGGTAATATCGATACCGACAATCTCTGCATCCAGTGTGTCAGAGGTTAATCGCATCAGTCCACCCATACCACTGCCGATCTCCAGAATCCGGCGGGGTTGCAGGTCTTCCAGTCGTTGCAGTAGCTTCTGAGAGGCTTTGATTCCGCCGATATGCAGCTGATCGATAGGTGCCAGCTGGAATGGTGTAGGCCCATCAGGATAAGCTTCCTGCAGACGCTCCAGAATCAGTGGAGTTTGCAGTTGATCGCTGTAGTGGTTTTCGATACTCATTACTTGCGTACTACTGTCTGGAATAAATACAAACGGGGTCTGAAGACCCCGTATTCGGGCCTGGAAGGCCCTCGCCACAATAATCAGGACTACCGATCAGATATCGTCCAGACCCAGTTCTTTGATGGAGATCTCACGCATCTTGAACTTCTGGATCTTGCCAGTCACGGTCATCGGGAACTCCTCGACGAACTTGAAGTAACGAGGAATCTTGAAGTGGGTGATCTTACCCTTACAGAATTCACGCAGTTGCTCTTCAGTCACGCTATCGGCATCAGGGCTCAGTTTAACCCAGGCAATCAGTTCTTCACCGTACTTCTTATCCGGTACGCCGGTTACCTGAACATCGGTGATTTCCGGGTGAGTGAACAGGAACTCTTCGATCTCTTTCGGATAAACGTTTTCACCGCCACGGATAACCATATCCTTGATCCGGCCAACGATCTGGATGTAGCCCTCTTCATCCATAGTGGCCAGGTCACCGGTGTGCATCCAGCCGCCTGCGTCGATAGAGTTGCTGGTCGCTTCTTCGTTGTTCCAGTACTTGATCATCACGCTGTAACCGCGGGTACACAGCTCGCCGATCTCACCGCGAGGTACAACACGGCCAGTGGCTGCGTCAACGATCTTGGTTTCCAGGTGTGGCTGAGTACGGCCAACGGTGGTTACCTGCTTCTCGAACGGATCGTCGGCTGCGGTCTGGGTCGATACCGGGCTGGTTTCGGTCATACCGTAGGCGATCTGTACTTCACGCATGTTCATCTTTTCGTTGACGTTCTTCATCAGCTCAGCAGGGCAGATGGAACCAGCCATGATGCCGGTACGCAGGGTCGACAGGTCATAGCTTTCAAAGTCCGGATCATCCAGCTCAGCGATAAACATGGTTGGTACACCGTACAGTGCGGTGGCTTTCTCTTTCTGCACCGCTTCCAGCACGGCTTTCGGCTCGAAACCGTCAGTTGGGTAGATCATGGTGGCACCGTGGGTCATACAACCCAGGTTACCCATCACCATACCGAAGCAGTGATACAGAGGTACAGGAATGATCAGACGGTCTTTATCGGTGAAGTTCTGACTTTCACCCACGAAGTAACCGTTGTTCAGAATGTTGTGGTGGCTCAGTGTTGCACCCTTAGGGAAGCCGGTGGTTCCGGACGTGTACTGGATGTTGATCGCATCATCAAACTGCAGTGTCGCCTGGATATCCTGAACCTGCTGCAGGTCGACTTTGCTGGCTTCTTCAATGAAGTCATTCCAGCGCCACATACCGGCGTGTTGCTCTTCCGACAGGTTGATGATGCATTCCAGTGTCTTCAGCTTTTCTGATCTCAGCTGGCCTTTTTCGCAGCTGTTCAGTTCCGGCGCCAGATCAAACAGCATCTGGGTGTAGTTAGAAGACTTGAAGCTGTCAGCGGTGACCAGATATTTAGCACCGGACTGGTTCAGCGCATACTCCAGTTCGTGCAGACGATAAGCCGGGTTGATGTTAACCAGGATAGCACCGACTTTAGCGGTGGCAAACTGGGTAACGGTCCATTGTGCATTGTTGGGTGACCACATGCCGACACGGTCCCCGGCCTGTACGCCAACCGCCAGCAGGGCACGGGCACACTGCTCAACCTGTTCTTTCAGGTCAGCGTAGGTCCAGCGAATGTCCTGATAGTGAACGATCAGGGCATCGTTATCCGGGTAGGTGGCGCAGATCTCGTCGAACTTATCGCCGATGGTCATACCCAGCAGAGGTTGGCTGCTGGTACCGCTGGTGTAACTGGGTTTTGCGTTGCTCATTGCTTTAGCCCCTGGATTATTTTTATGTGCGGAGAGTGTTCTATCAGCACCGGCAGTGTGTTTCTGCCAGCCTGCTTACTGAACTGCAGATCAGCCTCTCGCCAGATTTTAAATTCTGTTAACGTGCCTGACCGTGATATTCACGGTTTGGCTGCATATCGACCGCGCTGGCTATCCGGTTGGTCATGTTGTAAAAACCGGCTACGTTGGCGATATCCCAGATATCCTGATCGGAGAAGCCTGCCTGACGCAGAATTTCCCGGTCTTCCTCTTCGATGCTGTCCGGTGCAACCGTCATCTGTACGGCGAAGTCGAGCATCGCTTTGTGTCGTTCAGACAGATCAGCAGCCCGGTAGTTGATGGCGATCAGTTCGCCCAGTGCCGGATCACCGGAGTAGTCACGTACTGCTGCGCCATGGGCGACGATGCAGTAGAAACAGTGGTTCTGGGAGGAGACGGCCACGGCAATCATCTCCCGCTCCAGCGGGGTCAGGTTGCTTTCGCCGAACATCAGTTCGTTATAAAACTTGGAGAAGACATCCAGCTGAGCCAGATTCTGGCTGTATGCTGTCAGTACGTTCGGCACCATGCCGAGTTTTTCATCGCAGATGTCGAAGTATTTTTTTACGTCCGCTGGTAGTTCTTCCCGGCTCGGGTATTTCAGATCCAGCGCTGTCACATGATCAGGTTGAGACATCGTGTAACTCCGTTTTATTGTTGTATTCAGAGTGTGTCTTACGGTGGTTTTTATGAAGACCTATATTAGGGTAATCACTTATATGCTTGCAAGCGCAACCAAAGGATTACCCCAGGGTTTAATGTGCTCTTAACACAGTAGGGAACCTGCGAATAAGTCAGGTACTTTCTCTGCGGGACGATAAAGCCGCCTTATACGCGAAAGCGTGCGCAGGAAATGGTTAGCCCTTTTCAAGTGCGCTGACAACGTAGAAGGTGGCTTTAGCGCCCGCCCTTCGGGGCTTTCAGGGCGATCCTATCTCTTTGTTAACGATTTTCGACAGGCAACCAGCATGCCTGTAATCGTTGCCTCGAGCTAGAACCGCTCTGAAAGCCAGAGGTGTACCTGACTTGTTCGAAGGTTCCTTAACTATCACAGCCCATTGCCAGCGCAACTTTTGAACCGCTGGTGCGGCCCAGTTGAGCCGTGATCCAATGGCCAGTCTGCGCCAGTTTCTGCAGATCGACGCCGGTTTCAATACCCAGGCCGTTGAGCATATACAGCACGTCTTCGGTCGCGACGTTGCCTGATGCGCCTTTGGCATAAGGGCAACCACCCAGACCTGCAACGGAAGCATCGATAACCGCAACACCTTCTTCGACCACCGCATACAGGTTGGCAAGTGCCTGACCGTAGGTGTCGTGGAAGTGTGCTGCCAGCTTTTCGACTGCGACCTGTTTCTGCACGGCTTCCAGCATCCGCTTGGCTTTCAGCGGTGTACCTACACCGATGGTGTCGCCCAGCGAGATCTCATAGCAACCCATATCCAGAAGTTCGCGGCTCACTGCAGCAACCTGGTCAGGGTTGATCTCGCCTTCGTAAGGGCAACCCATTACGGTAGAAACATAGCCCCGTACCCGGATGTCATGCTGCTGTGCCAGTTCGATCACCGGAGCAAAGCGCTCCAGGCTCTCTTTAATGGAGCAGTTGATGTTCTTCTGAGTAAAGGCTTCAGAAGCTGCGCCGAACACAGCGACTTCATCGGCACCCGCTTCAATTGCGCCTTCCAGCCCTTTCAGGTTAGGCGTCAGGGCAGAGTAGGTGACGCCCGCCTTGCGGCTGATGCCCTGCATCACTGCAGAGGCATCACCCATCTGTGGCACCCACTTGGGTGACACAAAACTGGCGGCTTCGATATGGCTGAGACCGCAGTCGCTGAGCCGGTTAACCAGCTCAACTTTGATGGCGGTATCGATCACCGGACCGGGTTCGTTCTGAAGGCCGTCGCGGGCCCCCATTTCGAACAGGCGTACGTGCTTAGGAAACGTCATGGTTATCCCTCCGCAGCATCCAGCGAGATCAGCTCAGCGCCGTCATCCACCAGATCGCCTTCAGCAAAGTAGATCTCAGCCACGGTTCCGTCGTGCGGTGCCTTCAGGCTGTGTTCCATCTTCATCGCTTCCATGATCACCAGAGTTTCGCCTTCTTTCACGGCCTGGCCTTTTTCAACCAGTACGGCAACCACAGCACCGTTCATAGGTGCGGTCAGGCTGTTATCACCGGCGTGATCATCACCACCAAAGCTTTCGCTGAACTGTTCGCAAACAAACTGCTCACCCTCATGGAACAGGGTCAGTTGGTTGCCATCGTTAAACAGGCTGACGCTGAAGCGGTGGCCATTGATGACAACGCTCAGTTTGTCGTCGTTCAGTTGTGCATTGACCTGGTAGGAAGCATCAGCGACCTGAATTTCATACTGACCATTCTGCTCCAGTACGCTCAGGTCATACTCCTGCTCGTTATGGATCAGTTTCAGCGGGCGGGCGTACTCAGAGTTCAGACGCCAGCTATTCTGGTAACCGAATGGAGAGTATGGATCATCCGGGTTGTTGGTCTGCTGTTTGTTCTTCTCGCTGAAGAAGCAGGCGGCCATCGCCATACAGTACTGAGTATCCAGATTACTTTCCGGGAACAGCAGGGCTTCGTGTTTTTCGATAAAGCCGGTATCCAGCTCCAGACCTTTGAACGGCGCACTGCCAGCCAGGTTGCGCAGGAACTTCAGGTTGGTCTTCAGACCACTGATACGGTATTCCTCCAGCGCTTGTTCCATTCGGGCAATAGCACGATCACGGTTATCATCCCAGACGATCAGCTTAGCGATCATCGGATCGTAGAATACGCTAACCTCGTCACCTTCAACCACACCGGTATCGACCCGTACGTGGGTGCTTTCTTCCGGAGTACGCAGGTAGCGTAGGGTACCGGTTGCCGGCAGGAAGTCGTTATCCGGATCTTCCGCGTAAACGCGGGCTTCCAGGGCGTGACCGTTAATGCGGATCTGATCCTGTTGCAGTGGCAGTGGTTCACCGCTGGCGATGCGCAGCTGCCATTCCACCAGGTCCTGACCGGTAATCATCTCGGTTACCGGGTGCTCAACCTGCAGACGGGTGTTCATCTCCATAAAGTAGAAGGAACCGTCAACGTCGTAGAGGAATTCCACGGTACCGGCACCCACATAATCGATCGCCTGTGCTGCTCGGACCGCGGCTTCACCCATCGCTTTACGGGTTTCATCGCTCAGGTTCGGTGCTGGTGCTTCTTCGATTACCTTCTGGTGACGACGCTGTACTGAACAGTCACGCTCGGCCAGATAAACACCGTTGCCCTGCTTGTCGCAGAACACCTGAATCTCTACGTGACGTGGCTGAGTCAGGTAGCGTTCGATCAGCATATCCGGGTTACCGAAAGCGTTCTGGGCTTCACGGCAGGCAGATACCAATGCTTCATCAAACTCAGCAAGGGATTCAACCACGCGCATCCCTTTACCACCACCACCGGCAACCGCTTTCAGCAGTTGTGGGTAGCCACACTTTTCAGATTCCTGCTTCAGCAGAGCAGGGGTCTGATCATCACCGTGGTAACCCGGTACCAGTGGTACATCAGCGTGAGACATAATCTCTTTCGCTGCTGATTTAGAGCCCATCGCTTCAATCGCGCCGGTTGGTGGACCGATAAATTCGATGCCGTTGTCCGCACACGCCTGAGCAAACTCAGCATTCTCAGATAGGAAACCGTAACCCGGGTGAACGGCCTGTGCACCGGATTGCTTAGCGATTTCCAGAATCTTGTCGCTACGCAGGTAACTTTCGGTGCTTGGCGCAGGGCCCAGCAGGAACGCTTCATCGGCCATAGCAACGTGACGGGCGTTACGGTCTGCTTCGGAGTAGACCGCTACACAACGGATACCCAGACGGTGAGCTGTCTGAATAACGCGGCAAGCAATCTCACCACGGTTAGCAATAAGAATTTTATTAAACATGCCGCTTACTCCTGAATCCAGTTCGGTTTACGCTTCTGCAGGAAAGAGCCAAGGCCCTCCTGACCCTCGTCGCTGACGCGGATGTCGGCGATACGGCGGGCAGTATCTTCGATCACCTCAGCGGTGATCTCCTTCTGGCTGACGGCATAGATCAGCGCTTTCGCGGCTTTCATCGCCTGCGGGCTGTTCTTGCGCAGCGTTGCGATAAAGCGGTCACAGGCTTCATCCAGCTGCTCCACGCTTTCAACCACTTCGTGTACCAGACCGAACTCCTGTGCCGTGCGGGCACTGAACAGTTCAGCGGAGACAAAGTAGCGACGGGACTGACGCTCACCAATGGCGCGAACCACATAAGGACTGATTACCGCAGGGATCAGACCGATTTTTACTTCAGACAGGCAGAAAGCGCTGCTTTCAGCGGCGATAACGATATCGCAGCAGGCTGCCAGACCTACAGCACCGCCGTAGGCAGCACCCTGAACCAGAGCGATGGTTGGCTTGCTGTGGTTGTTCAGTACTTCCATCAGACGAGCCAGACGACCGGCGTCCACCATGTTTTCTTCATGAGTGTTCTGGGCCATGCGCTTCATCCAGGCCAGATCGGCACCGGCAGAGAAGTTCTTACCGCGGGAACGCAGCACCAGCACCCGGACTTCCGGATCTTCGTCAGTGGCTTCCAGATTGTGAATCAGTTGCTCGATCACATCGTCGTCGAAAGCGTTGTGCACTTCCGGACGGTTGATGATCAGCTCGGCAACACCGTTATTGCTCTTTTCTAATAACACCAGCTGTTCTTTAGTCATTATCCTGGCCTCCCATTACATGCGGAATACGCCAAAGCGGGTTTCACCCACCGGCTTATTCAGGGCTGCGGACAGACTCATACCGATGACGTCACGGGTCTGCTTCGGATCGATGACACCGTCATCCCAGAGGCGGGCAGAGGCGTAATAAGGATGACCCTGGTGTTCGTAGGTATCGATAATAGGCTGCTTGAATTCAGCTTCTTCATCGGCACTCCACTCCTGGCCCACGCGATCCATGTTGTCGCGCTTAACGGTTGCCAGTACGCCAGCAGCCTGTTCGCCACCCATTACGGAGATACGGGCATTCGGCCACATAAACATCAGGTTCGGGCTGTAGGCACGACCACACATACCGTAGTTACCGGCACCAAAGCTGCCGCCGATCAGAACGGTGAATTTCGGTACATCGGCACAGGCAACCGCGGTTACCATCTTGGCACCGTGTTTAGCGATACCTTCAGATTCGTACTTCTGGCCAACCATAAAGCCGGTAATATTCTGCAGGAACAGCAGAGGAATCTTGCGCTGGCAGCACAGCTCGATAAAGTGCGCGCCCTTCTGAGCAGACTCACCAAACAGGATGCCATTGTTGGCTACGATACCCACCGGATAACCGTGGATATGGGCAAAGCCAGTCACCAGAGTCGTGCCGTACATTTTTTTGAATTCATCAAATTCAGAGCCATCTACTATCCGCGCGATTACTTCGCGCACATCAAATGGCTTCTTCAGGTCAGTACCAACGATGCCGTACAGGTCATCCGCCGGGTAGAGTGGCTCTTTCGGTGCCTGAGTCTTAATATTGATATCTTTGCGACGGTTCAGGTTCGCAACACAGGTACGGGCGATCTCCAGCGCGTGCTGATCATTTTCAGCATAGTGGTCGGCTACACCGGATACTTTACAGTGCACATCAGCACCACCCAGATCTTCAGCACTCACTACTTCGCCTGTTGCGGCTTTAACCAGCGGTGGACCCGCCAGGAAGATAGTGCCCTGTTCGCGTACGATGATGGACTCATCAGCCATCGCTGGTACATAAGCACCGCCGGCAGTACACAGGCCCATTACCACCGCGATCTGCGGGATGCCTTTAGAAGACATGCGTGCCTGGTTATAGAAGATACGACCGAAATGATCGCGATCCGGGAATACGTCATCCTGCTGTGGCAGGTTGGCACCACCGGAATCCACCAGATAGATACATGGCAGGTGATTCTGTTCGGCAATTTCCTGAGCCCGCAGGTGCTTCTTGACGGTCAGTGGGAAATAAGTGCCGCCTTTTACGGTGGCGTCGTTGGCAATGATCATGCACTCAACGCCGCT
The DNA here is from genome assembly GCA_025800245.1 of Amphritea sp. Classification (GTDB taxonomy): domain Bacteria; phylum Pseudomonadota; class Gammaproteobacteria; order Pseudomonadales; family Balneatricaceae; genus Amphritea. The sequence continues at coordinate 12,614 of JAOXSA010000001.1, read as the reverse complement.
GACTCGACCGATACCGGTGATGATACCGGCTGCCGGTACGTCATCATCATAGACGTTATAAGCAGCCAGTTGGGACAGCTCCAGCAATGGAGAGCCTTCATCCAACAGTGCGTTGATACGGTCACGGGGCAGTAGCTTGCCGCGGGACAGGTGACGTTCCTGATACTTGGCGCCGCCACCCTGGTGAATCTGTGCTGTTTTATCACGCAGATCGTTGACTGCGTCCGCCATGGAGTCGTAGTTGGCGCGGAAATCTTCAGCCCGGGAATTGATTTTAGTATTTATTATGCTCATCTGACTGTGCTCTTTTTAATATCAGGCTCAGATTAAAAACCGTGTGTGAGAGCCTGAATTGTTAAGCTGAATCGAAAATGTGGGGGACGCAGTCGCATCCCCCAAAAACCTTCTTTACAGAAGGTGTCCACTTCTCTTCTTGAAGACTTACTTGTTCAGGAACAGCTCGCGACCGATCAGCATACGGCGGATCTCGGAGGTACCTGCACCGATTTCGTACAGCTTGGCATCACGCAGCAGACGGCCAGTCGGGAATTCATTGATGTAGCCGTTACCGCCCAGTAGCTGGATTGCATCCAGTGCAACCTTGGTCGCCATCTCAGCTGTGTAGAGGATTACACCGGCGCAGTCTTTACGGGATGTTTCGCCGCGCACTGCTGCCTGAGCAACCATGTAGGCATAAGACTTAGAGGCGTTCATCTGGGTGTACATGTCAGCCACTTTACCCTGTACCAGTTCGAACTCGCCGATCGCTTTACCGAACTGCACACGGTCACGGGTATAAGGTACAACGATATCCATCGCCGCCTGCATGATACCCAGTGGGCCACCGGCCAGTACCAGACGCTCATAGTCCAGGCCAGACATCAGAACTTTTACACCGCCATTCAGTTCACCCAGGATGTTCTCTTTAGGTACCGGGCAATCTTCGAATACCAGCTCACAGGTGTTGGAACCGCGCATACCCAGCTTGTCCAGCTTCTGATGACGGGAGAAACCAGGGAAATCACGCTCAACGATGAATGCAGTGATACCTTTAGGGCCAGCATTAACATCGGTCTTGGCGTAGATAACGTAGGTGTTAGCGTCAGGACCGTTGGTGATCCACATCTTGTTGCCGTTCAGCAGGTAGTGGTCGCCGTTGTCGCGGGCATGCAGTTTCATGGAAACAACGTCAGAACCGGCGTTCGGCTCAGACATCGCCAGGGCACCGATATGTTCACCGCTGATCAGTTTTGGCAGATACTTATGTTTCTGCTCTTCAGTACCGTTGCGGTGGATCTGGTTAACACACAGGTTGGAGTGAGCACCGTAAGACAGGCCTACAGAAGCAGAGGCACGGCTGATCTCTTCCATAGCAACCATGTGTGCCAGGTAACCCATCTCTACGCCACCGTACTCCTCTTTAACGGTGATACCCAGCAGACCCATGTCGCCAAACTTGCGCCACAGATCATTCGGAAATTCATTTTCCTGATCAATCTGCTCGGCCCGTGGTGCAATTTCCTGAGCTGCGAAGTTGTTAATCTGCTCGCGCAGCATATCCAGTGTTTCACCCAGTCCGAAGTTCAGAGAGCTGTACTGTGCAATCATGTGTTCACCTGTCGTTTGCTTTTTAGCGTTGCTGTTTTTGTTGTTTCATATAAACGGACGGCTCAGGCCGTCCGCTTGTTTAAGTCTTCCATCGCTTCCCGGCAGCGGGATTCTGCGTTATCCAGTTCTAACTGGAGCATGGCGATGTCCTGAAGCTGCTGTTCAAGCGCAGCTTTCTTCTCTTCTATCTTTGTCATCAGCAGTTGCAACTGCTTCATGCTGCCGGTCTGTGTTTCATCCCATAGCTCGAACAATTCACGTGTCTCGGCTAAGGAGAAACCCAGGCGTTTGCCCCGCAGAATCAGTTTCAGACGTACGCGGTCCTGAGAACTGTAGATACGGGTCTGGCCCCGGCGGCCTGGAAACAGCAACTGCTGATCCTCATAAAAGCGAATGCTGCGTGTTGTTACATCAAACTCACTGGCCAGCTCGCTGATTGAATAGGTCTTGGTATTCATAACTAAGATCTTCTACTGAGTATCTTTACTGTCGATGGTTAAAATGTAGCGGAAGTTTACGTAAACGTAAAGTAAATAAGGGAATGTTCTTATATAAGCCTTTAGGTGTAGAGGGTTTATAACTATATGAAAATAAAAGGATAAATTGATTTTTGTGTTTTTTATTAGACTAAAGTAGTACTTGTTAACCAGTAAGGGAAATTGCTAACTTCGATCTCAAGGCTGATATGGGCATATGATCGTTTTGCCCTTTAGATAATAAAAACAAACATGTGAGAGGCTGGTTCTGCATGAGTGCCGACTACGTTCTCGAGACCAGAAATCTGGTCAAGGAATTCAAGGGCTTTACCGCCGTTGACGATGTAAATCTGAAAGTTAAGCGCGGAACAATCCATGCGCTTATCGGCCCGAATGGTGCTGGTAAGACCACGGTATTTAACCTGCTGACAAAATTTCTGACTCCGACCACCGGTACGATTCTTTATAACGGTGAAGACATTACTTCTATGAAGTCGGCTGCGATTGCCCGTAAAGGTATCGTTCGTTCGTTTCAGATCTCCGCTGTATTCCCGCACCTGACCGTACTGGAAAACGTACGCATTGCGCTGCAGCGTAATGAAGGCAACAGCTTCCACTTCTGGAAATCAGAGAAGGTGCTGGACAAGCTGAATGATCGCGCACTGGAGCTGCTGGACGAAGTCGGTCTGCGTAGCTTCGCTAACGCGATCACGGTTGACCTGCCATACGGTAGTAAGCGTGCACTGGAGATCGCCACCACACTGGCGCTTGATCCTGAAATGCTGCTGCTGGATGAGCCAACCCAGGGTATGGGCCACGAGGATGTGGGTGTAGTTGCTGACCTGATTAAGAAGGTATCCGCCAACCGCACCATCCTGATGGTAGAACACAACCTGCACGTAGTAGCGAAACTGGCTGACCAGATTACCGTACTGCAGCGGGGTGCCATTCTGACCGAAGGTGATTATGAGACGGTGTCTCAGGATCCACGTGTACGTGAAGCTTACATGGGTGTTGAAGCTGATGATGAAGTAGCCCAGGCACATGCGGCTGCAAATGCTGCTGAGAAGGAGACCGTAGAATGAGCACTACCGGTGAAAAAATCCGTATTGTAGATCTGCATTCCTATTACGGTGAGTCTCATATTCTGCACGGTATCGATATGACTATTATGCAGGGTGAGCTTGTTACTCTGCTGGGCCGTAACGGTTCCGGTCGTTCGACCACCCTTAAGTCAATCATGAACATGGTTGGCCGTCGTACCGGCTCTATCAATATCAATGGTAACGAGACCATTGATATGCCGGCGCACAAAATTGCGCACCTGGGTGTGGGTTACTGCCCGGAAGAGCGCGGCATCTTCTCTAGTCTGAATGTGGAAGAAAACCTGATGCTGCCGCCGAACGTGCGCTCTGACGGTATGAGTGTCGAAGAGATCTATGAAATTTTCCCGAACCTGGCTGAGCGTCGTTATAGCCAGGGCACACGCCTCTCCGGCGGGGAACAGCAGATGCTGGCGATGGCCCGTATTCTGCGAACCGGTGCAAATATCCTGCTGCTCGATGAGATTACAGAAGGTCTGGCTCCGGTAATCGTGCAAAAACTTGCAGAAGTTCTGGTGATGCTGAAAGAGCGTGGCCTGACCATTCTGCTGGTCGAGCAGAACTTCCGTTTCGCCGCCCCGATTGCGGATCGCCACTACGTTATGGAACACGGCCATATCGTAGAAGAGGTACATGCGCATGAACTGGAAGCGAAGACGGAACAGTTGAATACCTTACTGGGTGTATAAGCAGAGTGCTCTGCACCCAATTCCCTTGAAGTTCGATAAAAATAAAAATGCTCAAGCAGGAGTAACAACATGAAAGCAATGAAAAAGACCTTACTGGCAGCGGCAATGAGCGTAGCAGCGGCTACTGGTGTACAGGCGGCTGGTGTATCCGACGACGTAGTAAAGATCGGTGTACTGGCGGATATGGGCGGTGTATACGCTGATATCTGTGGTAAAGGTTGTGTAACAGCTGTTGAAATGGCAGTTGAAGACTTCGGTGGTACCGTACTGGGTAAGCCAATCGAAGTAGTAAGTGCTGATGACCAGAACAAGCCGGACGTAGGTTCTGCAAAAGTTCGTCAGTGGGTTGAAGATGAAGGTGTAGACGCGGTTAACGGTCTGGTAGCTTCCTCTGTAACTGGTGCGGTAACTAAAGTACTGACTGACGCGAAGAAGATCGCGCTGATCTCTACTTCTGCAAGCCACGCGTTCACCACTAAAGCATGTTCTCCATATAACGTTCACTGGACCTACAACGTTGCCGCACTGGCAAACGGTACTGTGAAGCCAATGGTAGACGCAGGTAAGAAGAAATGGTTCTTCATCACTGCGGACTATGCATTCGGCCACGCCCTGGAAGGTATCGCTTCTAAAGTAATTGAGTCTTCCGGCGGTGAAGTAGTGGGCGCGGTTCGTGCACCACTGGGTACAACTGACTTCTCCTCTTACGTACTGCAGGCGCAGGCTTCCGGTGCTGACGTAGTAGGTCTGGCAAACGCTGGTGCTGACTTCGTTAACGCGCTGAAAACCTCTGCAGAATTCGGTCTGACTGAAACTGCTGATGTAGCAGGTCTGCTGGTATTCACCCACAACGCTAAGGCGCTGGATCCTGCAATCGCTGCAGGCATGAAAGCGACTACTGGCTTCTACTGGGATATGGATGACCAGACTCGTGAGTGGTCTGCACGATTCAAAGAGCGTCACGGTTCTATCCCTGCAATGGGTCAGGCAGGTGCTTACTCTATGACTATGCACTACCTGAATGCGATCAAAGCAGCGGGTACTGACGATGCTGATGCAGTAATGAAGCAGATGAAGTCTACCAAGCCGAATGACTTCTTCGCCCGTAACGCTTACCTGCGTAACGACGGTCGTATGGTTCACGACATGCTGCTGGTATCCATCAAGGATGCTGCAAGCCGTAAGTCTGAAGACGACATCTACAACATTGAAGCAACCATTCCGGGTGACGTAGCGTTCAACCCAATGCTGCCTCAGTGTGACTTCAAGTAATTCCTGCTTGGACTTAGGGGGTGCAGCTGCTTAGCACTCACCCCCAGCTTTATCTTAAAGGAGCTGTGTGAAAGCAGCTTCGCACAACTCCTTTTGTTCGTTTTTAGGTGATGGTATGGCGACGTTATTTGGTATTAATCTGTTTGCGCTGTCCGGACAGCTGCTGGTGGGCCTGATCAATGGTTCATTCTACGCGCTGCTGAGTCTCGGTCTGGCGATTATTTTTGGTCTGTTAAAAATTATTAACTTCGCGCAGGGCGCGATGTATATGCTCGGCGCTTTCTTTGCCTGGATGGCCCTGAACTACATGGGTATCAACTACTGGGTCGCGCTGATTCTGGTGCCGATTGCTGTTGGTGGTATCGCGATTCTGATAGAACGCTATCTGGTCCGTCCGATCGCCAATGAGGATCACCTCTACAGTCTGCTGCTGACCTTCGGTATTGCACTGATTCTGCAGGGTCTGTTCACACATATTTATGGTTCTTCCGGTCTGCCTTACTCCATTCCGGCTGAACTGAAAGGTGGTACTAAACTGCCATTCATGTACCTGCCTAACTACCGCGCATGGATCATCGTCAGCTCGCTGATCGTGTGTCTGGGTACCTGGTGGGTGATTGAGAAAACCAAGCTGGGTGCTTACCTGCGTGCCGGTACTGAAAACCCGCAACTGATGCAGGGCTTCGGTATCAACGTACCGCTGATCACCACGCTGACCTTCGGTTTTGGTGTTGCCCTGGCAGGCTTTGCCGGTGTACTGGCTGCTCCGGTTTACTCAGTAAGTCCTGAAATGGGCTCCAATATTCTGATCGTGGTATTCGCTATCGTAGTAATCGGCGGCATGGGCTCCATCGGTGGTGCCATCCTGACCGGCCTGCTGATGGGCGTCGTGGAAGGTCTGACCAAGTTCTTCTATCCGGAAGCCTCTACCACCGTTATCTTCATGTTCATGGTGATCGTGCTGCTGCTTAAGCCTGCCGGTCTGTTTGGTAAAGAAGCGTAAGGAGTACAGCCATGAAAATTAATAAGCTATACGTATTTCTGCTGGCACTGGCACTGGTTGCGCCGACCGTTGTTTACCCGGTCTTCCTGATGAAGGTGCTGTGTTTTGCACTGTTCGCCTGTGCCTTTAACCTGCTGCTGGGCTTTGTCGGACTACTGTCCTTCGGTCACGCTGCATTCCTGGGTACCGGTGGTTATGTTACCGGTTATCTGATGCTGCAAACCGGTATTTCTCCGGAACTGGGTATCCTGGCGGGTACCGCTTGTGCGGCAGTACTGGGTGGTATCTACGGTAAGCTGGCGGTTAAACGTGAAGGTATCTACTTTGCGATGGTAACCCTGGCGCTGGCTCAGCTGGCATTCTTCTTCTACCTTCAGGCACCGTGGACCGGTGGTGAGGATGGTCTGCAGGGTGTACCGCGTGGCAAGCTGCTAGGCATGATCGATCTGTCTGACAACATGACTATGTACTACTTCGTACTGGCGATCTTCCTGTTCGGTTTCTGGATGGTTCACCGTACCGTACATTCACCGTTCGGTCAGATTCTGAAAGCGATCCGTGAAAACGAGCCGCGTGCAGTATCTCTGGGCTACAACGTGAATGACTACAAGTGGGCAGCGTTTGTAATCTCTGCTGCACTGGCTGGTCTGGCCGGTTCTACCAAGACTCTGGTATTCCAGCTGGCATCCCTGACCGATGTGCACTGGCACATGTCCGGTGAGGTGGTACTGATGACCCTGCTGGGTGGTATGGGTACTATCTTCGGTCCTCTGGTAGGTGCTGGTGTGGTAGTAACCATTCAGAACTACATGTCCGGTGGTGAGCTGGGTAACTACATCCATATCATCATGGGCGTTATCTTCATCGTCTGTGTACTGGCATTCCGTAGCGGTATCGTGGGTGAATTCCAGAAGCTGGTGAAGAAGAACTTCAACTAATATTAGTGGTATAGAAAAGGGACGCTAAGCGTCCCTTTTTGCTGTCAAAGCCCGGCAACTGAATATGGCCGGGCAGTGGAGAGAGAAAGATGAGTCAGGATTCTATTGTTATTGTAAGCGCTGCCCGTACACCGATGGGCGGTATGATGGGTTCTCTGAGCGATGTCCGTGCACCGGATCTGTGTGCCACGGCGATTGAGTCTGCACTGGAGCGTGCCGGTATTCAGGGCGCGGATGTTGATGAAGTTGTGATGGGTTGTGTACTGCCTGCTGGTCTGGGTCAGGCGCCGGCACGTCAGGCTTCCCGTAAGGCTGGTATTCCGGATGCTGCTGGTGCTACTACCATCAATAAGATGTGTGGTTCTGGTATGAAGGCCGTAATGCTGGCACACGATCAGATCGCTGCCGGTCAGGTAGACGTGATGGTTGCCGGTGGTATGGAAAACATGAGTCAGGCACCGTATCTGCTGCCAAAAGCCCGCGCCGGTATGCGTATGGGTCACCAGCAGGCGATCGACCACATGTTCTTTGATGGTCTGGAAGATGCCTACGAAGGCGGTCTGATGGGTACTTACGCGCAGAAGAGCGCCGATGACTACAGCGTTACCCGTGAAGCGATGGATGACTTTGCTATCGGTTCTCTGAATAAAGCGATCAGCGCTATCGAAACCGGTGCATTCAAAGATGAGATCGCACCAGTGACTATCCAGTCCCGTCGCGGTGAAACCGTTGTCGATACCGATGAGCAGCCAGGCAACGCACGCATCGATAAGATCCGTCAACTGAAACCTGCGTTCAAGAAAGACGGTACTGTGACTGCAGCAAACTCCAGCTCTATCTCTGACGGTGGTTCTGCGCTGGTGCTGATGAAAGAATCAGAAGCTGAAAAGCGTGGCCTGAAACCCCTGGCTCGTATCAAGGCACACTCTACCCACGCTCAACTGCCAGCAGAATTCACCATTGCGCCAATCGGTGCGATTGAGAAAGTACTGGACCGTGCAGGCTGGAGCAAAGAAGACGTTGATCTGTACGAAATCAACGAAGCCTTTGCAGTAGTTTCTATGCTGGCGATCAGCGAACTGGGTCTGGATGCCGACAAAGTAAACGTTAACGGCGGTGCCTGCGCACTGGGTCACCCGATCGGTTCTTCCGGTTCCCGTATTATGGTAACGCTGCTGTACGCACTGAAGAACCGCGGCCTGAAGAAGGGCGTTGCGTCTCTGTGTATCGGTGGTGGTGAAGCCACTGCAGTGGCGGTTGAGATGCTGTAACCCTATCTTTGCGTTAGAAAAAAACCGGCCTGATGGCCGGTTTTTTGTTTTCTTAAAGCCATGACCTGGAAAGTATGTTCTGCTTTCAGGTAGCGAGGCACGTCCTCGTGCCGATAAATTGCTCCGATTCATCCATGCAGTTGCCTCGCTGCAAGTTCAATTACAAAAGCTTTGAAAACCAGTTCTTAGTCAGAGCGGCTATGGTCTTCAGCCCGGTATATCCAATTTATTTTAATCAGTAATTGCTTACGGCATGCTTCTTTATCCGACCCGGGATTTGGGTTGGTACGCAGTATTTCAACAAAGGAGTATGAAAATGAATCCGTTATTTTCCAAGGCTGCCCATTTCTTTGAAGATATTCAGTCTTTGAATTCCCCCGATCTTAAGTTTGTCGTGATCGCTCATCTACTGGATGAAGAGCAGGTGTTTATCCGTTATCTGCAACAGATGGAGAAGCTGATATTGCTTCTGCCTAAACCCCGCAGCGCTAACCCGGAGGCGGTTGAGCATTTCAGTCAGGAGGTCCGGACTGAGATCGCTGACCGATGTCGGCTGACTGATCCGGAGTACCTGGCCGATCTGATCAACTCAGTCTGTCAGCAGAAGAGGATCGTGCTGTTAGATATCGGCGGCTATTTCGCGCCCGCACTGAATCAGTTGCCCGACCATCTGGACAATGAGCTGGTCGGCGTGGTCGAGATGACCGAGAACGGACACCAGCGATACCAAAGCTTAAGTGAGCTCAGAGTCCCCGTTATCTCAACCGCCAGAAGCCCTCTGAAGGCCCCGGAGGATTATCTGACAGGGCAATCGATTGTCTACTCTGCAGAAGCGTTAATGCGCGAGTGTCATCTGATTATGAATGGTGGCAACGCAGCGGTATTTGGCTACGGAAAGATTGGCAGGGCAATCGCGGAATCGCTGCATATGAAAAACATCAACACCAAGGTGGTGGAGATTGATCCGATCCGGGCCATTGAGGCAAAAGCGATGGGCTTTGATCTTATTGATAAGGATGAAGCACTGCGACAGAGCGATATGATCTTCTGTGCCACTGGCAATCAGTCTCTATGCCACCGGGACTTTAACAGGATCAAGAACGGCGCCTTTATCTTTTCGGTGACCTCCTCGGATGACGAGCTGGACCTGTCCAAAACCGCCTCGATGTTCGGGATCAGCCCGGTTACCCAATATATCAGCCGATACGAGCAGTTGGGGCAGTATTTCTATCTGGCCAATGAGGGCAATGCCATCAACTTTATCCATAACGCCGAACTGGGGCCCTATGTGTTCCTGGTCGAAGCAGAGATGCTGGCAGGGGCTTTCTATCTGGAAGGGCAGCAGGAAGCAGAAGAGATACTCGAATTGCCAGCGGAGCAGCAGAGGAGTCTGGCGAATATCTGGTTAAGTCATTTCAGATAGTCTGCAGTGCGACGCTAAGCCGGCTTTGAGTCGGCTTTTTTGTACTTGGATTGCGAATCGGAAGGGCGCTATGGGTTTAGCCCGTGGGCTATCTCAGCAACAAAGCTTATTACGAAAACCACGAGTTTGGTCTTGTGTATAAGCGACAGCTAAAGTCTGGTTATCCGTACAGTATATTGGGATAAGTCCAGAACTTTTGGCTCGTTTTTACACTTGCATTCTTACGAAATTGATTAGATATTAAGCACTTAGGGAAGCAGCTGTGCAGGATAACGCGCACGGCCAATCATCAAAACACGCACGCTCGTTTTTATCGGAGGAAAATGGCAGTGCTATCTGAAATCTCAATGCATTCATACGCTTATAGCTTTTTTGGTTTTTCCTCGTGGAAGAAAAACGCGCTGGCTCGTTATTAAAATGTTAGATGCTCAAGGAGGTTTAGTGCCAAATTTTAAGATTTTGATCGGGATAACAATCACTATTATAACCTTGGTAATAGTTGCAATAGTTTATCTTGATATAAATCAACTCTCATCATACGGAAGTATTATTGCCGCAGGTGGCAGTTTGCTTGCGGTTTTGTGGTTTACTGCAAGCTTAATGTATCAATCAAAACAGTTAGATGACCAAAAAAACCAATTTAAAATTCAGTTCAAATATCTGAAAGAAGCAAATCATAGAGATTTACTTCAGACTGCAAAAAATATTTTAGAGTCAGCTGAAGAGAGAGCAATAAAAGCAAACGGTAATGTTTCTTCGATAACTGAATTGGTTACCCAGTATCAAATATTTTCAGAATTAAAACCAATATTGGAATCTGAAAATCCTGAAGAAGTAATGCTTGCCCATCAGTCTTGGATGAAAAAAGAAGGTCCTGCAATGATCTTTCTAAAAGGTATTAAGAGTGCAGCAGAAATATACCTGAAAAGCTCAAATGTCCAAGACATAGATTACTCTAAGCCAGCAGAAGAATTTGTTTTCATCTATGGTTGTCATTTCTGGAACCAACCTTTCTTCGAGGTTTATGAGGGTTCAGCTACATTACTATGCGAATTCATGATTAGATTGCAACCTGGGCGAAAAGCTGCGTTTATAGCCTTCTTCGCAGCTTCTGCAAAAACAATGGGTGAAAACATCATAAAAATGGATGTCGTATACAAGGATATTGAAGAGCATAAAGCTGAAGGGTATCCACTACCAAAAATTGCAATGAATATCTAAAAGCCCATCCACGCGACCGCATTCTCCGGCGCTTGATGGAGGCGTTAAACATCAATAGGAATCAGGGTTTCATGCCAGCACTTAGAAATTCAGTTATCAATAAAATCCTTGATTATCTCGAGTACGGAGATTTTTGTGTAGAAGACTTTGATTCTCACTTTCCAGATGATTCGTCTGTACTTGCACAGATTACTTTTAAAGCATTACCGAAATATACCTTCGTTCTTGATGAAACCTATTCAGGCGGTTCTATTGGTTCAGTGCTAGCAATGACTGGGCAAGGGCGTGCTAAAAAGCTTATCAGAACTATAGAAAAGCCAGGAACCTATAAGAACCATGAATCGAGAACACATGATGATATAGATTCTGCTATTAGAAGGATTTCTGATTGGGTGGGCAGTATTAGAGAGGATTTAATTAGTTCTAAAACGTCATTACGCTCAACGATTGATGAACTCACTGAAAATTTTCAAAAAAGTATCGATGAAAATCTCGAAGATCCTGAGTCTTACTTTGAAGAACATGAAGAAAACGCTATAAAATCAAAGCTAGATGAGCTTCATAAAAGAGTTTCTGACCTAGAAGAACAATTTAGTTTTACGCCTGAAGAAACCCAGAGAATTGAGGGGGCGATTGAAAAAAGCAAATCTGACTTAAGAGTTTACCCAAAGGGAGTTTGGTACAAAACTGCTGGCACAAGATTACTAAAAGTTATGAAAGGGATACTTCAGTCTAAGGAAGGTAGGGAGGTTTTGTCTGACCTTGCTAAGAAGTTGTTACAGTGATGTTTAACAAACAAAGGCATCCGACGCATGCTGTGCGGCTGCTTTAAGCGTTAACACTCTACAGGAAGTAAAATGCAGTACGTAAAAATTGAGCTTACTCAGGGAAATATCAATAATGACCATCTCTATTTGTCATCAGTAATAGAGTTTTTTCCTGAAAATTCAGTTGGTGGGGCAAATATAGAATCACAGGCGGATACACTGCTTGAAGTTCACAGCGGAATCAATGAGCCCGTTCTAACTGATATTGCAGGTGATAAGAAAATATTCCGTAAGCGATCGTGGGTAAAAGAGTTTTTTAAAGTACACGGCCTCAAGGCGGGTGATTCTGTCATCATCGAGCACACTGAAAGCAATCGATATCATGTATACCCTGCTCGAGCGTAATTCAGTGTTAACAAGTTTAGGCATAGGACGCGCAAACTGCACGCGTCCATGCTAAAAGCGTTAGAGAGTCAATATGAAATGTATCGTACTTGATGCCATGGGGGTTATCTTCAAAGCGGCAGATGATGTGGCTGAATTGCTTGTGCCTTTTGTCAAAGAAAGCGGCGGAGAGCTAGATGAGGCAAAGATTAATGATGCATATTTGAGTGCTAGTCTTGGTCACATTTCGGCAGATGATTTCTGGTTGCAGGTTGGCCTGGATTCAAGTATGGAAGATTCTTACCTATCAAGGTATGAACTCGTAGCAGGATTAGATGAGTTTTTAGATCTGGCATCAGATAAAGAAATTCCTATTTGGTGCCTTTCTAATGATGTAGGGCGCTGGTCTAAAAAACTCCGTGAGTCTTTTAATTTAGATATATATCTAAACGGTACTGT
>JAOXSA010000513.1 GCA_025800245.1 Amphritea sp. | reverse complement strand
AGCCTCGAGTAAACGATCACCACCTCCATAGGAGGTGGTTTTAGGCTGACAATAAAAAAGACCGCATGATGCGGTCTTTTTTATTGCTGAGACAACCGATATCATGCGCCCGGTTGCAGATCCGGATGAGCATCGGCAAATGCTTTAAGTTTGAGACAGTTCTCGTTGACCCGGACAATGTTCGGATAGCGGCTCATATCGCACTTAAAACGGTTAGCATTAAACACTTGCGGCACCAGACAAAGATCAGCCAGCGTGACGCTGTCGCCAAAGCAGTATTCGCCAGCAGTATCGGCCAGAATCACCTCCAGCGCATCAAAGCCTTTATAGATCCAGTGCTGATACCAGGTGGTTTTCTGCTCATCCGTTGCACCTAATTCAGCCACCATATACTTGAGCATACGCAGATTATTAACCGGATGAATATCACAGGCAATCAGTTGTGCCATCGCACGGACTTTTGCTTTTTCAGAAGCGATAGCCGGTAACAGCTTTTCGGTATCCGGATATTCATCATCCAGGTACTCACAGATCGCCAGCGACTGATTCAATATTAGATCGCCATCCTGTAAGGCCGGCACCAATCCCTGCGGGTTACGCGCAAGATGGGCTTCAGAACACTGATCTCCATCCAAAAGGCTTACTGGCACCTGCTCATAAGGCAGGCCTTTATAGTTCAGTGCGATTCGCACCCGGTAAGCCGCTGAAGAGCGGCAATAATCAAACAGAATCATAATTTCATCCCGTAAAAAAAGGAGTTATCCATTCGCCTTTGAAAGGCCTACTGTGAAGGCTGCAGGGTCTGATCGATAGCACCGAACAGGCTCTGCCCCTCTGTATCATTCATTTCAATACGGATACGATCACCAAAACGCATAAACGGTGTGCTTGGCCGACCGTATTCGATCATTTCGACCATTCTTGCTTCAGCAATGCAGCTGAAGCCGAGACCGCCATCTTCAGGCAGATAAGGGGCACTCTGTTGGTTACTTACAGTACCAGACCCGACCAGAGTTCCAGCGCCTACCGCCCGTGTTCTGGCCATATGATTCAGTAAGCGCGCAAAACTAAAATGCATATCCTGACCCGCATCAGGACAACCGAACAGTTGCTCATTGTAGTAAATCTGCAGTGGCAGGCTAAGCTTAGAATCCTGCCAGCTGTCACCCAGTTCATCGGGTGTCACACAAACAGGAGACAGCGCGCTGGCGGGCTTACCCTGATAGAAGCCAAACCCTTTAGCCAGTTCTGCAGGAATCAGATTACGCAGGGATACGTCATTCACAAGCACTAACAGTCTGATCGCATCAGCAGCCTGTTGCTCTGTGGCTCCTAAAGGAATGTCATCGGTAATGACTGCTATTTCAGCCTCAAAATCGGCACCCCAGCGATCGGTCGGCAGGCTGATATCACTCTGGCCGGCAATAAAATGGTCTGAGCCGCCCTGATAGATCAGGGGGTCGCTGTAGAAAGACGGTGGTAATTCAGCATTACGGGCCTGACGCATCAGTCTTGAATGGTTGAGATAAGCGGAACCATCCACCCACTGGTACGCCCTTGGCAAGGGTGCATCCAGTTCTTTCAGGCACAGAGGCTCTGAATCAATATAGCCCTGGTTGAGTGCTTCGTATACGCCCTTCAGTCGTACAGATACAGTCGCCCAATCATCCAACGCAGCCTGCAGGGTCGGTGCAATATCAGTTACCTCTACCTTGCGCAGAAGGTCTCTGGATATCACCACCAGAGCGCCATCACGCCCCCGCTTCAACGATCCCAGTTTCATATTCAGTCCTCTACCCGGTTGTGACAATCAGCAGCAATTTCATGGCCACCAGAAACAACAAAGCCCGGAACAGGTCCGGGCTATGGCTTCAGGGCTTATTCCCCTTGCGGTGGAATATGCTCCCGGGCGATGTTCATTGCCTGGGATAATGCCTCATGATCACCGATATGGTTGCTCAACAGGAGGATCAACCGGGCGTTCACATCGCGGCTCTGCTCGTTATTCAGGTCGCGGTGCAGATCGGTCAGTTCTTTATAAAAAGCATCCGCATCCGGCAGGTTTGGCTCAATAATCAGGTTTGCCATAATCTTATCTCTCTTATTTATTACCCAGTGCTTTGCTTTGTGCGGCGATAACTCCCGCCTTATTAAACTGACGCATACGCGCAGTTACCAACTGATCCGGACGGGTCAGGTAGAAAGTACCTGCCTGCGCATCCAGACGCTGTTTTACGACACCTTTGCTATCAACAACCAGCTCAACACCTTCTGGCAGTTGCAGATCCATTTCATGGTTAGAAACCAGGAATGTCTTCACCGGCATTGGCAACTGTGCCAGTTGTCCCAACTGTTCAAGTACTGCTGCTTCAGCATCACTGCGATTCTCAACAAACAGCAGACCGTTAAAGGTATTGCCCAGAGAGGACAGCAGGAAAGTCTCTTCACCATTGCGCTGGATCGGACCATCAGTACACGGCGCACCCGGTACGACTTTACAGTCGAACTTGTCGGCATCTTCTGTGTTCAGCCAGGACTCTGTCAGGAATGGTGGTACTGACAGACGCCCAGAGTTGACCAGAGGACGGGCGAAAGTGTAGTTCTTCGCCAGCTTCAGTACCGCATCACGGAATACCCGGTTCTGCTCGTTCTTCGGCGTAATGAAGTCAGTACTGCGGGTAGAGTTAAGGATATTCTCATCCGCGGCAAAGGTACGCTCATCAGAGTAGCTGTTCAGCAGCTCAACTGGCGCCAGACCATCCATAACCGCCTTGATTTTCCAGGTCAGGTTATCGGTATCTTCGATACCGGAGTTAGCGCCACGGGCACCGAATGGTGATACCTGATGCGCTGCGTCGCCGGCAAAGAAAATACGACCGTGACGGAATTCATCCATACGACGGCAGGTAAATGTGTAGACAGACGCCCACTCGAGTTCGAACTCAACATCCTCACCCAGGAACGCTTTGACCCGTGGAATGATGTTCTCCGGCTTCTTCTCCTCTTCCGGATCGGCATCCCAACCCAGATCGAAGTCGATACGCCAGACATTATCGGCCTGACGGTGAAGCAGCGTGGACTGACCTTCATGGAACGGAGGGTTGAACCAGAACCAACGCTCAGGCGGGAAGTTCTTAGGGTCCATGATTACGTCAGCGATCAGGAAGCGGTCGTGGAAAATCTGACCTTTAGATTCCAGACCACACTGAGAGCGAACATTACTGCTGGCACCGTCACAGGCAACCAGGTAATCACAGGTCAGCTCATACGGACCTTCAGGCGTTTCTACCGTCAGACGAACCACATCATCGGTCTGATCAACTTTAACGACCTTGTTTTTCCAGCGCAGATCAGCCGCTTCCAGCTCATTGACGCGGTCAACCATGTACTCTTCAAGGTAGTATTGCTGCAGGTTGATAAAGCCAGGACGACGGTGATGCTCTTCCGGCAGCATGTTGAAGTTATAGATCTCTTCATCTTCAAAGAACACACGCCCCAGGTTCCAGGTCACACCTTTATCGATGCAACGCTGACCGATACCCAGACGGTCTGAAATATCCAGAAAACGCTTAGCGTAGCAAACCGCTCGGGAACCAACACTCACAGTGTTGTTGTCGTCCAGTACAACTACGTTAACGCCATACTGGGCGAAGTCGATAGCCGCAGCCATACCGATAGGGCCAGCGCCGACAACAATCACAGGATGATGGGTAGCACCGGCAGCATCCTGATCAGCGGAGCGGACATAGTCAAACTCAGGGAATGTGTATGTCTTGAACATTATCTCGCACTCTAAATTCTAATTTTATGTCAGAGAGATCTCTTGTGTATGTTCAAGATAGCGAATTCAGCCGGATAGATAATCCACCCGGCACGCATAACATTATTTCAAATTTGGAAACAAAAAAAGGAAAGGGAAAATAAGTTCAAATACCATATATTTCAATTAGTTATGAAATACAATTAAAGCCACAACTTATTGTAATATCAGATACCAAGACCTGAATCAGGAAGGAATCAGATCATAAATTCTTGCTGCAGATTCTCTTCCAGCCAGTCCTTAAAGAACTCAATAAACAGGCTGACCTTCGGCGACATATATTTTCGATCAGGATACACCGCGAACAGACTCAGACGCTCTGGCTCATATCCGGGGAACAACACTTTAATCTGCCCGGCTTCGACAAAACGCTCGATCACAAACGACGCCAGATTAGCCAGACCATGGTGCGCCAGAACAGCCTGACGAACCACCAGACTGTTATTCGCTTTAAGATCACCGCTCACCTGAACCGTCTGACTGCCCTCTTCATTTGAGAGCGTCCAGTTGTTGGCGTTGGATGCCAGCATGAACACAAGACAGTTATGATCTTTCAGGTCGTCCGGCTTTTCCGGGCAACCATGCATCGCCAGATACTCAGGGCTGGCGCAGATAAACATCGGAATGGAGGCAATCTCCCGGGCGATCAGACTGGAATCCGGCAGATTGGGATGGGTGATCCGTAAGGCCAGATCGAAACCATCACGGATCAGATCCACCTCTCCATCATCCAGTGTGACATCAAACTGGATATCCGGATAAGCGGCCATGAACTCAGGAATAGCCTTGGCCAGCAATAGCTGTCCGAAGGTCATGTTACAGTTAATTCTCAATACACCACGGGGTTTACCCTGCAACTGAGAAACCAGGTTCTCCGCTTCTTCCACTTCAGAAAGAATCTGCTGACATTTCTCGTAATATGCGGCCCCCACCTCAGTCACACTCAGGCGGCGGGTTGTACGCTGCAGAAGGCGTGCTCCAACATGCTGCTCCAGATGCGAAATCTGCTTACTGACAGAGGAGCTGGAGATACCGAGTTCCGAGGCAGCCAGCGAAAAGCTTTTAAGGTCGACAACGCGTACAAATACGCCCATTGCTGACAGTACATCCATTACGATTACTCCCCTTTAAGTGTCTGATCTGAGATTAACAGCGCCGGTACACGGACACAAGATTGCTTCCCGTATCGCAATAATTATTATCTCCGGGTACAAAAAAGGCGGCTAATGCCGCCTTTTCAGGTTCTGCCGGATCAGTCCTGCAGTTGATCCCATACTTCCTGGTCACGCTCATCGGTCCAGATGCGCGGCCAGTCAATACCTTCAAACTCATCCCACAGACGCTGTACGTCGAATGGCAGGCAGTGCTCGAAGATCGGCCACATACCAAACTTAGGATTCAGGTGTTCGTGAGTCGCCTCAAATGCTTCTTTCAGGGAGCCACCACGCTTATGTACTTCACCGACTTTTTCGATCATACCGGTCAGGAAGCCACGGGTCTGTTCAATCGCCGCATCCACTTCGTCACGACCACGAGCAACCGCACCACGACCGCCTACCAGTACTTCTGCCTCGTAAGACTTAACCTTGTCCAGCGTTTCACTTGACCAGTCGAAGTGGAACGCATCGCCGGTGTACAGCGCAGCAGCCGCTTCTACCAGATCACCTGCGAACAGGATTTTGTGCTTAGGAATCCAAGCAACAATGTCACCCGCAGTGTGGCCACGACCACAGTATTCCAGAATCAGGCTGCCACGATCACCACCCAGAGGAATCTCCAGACGGTCATTGAAGACGATATCAGGGTGCGTCAGACCAGGAATACCGTCCGGCTCACGGAACAGGCGTGGCATACGACCGTATTCAGAAGCCCAGTCCTGCATACCGCGCTCTTCGATCAGGAACTTGGTCTTTTCGTGAGCGATGATTGACTCAGCACCAAACGCAGATGCACCCAGTACACGTACCGCGTGATAGTGAGACAGCACCAGATACTTAACAGGCTTGTCGGTATGCTGACGCAGCTGCTCCAGCCAGTCATTTGCTGCTTTTGGAGTCGCACGGGCCTCAAATGCAACGATGAAGTCTTCACCTTCAACGGCACATACGTTTGGATCACCTTCTGCTGTCAGCGCAAACACGCCATCAGCCAGGACTTCCAGAGTTTCTGTCTTTTCACCAAGATCCGCTGAGGATGCAAAGGGTTTCTTCGCCATTTTGAGTTCCTAACTTAATAAAGTTCTTATTCAAGAGTTATTATTGGGGCGCTTGCGAAAGCACCTCAGTGGCAGATTGATCTGCCCGGATGGGCCAGCATAGATTCCGATCAATCGTTTCCTGCACCCGAAGGGTGCTGATATGAGTCAAAGATACCGAAATCAACTCATATGGATAACCACTGCTGACGAACAATATTTTTTCCTACAAGGAAATGATCAGCAGTGATTAGCCTCAATATGGAAAAACCATCAGGATTTCAGGGGTACGATCAGCACCGGACGTTTACTGTTCTGCATCACTTTGTTTGCTGTTGATCCCAGCAGGAACTGGCCAACCGATGAATGAGTACGGGTACCCATAACAATCACATCAGCATCAATATCATCGGCAACACTGAGAATCGTTTTCCAGGGAGTACCTTCCTCGACACGGGCCCGGGCCTGTCCTTCAGACAGCATCTCGTTTTCTTCCAGTTCCGTTTCGCAGAAATGATCAATCCGCTGTTTCAGCTTGTCGCGCAGATTCTGAATACTCTGATCATGAAGCTCATGCAGTGACTCATCGTTCATCATCGTTTCCACGATGCTTTTCGCCGATGAGCTGAGCGGCTCAATTACATGAAGAAAGGTAATCTCTGAATTGTAATGACCGCAAAGGCTGACTGCCGCACGGAACGCCGGCCGGGAACCTTTATCAATGTCAGAGGCGTAAAGAATTTTTTTAACATCAGGAAGCATGAATATCTCCTTTTCAGAAAGCCTTTAACGAAGAGCCCTTAGCAAAAAGCTCTTAGCAGAGCGCTCTTACAAAAAAGGCCCCACAGGGGCCCTTTTCGATTAAACCATTAGTTATCGATACAGCAGTTCCGGCAGGAACAGTGAGATCGAAGAGAACAGTGTGATCAGTACCAAACGGAAGATATCTGCACACCAGAACGGGGTAACCCCCTTGAAGATGGTGCTGGCTTTGATATCCCGCAGTACTGCGCTGAGTACGAATACGTTCATCCCTACCGGCGGTGTAATCAGACTGATTTCGGTTACAACCACAACCACAATACCGAACCACACCAGATCAAAGCCCAGGCTCTGCACCAGCGGGAAGAAGATCGGCACCGTCAGCAGCAGCATCGACAGGCTCTCAAACACCATGCCCAACACGATGTAGATCAGCAGGATCACCAGGATCACCACCATCGGCGCCACATCCAGGCTGTTTACCATCGCCAGCAGATCTGCAGGCAGACCGGCACGGTTAATAAAGTTTGAGAAGATCAGCGCACCGATCAGTACCGCAAACAGCATTGCGGAAGTCC
This sequence comes from Amphritea sp., assembly GCA_025800245.1. GTDB lineage: Bacteria > Pseudomonadota > Gammaproteobacteria > Pseudomonadales > Balneatricaceae > Amphritea. Next base: position 12,711 of record JAOXSA010000513.1, on the reverse strand, counting down.
GCGCCGTATCTGTCAGAATATCGAACAGGCTACCCCAGGTCAGGGAACGTCGACTCAGCGCAATAATAAATGCACCACCAGCACCGATACCCGCCGCTTCCGTCGGCGTGAAGATACCCAGATAGATACCCCCCATCACCACGGTAAACAGGATCAGTACCCCCCAGACACCGTTCAGCGCTTTAATACGCTCAGGCCAGGACAGCTTCTCACCGCAAGGACCCGCTTCAGGATTACGCCATACCACATAGCGCACCGCCGCCAGGTACAGCAGAATACCCAGGAAGCCAGGGATAAAGCCGGCAGCGAACAGCTCACGGATACTGGTTTCGGTCAGCAGACCGTAGATCACCAGAATCACTGACGGCGGGATCAGGATACCCAGCGTACCACCAGCTGCGATAGAAGCCGTCGCCAGCGCATCAGAGTAGCCGTACTTACGCATTGGCGGCATCGCTACCTTGGCCATAGTCGCAGAGGTTGCCAGACTGGATCCACAGATCGCAGAGAAACCACCACAAGCCACGACGGTCGCCATCGACAGGCCACCTTTTTTATGGCCCAGGAAAGCATTAGACGCCCGGTACAATTCATGGGACAGCCCGGATTTGGTCACCAGGTTACCCATCAGAATAAACAGAGGGATCACCGACAGGCTGTATTCCTGCGCGGTGTCGATTACCCGCTTGGAGGCCATCGACAGCGCCCCGGTCCAGCGGAAATCCATAAAGTTGTCGAAGTTCAGGCCCTGCATGTATGCGAAACCGAAGAAGCCCACCAGCCCCATCGCAAACGCGATCGGTACCCGGACCACAACGATAATCAGCAGCAGAATGGCAAAGCCTGTAAGTGCAGTAATCATTCAGAAAAACCCTGTAACGTGTTCAACGTATCTTTGAAACCGGGATCAGTCCCGCTCAATAAACAGCAAGCGGTAGATACCGTAGGTGATCATCATCGCCGCTGTGGCCCAGCTCATCATCGCGATATACTCAACGATATAGCCAACCGGCATTTGCAGGTATTCAGTCACCTCACCGCGACGGAAAGAACGCGCCGCCAGTGCATAGATACGGGTTGCCAGAAAATACAGTGAAGTGGAGATCAGCAGCGCAGACAACAGACCCAGTACTTTAATCAGGGTATTGCCCAGCATCCGGTCAAGAATATCCACCACCACATGACCACCGCGCCAGGTGATCACCGGCATTTCAGCAAACACGAGAATGGCGATACCCATCTCGGTCAGTTCAGTCGTTCCGTCGACAGCGTTATCCAGAAAGTAGCGACCAAATACATCCGCACAGGTCAGCAACATCAGGAAAAAGAGTGTTACGGCCGCAATCAACTCAAGAAAAAAGGCCAGCCAGGCGACCGGCCCCTTCTCTTCGTAGTGCGCTGTAATCCAGGCACTAAAAGTCATAAAAGACTCCTTTCAGAAGCATGTCTGAGCTGCACTTAGCAGCGCAGTTCAGGAGAACTACTGGCAAGCAATCCCTGCCAGCAGAACTTTCAGTAGGACTTACTTATAGCTACGTGCTACTTCGCGCAGTTCAGCCAGTGCCGCTTTTGCATCAACACCGCGGTCAGAAACAGACTCCAGGAACGCCTGATCCATACCTTCGGTCAGCGCCTTGAACTCATCCGCCAGTGCATCACCTTCTTTAACCATAGTGATGTTCACACCAGAGTCCTGCGCAGCTTTCAGACCTTCAGCATCACCTGCATCCCATGCTTTACCAGCCATTGCAGACAGTTTCTCACCGGATACGTTCATGATCGCTTCACGATCTTTCTCGTCCAGATCAGCCAGGAAGTCAGGGTTCATGAACATTGCGAAACTACCCAGGTACATACCACCTGGCAGTGCGATAACGTTACGTGCAACCTCTTTAAGGCGCAGCGACTTCTGTTCACCCATTGGGATGAATACACCGTCGATAACACCCTGCTGCATCATTTCGTATACTTTTGGCGCCGGTGCACCAACAGCAGTTACACCCATGCGGTGACCGATCTCACCCTGAACACCACCGCCCAGACGGATTTTCTTGCCTTTCAGCTCACCCAGAGAGGCAACAGGTTCAGCCATATGAATCTGACCAGGACCGTGGGTAAACAGACCAATTACTTCCAGACCTTCATGCTCCTCGGCCTTGGCAAAGTATTTGTTGTGAATACGCCAGTGAGCAACGGATGCTGCTTCAGCGTCCACACCCAGCAGTGGCTGTTCAACTGCCTGGGTCAGTTTGAAACGACCCGGTACGTAACCGTGGTAGCTGAAAGATGCATCAACAACACCATCTTCAACCAGCTCAAACATAGTCTTAGGGTGACCCAGACCATACTCAATCGCTACCTTTACACGGCCTTCAGTCGCTTCTTCAACCCATTTAGACCAGGTAGGCCATACCACAGCGTTCTGTGGGTGGGTTGGTGGCAGCCAGCTTGCTACACGCAGTGTAGTTTCAGCCATAGCACCTGCAGACAGGGACACACCCAGTGTTACTGCTGCAGCCGTCTTAAGGAAGTTCATATTCGTCATTCGCTCTATCTCCTGGCTTTCTCATGCGTGTGTGACACACGCCGTCGTTTTATTTTTATATGAGATTGGGGTCTTTGCCCCGTTCCAATTACACCCCGACATCTGCTTATAATGCGGAGAAGTAACAACAGCATAACCGACCATATGATACATTTCGAGTACTTCTTTAGTATTTATTTGTATCAGACAGAGGTTTTTTAGTCGGTAACAGCTATCCGACTACATTGACCAGGATCAAACAATAACCTAATCAGAGTAGCCGATAATCTGACCAGTCGTCACAAGATTATTTCCTTATTGGAAATGGTCATAAGCGATACATAGTTTAAAAGCTGAAGTTACTAATTCGCCTGCTCTGAACGAGCTTTCATGCCAGAGCCATGCTGCAACGCAACAAAAAGAAATCAATAAACAGGTGTGAACTTATAAGTGGCTATTGTCGCTCTTAACAAACTCAGCACTAACGAAAAATTCTTTCTGACTTACCTGTTCGAAGCACCATCCGCTCTGTAACAAGGCCAACATCACCTGATATAAAGCCCGAAAAATATATACAACAACTTACAAGACAAAATTATTTTTTTTGTATCATAATAAAGAAAACCCGGAGCAAGACTGTACCACCTGACTATCCCCCTACAACGCGCGGGTTGATGGGCCTGCAGTTTACAAATAAAATTGCTCGAAGCCCCCGGAAATTCAGGCAGTTAACTCCGGAAGCTGTCGCCAGATACTGATGTGGATTGAATGAACAGACTTCGCTGTATTGATGAACTTGTAGAAGAATTTAAAGATCAGCGCCCGATTAGGGGCGGCTCTCTTATCATCACTATATATGGCGATGCTATTTCCCCCAGAGGCGGCACTGTCTGGCTCGGTAGTCTGATCAAGCTCCTTGAACCTCTGGGCCTTAACCAGCGCCTGGTTCGTACCTCGATTTTCCGTCTCACCAAAGATGGCTGGCTGACCTCGACTCAGGTGGGCCGCCGAAGCTTTTATAGTCTGACAGACCTTGGTCGCCGTCGATTCGAAAGCGCTTTTCGCCGGGTCTATGCAGAGCTTTATCCTGAATGGGACGGCATGTGGGATATGGTCGTCACAACCCAACTCGATAACGAGCTGCGTAAAGTTCTTAAAAAAGAGCTGGAGTGGCTGGGCTTTGGCAATATCGCACCGGGTGTGATGGCACATCCCATGGCCGATATGGGTGAAGTTACCAGCACCCTGCAGGATCTCTGCGTCCAGAACGAAGTGATACATATGCACTCGCAACTGGTTGGTAGCCAGACCTCATCACCACTCAAAGAGCTGGTACACGAGTGCTGGAATCTGCAGCAACTGTCAGAAGACTATCAGGAGTTTCTGGAGCGCTTCCGTCCTGTACTACGCGCCGTTGAAGCTGCGGATGAACTCGACCCTGAGCAGTGTTTCCAGCTGCGCACGCTGATGATTCACCACTACCGACGTGTTCAGCTACGAGATCCTCAACTACCTGAGAAACTGCTACCGGCTGACTGGGCTGGTACCTCCGCGCGCATTCTATGCCGCAATATCTATCGCCTGATACAGGCTGGCGCCGAGCAGTTCCTTTCATCCACTCAGGAAACCGCTGACGGCCCACTGCCTGAAGCAGCACCACGATTCTATAAACGCTTCGGCGGACTCTGATAAATCAACCAGTAAGGATACGGTCTGAATGATCCATGTTGCTATAGTAGGTAGCGGCCCAACCGGCTGCTTTGTCGCTGAATTTCTGGCAAAAAAGCATCAGACAATTCAGATCGATATCTTCGATCGCCTGCCCACTCCGTTCGGCCTGGTTCGTGCCGGTGTTGCGCCGGATCATCAACAGACTAAACGGATCAGCCAGCAATTTGATCGCACCCTGCAACGGGACAATGTACGCTTTGTTGGTAACGTCGAGATCGGCAGAACCATCAGTTACGATAGCCTGAAGCAACATTATCACGCCATCGTTATTGCGACCGGGGCTTTCATTGACAAACCACTGCCGGGTATCGATGACCCAATTAAGGGCATATACGGCTCAGCACACTTTGCCGGCTGGTATAACAGCCACCCAGAGCACTGTAAACAGCCACCAGAGTTAAACGGCCCCGAAGTCGCAATTATCGGCACCGGCAATGTCGCACTGGATATTGCCCGGGTACTCTCTAAAACAACAACCGAACTGAGCGACTCTGATATCAACACGGACACTGAGAAAGCTATCAATGAAGCCGGTATCAGTGATATCTACATCATCGGCCGCAGAGGGCCGGAGCACGCCAGTTTTACCAATATGGAACTGACGGAGCTTAACAAGCTTGAAAACTGCACAATACTCACCGATGCAGACAGACTGCCAGAACAGACACCAGATATCAGCGATGCAGGTCAACGCCGCGCCGTGGAACAGAACCTTGCCACTCTGCGTGAATACAGCAATCACGCTCAGCAGAATCAGAAAATCAGACTGCACCTGATGTTCAATTACAATCTCTCCGGTACTGAGAATTCCAACGGTAAGCTAACGGCGCTCTCACTGACCGATAACAGCGATTCAAAGAATGATCTCAGACTGCCAGCCCAGACCCTGATCTCAGCAATCGGTTACCGCAGCGAAGTCATTCCGGGCATTCCATTCAATGAACATCACGGCCGCTTTGAACATACAGATGGGTTGATTGAACCCGGCGTTTACTGCGCAGGCTGGTGTAAGCGTGGACCTCAGGGTGTTATTCCGACTAATCGCAGTGATGCCAATTCCACAGGCAAGCGTATCCTTGCCGACCTGGCAGACACCACTGTCTCAAAAGCCGGCTTCAGCGGTGTTGCCGACCAGCTTGATCAGCAAGCTCCGGTTTTCTATGAAGACTGGCAGACAATCGACAACGCGGAACAATCAAGGGCAACCAACCATCGCCCGAGAACAAAGTTCAGTGATACAGATGCGATGATCGCACAAATACTCTAGACTCCCCCGCCGATGTCCGGCCTAACCGCAAAGACTGGACCGTAAGCGCGAGTAACCTTTTTAAAACCTGGAAAAGCCGGATCATTATGCCTTTACCACCAGCAGCCGAACGCACTCAACAGCACACCCGCACAGTGACCTGTAAAGGATTTAAGCGTCAGGACGGTCTGTGGGATATAGAAGGTCATCTGACCGATATCAAATCCGGCTCTATCGCTATCCGGGAACGGAATAATGGCATTGTTGAGGCAGGCGAACCGATTCACGATCTTTCAATCCGCATCACAATCGATCTCGAACTCAACATTGTCGATGCGGTAGCCAGTATGGACTACACCCCTTTTCGCATCTGCCCGTCCATCGCTGATACTTATACTCAGTTAATCGGCATTCAGATAGCGCCGGGATTTACCAAAAAATGCAAAGAGCTTTTCAGCGGCGTGAATGGCTGTACCCACCTGCTGGAACTGCTTGGCCCTGTCGCAACCACCGCCTTTCAGGCGACACACCAGGAACGCGAAGCCCGCGACAATTGGTCAGAAGGCGAAAACCGGCCGCACACTCTTAATACTTGCCACACTTTTGATACCCGCGGAGACGTTGTCAGAAAATACTGGCCACATTTTGCTGAGCAAGAGGCTCAGATCAAGACAGACTCAGCCTGATTTCCTGACCATCAATTGAGAGCAGCAGGGATACCGCTGTAAGACAGTGAAAAGGACTGCCCAAAGCCTGCAAGTCAGCTTGATTCAGACCACTCTCAATTCGCTTCAGATAATAGCGCCCCCGATGTGAATAAATCTTGTCGCCGACAATGGGATGGCCCAGCCAGGCAAGCTGAGCACGAATCTGATGTTTGCGGCCCGTCAGCAAACGACATTCCACCATCGTTTCTTGCCCGAATTGCCCGATGACTCTGAACTGAGTCCGGCTGAACTTTGGCTTGATATACAATTCAGAGCATTCCGGTTCAACCACATACATCTGACTACGAACGGCACCACCCTGCTTTTCAGCAACATAACAACTGCAATCATATGACTGCCACTTCGGCACCCCTCGCACACGGGCGTGATATATCTTTTCAGTGATCAACTCATGAAGACGGGGCTTCCAGTAGCGGTCGGCTAAAGCAGTCTTCGCTAGCATAATGATTCCGGCCGTTTCTGTATCCAGTCGGTGTAACAGCCGGGCATCAGGGTAAGGTGTTTGTCGCCGGACCAAAGAGATAAGTGTGTTATAGAGATTACGGGTCGTACGACTGACGGGCAGCAGATGCGGTTTGTATACCGCCATCAGAGAGTCATTTTGCCAAAGCTATCTCCACTCACTATCAACCTCGGCCTCATAGTGGTCAGGCAGGTTAATTTTGAGGCAATCTCCGACCTGACAGATGAAATCTGCATTAATCTCACGACCATTACACATAATACAGCCAGCCAGAAAGAGATCCTCCAGCTGTTTGACATCATCAGCCACCAACCTCTCAGGCAGATACTGAAAGGCTGTACCGGCAAAATGGGGGAAGATAGTAAATCCCAGCTGAAAGCCAACCGAAAAATGGTTACCCACCTCTTCATCACCCATGACAAATATGATTCAGAGCGAGCCCTCTTCTTAATCACCGTAAGTCATGATCAGTTTGCGGAACGCAGAAGATGTTCTGGAAGTCGCACCCCTTCTCCTTCCTGTTCAGCCAGATCGGTATGATCATAAAATCCGGCTTTAACAGCATTTGCCGTCAATGTATTAGCCAAAATACGCTCAGTTTTTGATTGCGCTTGCTGAATATTATAAGCGCTCCCTTTCTGAACGACAGAAGCTGACACGGGCAGGATGAGCACATCGCTATTCAACTGATAATTCAAAGCATCAGCACCACTGAGCTGAATACCGGTTACAACGAGATTCAATGAACCACCGAAAGGTGTATAGGATGCCGACTGGTAATCAAAACCGACCTTGTCACCAGCAAGTACATCAGTGCTACCAAGATAGTTCAATGCCACCTGACTCTGACCGAAATAATCAGGTGCCGTGGCGGATACCTGAAGCCCTTTTGGCGTAATAGAAAAGCTATGCACCCCGCCATTCAATGTATAGTTGGCAGTAGAGCCTGTACCGTTGGCCAGCGCCAGGGTTCCCAGATTGATGTCATATGCCCCAGCATCGGCATTGCTACTGCTACCCGCGCCACTGATCAGCAGCGTTTCTGCTCCGACCAATCCATTTATACTCAGGTCGAGGGCAGCCACGTCGGTGGTTCCATCGAATGCACGACTGCCACTAAGTGAAACAACCTTAGGCGAAATAGTCAGGCTACCTGAAAGATCATAGCCATCCTGTACTGAATAGAGGTTGCTGGCATAGGCTCCGACATGCGTACCGGTAGGCAATACGCCTTTGATTAAGGAAACATCAACACCATCACTATTCGGCGTTAATGTCTGCGCCGAACCAGTGTAGTTAAAGTTGGAATCGCTGAGGTTCAGGGGTGTCAAAAAGCTTCTCAGCAAAGGCTGTGTGTGCCCTTCATATATACGCCAGAGAGCAGAACTACCACCAACTGCGGAGATATCCCAATTACTGAAGCTCGACTGCTGCATCATCTGTGCGGCCGTTTTGCCACTACCTCCAGCACTGACACCTACTCCAGTAGTATCGGTGTTCCAATGACTATAATTTACACCGACCAAAAAACCTGACTGTTCAGCAATGAGTCCGCCCTTCAAGCCTGCTGAAGTCAACAATCCCGACGCATACCCCCCATTAACAACCCGAGTATTACGACCTATTAATCCACCGACAACTGAGCCCCCGGAAACAGAACCTGTTGCGTAGCTCTCATAAACAAGCCCATTATTAATACCAACTAGCCCTCCTGCATAGCTACCTGCAGCAGTAACCTGAGCATCCGAATAAGATTGTCGGATAGTCAAGCCACTTCGGTAGGCATGTTCTCCCACTAACCCCCCCACCACATTTGCCCCTGAAACTGCACCGCCAGAGTAGCTGCGAATAATCTGTCCTTCATTGTTAAAGCCTACCAGCCCACCAACTCTATCTCCCGGGGCACTTACCTGAGTATTAGCATAAGAATCGCTGACAAATCCCATGCTTATTCCCACCAGCCCGCCTACACGATTATTTCCACTGACACTTCCCCCACTCACATAAGAATTGGAAATTGTTGCGGCGCTATAGCCCACTAGACCACCTGCAAACGCGCTGGCCTGTGAATTAATACTGGGATTAACTACTCCCAGATTCCGAATGGCAGCATAGTAGCTTGCCAGGCCAAAAAGACCTGACTCCTGAGAGCGGCTAACCGTTAACCCTGTGATTGTATGGCCTAATCCATCAAAGGTACCAGAAAATTGGTTTGAATAATCAAAACCAACAGGAAGGAAACCCGCTCCAGAATTCCAGCTTGCTGTAGACGATGCGTCAATATCCGCTCCCAGAACGTAACGCCCACCAAGGGCACCATTTATACCCTGCAGATCCGTCCCTGTAGTGCTTCCTTCCGCACCCAGCTCGGTGATCACCTGATAGGTCAGCACTGGGCCGGCACTGCCAGACTGAGTGCTGAAGTTAAGTCCTTCCGGCAGATTGATCGGCGCATTAACCTTGTAGCTGCCATCGGCATCAGCCTGACCATATTTCAGTGCCAGCTTACCCTGACTGCCCGCATCAATGGTCTTATTAATCTCGATATTGCGGTCCGCCTTCAGGGTCAACGCAGTGCTGCTGTTCCAGCTCACCCGATCATTGACAAAGATATCACCATTGCCATCGCTCGCCCCGGTCACGCTTTCGATCACCACATTATTGTGTGCCAGTTGGTTCCCAAGCGCGGCCCCCGTGATATCCCCACCACTAGCGGCCACAGTATAATCCTTAGGATCAATCAACCAGGTTCCGGTCTGCCCCTGCTCGGAACGGGTGCTGATCACGGCATCATCTGCCACGCTCACCACCGCAGCACTGGTCTCGATAAATCCGCCGTCACCTTCATCGGCGGTGGCTTTGAGCGTTCCGGCAACCTGAGCCACCCCCGCCTGCAGGCCTCCCAGCAGGACAATTTTACCGTTGCGGTTCTGAACGGTATTCGCCTGCACAACCCCGGTATTATTGACCGCACTGGCCATCAGGCTGTTTCGGGCGCCAGCGGTCATCAGTACCTGACCGCCATCAGCAATAATCATCTGGCGGTTTTCAACCAACGCATTCAGCTGATTCTGCTCGACCTGGACCCCCAGCAGCGCGTTGTCCTGAAACTTAACACGGATCTGATTGCCGCCTGCGAGCGCGATGGAACCCAACTGTGCGCGAATCACTCCATTATTTCTGACCTCATGCCCCAATAAGGCCACATATCCACCCTCTGCGGCAGTAATATTGCCGTCATTGGTCACACGGCCAGACGACACATCACCGAACAACACATCACCAGGATCCGAAAAATCCTTCAAAGGCACGGCAGAAGCGATCAGCGCACCGACATTTACCTGCGCATCACGACCAAAAAAGATTCCGTTCGGGTTTATCAGCCACACCTGTCCATTTGCATCCAGTTGTCCCAATATACGGGTTCCATCGGTATCGTAGATTTTATTAACAGCGAGCGCACCTGCACCGGGCTGGATAAATTCAACCTGCTCATGGGCGGCAATATCAAATTTCTGCCAGTCAATAGCCACCTGATCGCTGGTTTGATGGATGGTGGTGCTATTTCCCTGCTGACTGATCGTCGCAGAGCCGGAGCTGACCACCCCGCCCTGCGGCCCCGCAAGAACTGCCAGCGGCATTAATACGGTCGCCCAGACTGGAATACGGCTATCCAGACTGCAATACATTCTGTTCAGAGTACGCTGCATTTTTCTGTCCCCCTTTTACTCTGCCCGACAGCCCATCAAAACACTTTACTGATTTCAAACCACGCCCGTGAAGTTTCCACATCCTCCACCAGCGCAGGCTGCCCACCCACAACAGCACCGATCATCAACTGGGCGCGCCATTGTTCGGGACCAAGCCAGTTCAGGCCCGCTCCCACACCCTTCAGGGTTGCATCATTAGTGCCCGCAACCCATGGGGTTTCATTCACTTCGACATGCGCAGAGTCGGCAAACAGAACCCCTTGAAAAACACCCGATTCTGAACGGGAAATGACATGCTGATATTCCAGACGAGCCAGATAGCCACTGTCACCGGCAATCGCACCGGTATCATATGCCCGGACTGAGTATGCACCACCGAGCACCATTTTCTGCGACGAATCAAGGTTGCCACCGGCTGATTGTCCCGCCAGCGTCACCCACAAACGGCTATCTGAGCTGAACTCATAGAGATAACCGGATTGCAGTTCCAACTTGCTGAAATCTCCCTGAGTACGGGCTGTTGCAGCATCATCCTGTCGCGCCGAAGCATTATTAAAATCAATCGAGCCGGCTGTTAAGGCAAGCCGCCAATAGGCATAACCACCGAACAGACTATTCTGATGCTCCCCATTCAGGGCAAAAGCCAGGTTATTCACACTCCTGTCCCGGCGAATATCACTGCTGTTCACGCGATCATCAAACAGATTATGTTGATAGGTCACTGAGCCATAGAGCGAATTATTTAAACTACGCAACAATGGTTGACGGACCCAGATATCCGCAGTGCCTGCGCGCCCTTGCGCATCCAGATCACTCAGACTGCTGCCCAACTTGTACTCCAATCCACTCAACCCGATACCCGCCTGGCTACCATAACCATTCACTATCAGACTGTAACCCAGCTTCAAATAGTTCAACCTGGAACCGCTGGATGTGGCATTGAGGGTCAGCTCATCGCCTCTATTGAAAGGATTATAAAGACTGAAGCTACCACTCAACCGTTCGCGCCGCAAAAATTCGCTGCCATAATTAGAAAACCTGACACTGCCACCGGTATCAGCTATTTTTTTCAGCACGACATCCAGATCCGTGGTAGCTATTTGCTTACCTGGCTTAAGCAATGCCTTCACTTCCGTGCCCGGTAGATCAGCAAGCAACAACAGAGCCCGATCAAGATCGGCCTGTGTTATCACTTCTCCACGGGGGATATGAGACAGCGTATCGAGCACCAGATCATCGGCAACCTCGCTCTGATTCAGCAATACTGACTCTCCCAGGCGTGCCTCAACCACCTGAATTAAGACCACACCCTCATTAATTTCCTGGGGTGGAATCACGGCTCGCACCACCGGAAAACCTTGATCGCGATAGAAGTCAGCAATATGATCGCTGATACGCAGCAGGTCATTTAAAGTAATAGGAGTCCGAGGGCTGAAGCCTGAATCAGCCAGCAACTCTGCATCACTGAACAGGGTATTTCCTGTCAGCGCAATCGCTTCGATTTCAAAGACCAGTGCATTATCAGACTGAAGAGAAGACTGACGCTCAGTCAATACGGGGGAGACTGCACGGGGCAACTCAGGCGCAGGAGCAACTTCCTGCAACAAGGTTCCGGCATCAGGCTGGGCGGCTTGTAACGCCGCCGTGGAACAACACAGTAAAACGAAGGTGTTAAAGCGGTTCGCTAGTTTCACAGAAATAAAACCCTGAACTCAGATTATAAACGGTTGCCGATTCGCATCAGGAATCATAGATTATGTTAATCAAAGGCTATGGATGATTCCTTATTAAGCAAAATACACGCCCTGATAACAATCAACAGATTAGCTGAGGCATTATACCCCTAATCTTTTTTCAAAAGCGCTTAACAGTCAACGTTTAAACTACCCAATTCGGGTTACAAGCGACGATAGCAACTATTCGAATGAACCAAACGATGAGCTAAAAACCTCCACCACTGACTGCCTTAATCTTTAAGAGAGCCTGAGACAGGACGCCAATACTGATTCTTACACTTAAGGCTTCTGAACTGGTTGTAGTGGTCAACTAATACCGGACAGTAAATTAGGATTTTCCTCTGCTTGCGCTGGAGGCAGTCCGTTGTTGTACTGATGCGGTCTTTCCAGGTTGTAATACTGCATCAGATAATCGCCAATATCTTTCTGAGCCTCTGCTTTTGATACATAGCCCATTGATGGAACCCATTCAGTTTTCAGGCTTCTGAAGAGCCTTTCCATTGGTGCATTATCCCAACAGTTACCACGACGACTCATACTCTGCTTAATGCGGTATCGCCATAACCGCTGACG
>JAOXSA010000498.1 GCA_025800245.1 Amphritea sp. | reverse complement strand
TCGATGTTGAGGCGCTGGCCTTTATCCAGAATAAGTGCATTACCATCAAGAAAGCGGGGCGGTGCTACCCGGTGCATCAGTGTTGTCGCGGGTACGATCAGGATGCCCTGCTTCAGCTGTGGTAGTTGGAACAGCGTGTTTATCCGTTCAGAAATAATATCCTGATGCGGCGAAAAATTATCGTAGGGCAGTGTTTCCCAGTCAGAGAAAAGATGGCATTGCTCAGCGGCGGTGCCCTGGCCGTAGAAATGTACTTCTGATTCTGTACGGGCAGCGCTGTTTGTGTCGTTGGCTATATATAGCAGCAAGCCTTTATGGTGCTGAGCTATCTCGCTGATCAGTAAACCACGGGCGCTGCCCTTCAGGTTACCGAGGCGACGGATATCGCCTGCTTTTTCTGGCAGTTGATAATCAACTTTTAACACTGGATCTACTCCGAATACAAACCTGCGGCAGGGCTGTGAAATGATCGCCCTGAAACTATGGTCGCCTATGTTACGGCGCCGGCAGTAAAAGTACACCGAAAACTGTTTGGGCGGGGCGGGAGTCCCAATGGTTGTCATAAAAACGACACCCAATAATCATTATTTTGTCATCTAGCCCTAAAGTGTAGTGTTTCTGATTTGCCCGCAGGTGCGGAAAAGAGGATAATGTGCACCAGCAAAAATTGACTGCTGTTTTGACTACTACCATTCTGGAGTGAGCCGTGAGCCAAGATAAAGTGTTAGCTGACTGGAAAGGTCGCGAAGCATTAGCTGAAGAGATGATCCCACTGGTGGGTCGTCTGTACCGTGACAAGAACGTTGAGACGTCTGTATACGGTCGTCTGATCATCAAGCGTTCTGTGATTGATGTGCTGAAAGCGCACCGTTTCGTTCGCCAGGTTGAAGAGCAGGAGCTGTCTGTAATTGATACGCACCCTGTCCTGGAAGCACTGGACAAGATCGATGTTAAGAATGCTCACGTTGACGTGGGTAAGCTGGCGGTTAAATACCGTGAAGAAGGTAACGGCGCATCTCTGGAAGATTTCCTGTCTGCTGAGCTGGCACCGGCTATCGGTGGTGCAGAAGCAGAGCCGACTGATGTTGTACTGTACGGTTTCGGTCGTATCGGTCGCCTGCTGGCGCGTCTGCTGATCGAGCGCGAAGGCGGTGGTCAGTCCCTGCGTCTGCGTGCAATCGTAGTACGTAAAGGTAAAGCAGCGAAAGATCTGGACAAGCGTGCCAGCCTGCTGCGTCGTGACTCTGTACACGGTTCCTTCAAGGGTACTATCCAGGTTAACGAAGAGAACCAGAGCATCATCGCTAACGGTACTGAGATCAAAGTGATCTACTCTGACGGTCCTGATCAGGTTGATTACACTCAGTACGGTATCAACAATGCGCTGGTTCTGGATAACACCGGTATCTGGCGTGATGAAGCTGGCCTGTCCCTGCACCTGAAGTCTAAAGGTGTTGCTAAGGTTGCTCTGACTGCACCGGGTAAAGGTGTTAAGAATATCGTAATGGGTGTTAACCACGGCGATATCGATGATGATGACAAGATTCTGTCTGCAGCATCCTGTACTACCAATGCGATCTCGCCTGTACTGAAGGCGATGGATGCGAAGTACGGTGTGACTAACGGTCACGTTGAGACTGTTCACGCTTACACCAACGACCAGAACCTGATCGACAACTACCACAAAGGTGATCGTCGTGGTCGTGCTGCTGGTCTGAACATGGTTATCACTGAGACTGGTGCAGCGAAAGCGGTATCTAAAGCGCTGCCTCAGCTGGAAGGTAAGCTGACTGGTAACGCTATTCGCGTTCCGACTCCGAACGTCTCTATGGCTATCCTGAACCTGAACCTGGATAACCCTACTGACAAAGAAGAGCTGAATGCATACCTGCGTGATCAGGCGCTGCACTCTCCAATGCAGAAGCAGATCGACTTCAGCAACTCGCCTGAAGCGGTTTCTACTGATTTTGTTGGTTCCCGTGCTGCTGGTGTTGTTGATGCCCTGGCTACAATTGCTGAAGGTAACCGTTGCGTACTGTATGTTTGGTACGATAACGAGTTCGGCTACAGCTGCCAGGTAATCCGTATGGCTCAGCGTATGGCTCAGTGCACACTGCCTGCATTCCCTAAAGCTAAGCGTTAATCGCTTTTTAGCTGATATAGAAAACCGCTCTCAGGAGCGGTTTTTTGTTGATTTTTAAACTTATTTCTAAATCGAATAAGTATATATCTTAACGGTCTGGTAATGCTCTCGTAATAGTGAACTAAAAGCGCCGTTTAGAAGACGCTTTTGTAGAAAATTTACCAACTGATCTTTATACTTAACCGGATTTTTGGGTTGGGGTTACCCCTTCTTAAAGTAGGGTTTTTGCCTTCGGTTTGTGGCATAAGGGGACAATGTCACAGAGCTGAAGGCTCAGACATACCTGCCGGATGGGGTCCTGAAGAATTATAATAGTAATTGGGTGAGGCGGATGATCAAGATCAAAAAGGGTCTGGATCTACCTATTACAGGCGCACCTGAACAGTCTGTTTCGGCAGCTGTTGAGGCGAAGTCTGTAGCCGTGATCGGCTTCGATTATCCAGGCATGAAGCCTACGATGCAGGTCAAGGTAGGAGATCGGGTCAAACTCGGTCAAGTGATCTTTACCGATAAGAAAACTGAAGGTGTTGTATTTACAGCACCCGCTGCTGGTTTAATCAAAGAGATTAACCGTGGCGAACGTCGGGTTCTGCAATCGGTTGTTATCGAAATTGATGGCGATGACGCGGTAGAATTCAATCAATATCCAGCATCAGAGCTGGCATCACTTTCAGCAGAGCAGGTTCAGGAAAATCTGGTTAACTCCGGTCTCTGGACTGCACTGCGTACCCGTCCTTTCAGCAGAGTTCCACAGCCGGGCACCAAGCCTGCGTCGATCTTTGTGACTGCGATGGATACCAATCCTCTTGCGGCAAATCCTGAAGTATTTGTTGCTGAGCAGAGTGAAGCATTTACAAACGGTCTGACACTTCTGACCCGTTTGACAGAAGGCAGCGTATACCTGTGTAAGGCACCGGGTGCGAATATTCCTACTGCAAGCGGCGTTACCGTAGAAGAGTTTGAAGGCAAGCACCCAGCGGGTAACGCTGGTACGCACATCCACTTCCTGGATCCTGTTTCTCAGCAGAAAACTGTCTGGAGCATCGGCTATCAGGATGTGATCGCCATCGGTCAGCTGTTTACTACAGGTAAACTGTTTACTGATCGTGTTGTTGCGGTTGCCGGCCCTCAGGTTTCTCAGCCAACTCTGGTTCGTACCCGTCTGGGCGCAAACCTGGATGAGTTGCTGGCAGGTCGTACTGAAGGTTCTAACAATCGTGTTATCAGCGGTTCTGTTTGGAGCGGTCGTAACGCAGGTGGCCCACTGGCTTATCTGGGTCGTTATGCGAATCAGGTTTCTGTTCTGGAAGAGGGTAATGTACGTGAGTTCATGGGCTGGGTAGTACCAGGCTCCAATAAGTTCTCTGTACTGAACATTTTCGCGTCTTTCCTGAATCCTTCGAAGAAGTTTAACTTCACGACGACAACGAATGGTTCTGAGCGCGCCATGGTGCCTGTTGGTCAGTTCGAAGAACTGATGCCAATGGACATTCTTCCGACGCAGATGCTGCGTGCTCTGGTAACCGGTGACATCGTTCATGCGATGGAGCTGGGTTGTCTTGAGCTGGATGAAGAAGACCTCGCGCTGTGCACATTTGCCTGCCCTGGCAAGTATGAGTACGGCCCAATCCTTCGCGACAATCTGACGCGTATCGAGAAAGAGGCCTGATCATGAGCTTGAGAAATATTCTTGATAAAATGGAACCGCACTTCCACAAGGGCGGTAAATACGAAAACTGGTACGCGCTGTATGAAGCAGCCGATACTATTTTCTACACACCTGGTCACGTGACCAAGGCGGCTGCGCACGTACGTGATGCGGTTGACCTGAAACGTATGATGATCCTGGTGTGGATGTGTACTTTCCCGGCGGTATTCTTCGGTATGTACAACGTCGGCCTGCAGGCAAACACTGCAATGGCTGCGCTGAGCATTACTGAGCCGTCTACCTGGCAGGGCGCTATTGCAGCCGGTCTGACCAGCTTTAACCCGGATAGCCTGTGGGACAACATCATTCATGGTGCGGTTTACTGGCTGCCAATCTACATCACAACCTTTGTGGTAGGTGGTTTCTGGGAAGTACTGTTCGCTATGAAGCGTGGACACGAAGTTAACGAAGGTTTCTTCGTAACCTCTATCCTGTTCTCCCTGATTCTGCCGCCAAGCATTCCGCTGTGGCAGGTTGCTCTGGGTATCAGCTTCGGTGTTGTGATCGGTAAAGAGGTGTTTGGTGGTACAGGTAAAAACTTCCTGAACCCGGCGCTGACTGGCCGTGCTTTCCTGTTCTTTGCGTATCCTGCGCAGATGTCCGGTGATGCGATCTGGACTGCGGTTGACGGCTTCTCCGGTGCTACTCCACTGGGTCTGGCTGCAGCTGGCGGTGTTGACGCTATCCTGGCGCAGAACATCACCTGGTTCGATGCCTTTATTGGTACTATCCAGGGTTCTGTCGGTGAAGTATCTACGCTGGCTATCATGATTGGTGGTGCTGTGCTGCTGATTGCCAAGGTTGCTGCATGGCGGATTGTCGCCGGTGTCTTCCTGGGTATGGTGGGCATGTCGTTGCTGCTGAATGTGATCGGCTCTGATACTAATCCGATGTTCTCGCTGCCGTTCTACTGGCATCTGGTACTGGGTGGTTTTGCCTTTGGTATGTTCTTTATGGCAACCGATCCGGTATCTGCATCTATGACCAACACCGGTAAGTGGTACTTCGGTGCTCTGATCGGAATCATGGTTGTCCTGATCCGTGTTGTGAACCCTGCCTTCCCTGAAGGTATGATGCTGGCGATCCTGTTCGCTAACCTGTTCGCACCGCTGATCGACAACTTTGTTGTTCAGGCAAACATCAAGCGGAGGGTGATGCGTAATGTCAGCTAACAACGATACTATCGGTAAAACCATTACCGTTGCTGTTTTGCTGTGTGTAGTCTGCTCCGTGATCGTGTCTGCGGCAGCGGTACTGCTGAAGCCAAAACAGGTTGCTAACAAAAATCTGGACCGTCAGACCAATATTCTGGCGGCTGCAGGTATTGAAACAGTAGGTCAGGACGTACCGGCACTGTTCGAACAGATGATCGAAAAACGTTTCGTTGATCTGCGTTCCGGTAACTACACCGAAGTTGCTGATGCTGCTCGTTACGATGCAGTAAAAGCAGCGAAAGAGTCCGATACTGGCGTCACTCTGAGCCGTGATATCGACATCGCTTCTATCAAGTATCAGGCAAAAGTAATGCCTGTATACCTGGTGAAAAGCGAGGCCGGTGAAGGTTTCGATAAAGTGATCCTGCCGGTACATGGTTACGGCCTGTGGTCCACTCTGTACGGCTTCCTGGCACTGGAAAAAGACCTGAACACTGTTGTTGGTCTGGGTTTCTACTCTCACGCAGAAACGCCGGGTCTGGGTGGTGAAGTCGACAATCCAAGCTGGAAAGCGATCTGGCCGGGTAAAGAAGTTTACCCAGCAGGCTCTATGGAGCCAGCACTGGGTCTGATCAAAGGCAGTGTTGATGCCGCTAATCCGAACGCCAAGCACCAGGTTGATGGTCTGGCGGGTGCAACCCTGACCAGTGTGGGTGTAACTAACCTGGTTCAGTTCTGGATGGGTGAGAATGGCTATGCGCCATTCCTGGCTAACCTGAAAGCAGGAGGGGCGTAATCATGTCTCAAGCTAAAGAAGCCCTGCTGAATCCGATCTTTAACAACAACCCGATCGGTCTGCAGATTCTGGGTATCTGTTCGGCGCTGGCGGTAACGTCAAACCTGAGCACTGCCTTCGTAATGACTCTGGCGGTAATCGCGGTAACAGCGTTTTCTAACCTGTTCGTGTCGATCATCCGTAACCACATTCCGGGTAACATCCGGATTATCTGTCAGATGACCATTATTGCGTCACTGGTAATCGTGGTAGACCAGATCCTGAAAGCGTACGCGTATGACATCTCTAAGCAGCTGTCTGTATTCGTAGGTCTGATCATTACTAACTGTATCGTAATGGGTCGTGCTGAAGCCTTCGCGATGAAGAACCCTCCGGGTATCTCTTTCATCGACGGTATCGGTAACGGTCTGGGCTACGGTGTGGTTCTGATCTTCGTTGGTTTCCTGCGTGAACTGTTTGGTGCGGGTAAGCTGTTCGGTATCGAGATTCTGCCACTGGTAACAGATGGCGGTTGGTACTACGCCAACGGTCTGATGCTGCTGCCACCAAGTGCGTTCTTCATTATCGGTATCTTCATCTGGCTGGTTCGTTCCTTCAAGAAGGATCAGGTTGAAGCACCTGAGTTTGAACTGGCGAAAAATACTAAGAAGGAGGCGGTGTAATGGAACAGTACATCAGCCTTGCTGTTAAGGCGATTTTCGTTGAAAACATGGCGCTGGCCTTCTTCCTGGGGATGTGTACATTCCTGGCGATCTCTAAGAAGGTACAGACGGCACTGGGTCTGGGTATCGCGGTAATTGTCGTACTGGCAATCACTACTCCGGTAAACAACCTGATCTACAACAACCTGCTGCGCGAAGGCGCACTGGCGTGGGCTGGTTACCCTGAAGTTGATCTGAGCTTCCTGGGTTACATCTCCTACATCGGTGTAATCGCGGCGATCGTACAGATTCTGGAAATGTTCCTGGATAAGTACGTACCTGCGCTGTACAACGCACTGGGTGTATTCCTGCCTCTGATCACCGTAAACTGCGCCATCATGGGTGCTGCGCTGTTCATGGTAGAGCGTGACTACACCTTCGGTGAATCCGTTGTTTACGGTACTGGTGCTGGTATCGGCTGGGCGCTGGCGATCACCGCTCTGGCAGGTATCCGTGAAAAACTGAAATACAGCGACGTACCGGAAGGCCTGCGTGGTCTGGGTATCACCTTCATTACTGTTGGTCTGATGTCTCTGGGCTTCATGTCATTCTCCGGCGTACAGCTGTAATCGCTGTCACATGATTAACTAAAGGAAGGATTAAGCTAATGAATGCAGAAATCGTTCTCGGCGTTGTCATGTTTACCGCTGTGGTGCTTGCACTGGTAGCGGTAATTCTGGCAGCCCGTTCAAAACTGGTTAGCAGTGGTGATGTCACCATCATGATCAATGATGATCCGGACAAGAGCGTTAAAGTTCCTGCCGGTGACAAGCTGCTGCAGACCCTGGCAAACCAGGGCATCTTTATCCCGTCTGCCTGCGGTGGCGGTGGTACCTGCGCACAGTGTAAGTGTCAGGTTCTGGACGGTGGTGGTTCTATGCTGCCAACCGAAGAATCTCACTTCACCATGCGTGAAGCGAAAGAAGGCTGGCGTCTGTCTTGTCAGGTTGCAGTTAAGCAGGACATGAACATCGAGCTGGAAGAGGAAATCTTCGGGGTTCAGAAGTGGGAATGTACTGTTGAGTCCAACCCGAACGTTGCGACCTTCATCAAAGAGCTGACCCTGCGTCTGCCTGAAGGTGAAAATGTTGACTTCCGTGCCGGTGGTTATGTTCAGCTGGAGTGTCCTCCACACGAAGTACACTACAAGGATTTTGATATCCAGGAAGAGTACCGTGGCGACTGGGACAAGTTCGATCAGTGGAAGTACGTATCTAAAGTGGATGAAACCACTATCCGAGCATACTCCATGGCGAACTATCCGGAAGAGAAGGGCGTTGTTAAGTTCAACATCCGTATCGCTTCTCCACCTCCGGGTACTGACTTTGCTCCGGGTAAGATGTCTTCTTACGTGTTCAGTCTGAAAGAAGGTGACAAGATCACTGTATACGGACCGTTCGGTGAATTTTTCGCGAAAGATACCGACAATGAGATGGTCTTCATCGGTGGTGGTGCGGGTATGGCGCCTATGCGTTCCCACATCTTTGATCAGCTGAAGCGTCTGAACTCTAAGCGTAAGATCAGCTTCTGGTACGGTGCCCGTTCCCTGCGTGAGTGTTTCTATAATGATGAATACGACATGCTGCAGGATGAGAACGACAACTTTAAGTGGCACCTGGCGCTGTCTGACCCGCAACCGGAAGATAACTGGGACGGTATGACAGGCTTTATCCATAACGTGCTGTACGAAAACTATCTGAAGGACCACGAAGCGCCTGAAGATTGTGAGTACTACATGTGTGGACCGCCAATGATGAACGCTGCTGTAATCCAGATGCTGTTGGATCTGGGTGTTGAGCGGGAAAATATCTTCCTCGACGACTTCGGCGGTTAATATTCTGATGTCTGCTTTTTTCAGACAAGGAATCCGGTGGCCGGCAGCTTTGCTGCTGGCCACTTTGCTTTTTGCTTTACTGCTTTCCGGCTGTTTTGCTCCTCAGGAGCGCATCGAACAGCACAGTGGTCTGACTATGGGGACCAGCTTTACCGTTAAATGGGTAACAGCCGATACCAGTCAGAGCGCAGCGATTCGAAAGCAGATCAATGATGCTCTTGTAGATGTAAACCAGAGTATGTCGACTTATATTCAGGACTCTGAGCTTTCCCGGCTGAACCGCTTACCTGTGGGCAGTACGGTAACGTTATCGGAAGACCTGAACAGTGTTCTTAGTCAGGCTTTAGAGATCAGTCAGCAATCAGACGGGGCATTTGATGTGACCGTTGGGCCGCTGGTTAATCTGTGGGGCTTCGGGCCGGATGGACGAGTTGTTAAAGCACCATCCGACGGTGAAATCGAAAAACTTAAGCAGCGTGTCGGCTATCAGTATGCCGAGCTTAACGCCGAGCGCCGGGAACTAACCCGACAGCGTGATATCTATATCGACTTGTCTGCAATTGCCAAAGGCTTCGGTGTTGATCAGTTAGCCGACATACTGGAGCAATCCGGAATGACCAGCTACCTGGTTGAGATCGGCGGTGAGCTCCGCGCGCGGGGGCAAAAGCCCGATGGTCAGAGCTGGAAGATTGCTATTGAGGCGCCGAAAGCGGGTACCCGGGAAGCGCAGCGGGTTATTGCGGTCAGGAACTTTGGTATCGCGTCGTCCGGTGACTATCGCAATTATTTTGAAGAAGACGGAGTGCGCTTCTCACATACTATCGATCCGGCAACCGGTAAGCCGATCCGGCACCGCTTGGCATCGGTGACGGTGCTGGCTGAAGACTGCGCCACGGCGGATGCTCTGGCGACTACGATGATGGTTATGGGCACAGATCGGGCGATGGCGTTTGCTGTTGAGCAGCAGGTTGAAGCATTTTTAATTACAAAAACCGACAATGGTTTTTCTGAACAGATGACACCAGGCTTTAAGCAGTATCTGGTGGAGTGAGGTAAATAATGAGTACGATGATTCTGGCATTTGTAGTCCTGGGTACGGTAATCGTTGCGATGGCTGTTGGTGTGATTATGGGACGCAAACCCATTGCCGGTTCTTGCGGCGGTCTTGCCAATGTAGGGATTGAAGGCGACTGCGAGATCTGTGGCGGTAATCCGGCCAAGTGTGATGAAGAGCAGGAAAAGCAGATGAAGAAAGCTGAGTTAGCTGATATGGCTTACGAGGTTAAATCCGGCAAGTAACCAATCCGGTAGCAGGGTAGAATCCGGCGCTAATCTAAAGGCTAATTTGTTCTTCAGAGGGTGCCGGTTATGCTCAGTTTGAGGTTCCTCAATTGCAGCGATGTTGTTTGCTGTTAGAATAAAAAGCGCTTAAAAATTAAATAATTATTAGGGGAAAGTGATGGCTGTATATGACTATGATGTCATTGTAATTGGCTCCGGTCCTGCCGGTGAAGGTGCAGCAATGAACGCTGCCAAGAAAGGGCGTCGTGTTGCTGTTATCGAAACCCAGGATTCAGTCGGTGGTAACTGTACTCATAAAGGTACTATCCCTTCTAAAGCCCTCCGTCACTCCGTTAAGCAGATTATTGAATTTAACACTAACCCGATGTTCCGTGATATCGGTGAGCCGCGCTGGTTCTCTTTCCCTAAAGTTCTGAAGCGTGCTGAAAAAGTTATTTCCAATCAGGTAATGATGCGGACTAACTTCTACGCCCGTAACCGGATTGATCTGTTCTTTGGTCAGGCTGAGTTCGCAGATAAGAATACCGTACTGGTACGAGGTACTAAAAAGGGTGATGAAACCCTGCGGGCGAAGAATATTATTATCGCGACCGGTTCCCGTCCTTATACTCCTGAAGACATCGACTTCAGTCATCCGCGTATCTATAACAGTGACACCGTTCTGTCGCTGAATCACACGCCGCGTACGCTGATTATCTACGGTGCCGGTGTTATCGGTTCTGAGTACGCATCTATTTTCAGCGGGCTGGGTGTTAAAGTCGATCTGATCGACTCACAGAATCGTCTGCTGTCATTCCTGGATGCTGAGATCTCAGACTCTCTGAGCTATCACCTGCGTAACAGTGCGGTGAAGATCCGTCACAATGAAACTTATGAGAAAGTCGAGGGTGATGACCGGGGTGTAACGCTGACGCTTCAGTCTGGCAAGATGATCCGCGCGGATGCATTCCTGTGGTGTAACGGTCGTACCGGTAACACCGATATGCTGAAGCTGGAAAATGTAGGCTTGCAGGCAAACGGTCGTGGTCAGGTTGAGGTTGATGAACACTACCGCACCAGTTGCGAAGGGATTTATGCCTGTGGTGACGTTATCGGCTGGCCTGCGCTGGCCTCCGCAGCACTGGATCAGGGCCGTGCGGCTTCATCTGATATGCTGAACGCAGACGACTTCCGTTTTATTAATGATGTTCCAACTGGTATCTACACAATTCCTGAAATCAGCTCAATCGGTAAGACTGAAGAGCAGCTGACCGATGAGCGGGTTCCTTATGAT
>JAOXSA010000279.1 GCA_025800245.1 Amphritea sp. | reverse complement strand
GACGGAACGTGCGGCGCAAATCGGTGCTGCCAACACGATAACCTTTTTACCAGATGGACGGATTCACGCAGATAACACGGATGGATATGGGTTTATCGCAAACCTACGTCAAAATGCGCCTGATTGGGATGCCAAGGCAGGGCCAGCTGCTGTTTTGGGCGCAGGCGGCGCAGCGCGGGCGATCTTATCATCTTTGCTGGATGCTGGTGCCCCGGAAATTTTGCTCAGCAATCGGACACGAGAACGGGCTGAGGAATTGCAGAGTGATTTTGGACAAAAAATCAAAGTGATAGACTGGGTTCAGGCCGGTAATATGCTGGAAGAGGCGTCAACGGTCGTGAATACCACCAGCCTTGGTATGATGGGGCATCCTGAATTGCGTGTGCCATTGGATGGACTGCAAAAAGGCAGTCTTGTTACCGATCTGGTTTATAACCCTCTTCAGACGCTTTTGCTACGTCAGGCAGAAGAAATGGGCTGTGTTACCGTGGATGGGCTTGGGATGTTGATCCATCAGGCTGTGCCCGGATTTGA
>JAOXSA010000424.1 GCA_025800245.1 Amphritea sp. | reverse complement strand
GCTCCATACCCGACAGCACAGGAATCAGAGGTTTCTCTATCTTAGTGAACACCTCAGCAAGGCGAGTCTCTGCGTCTAACTGTGGCGCAATCGCGTGATGCAGGCGCAACGTGATATCCGCATCTTCAGCAGCGTAAGGACCCGCTTGCTCCAGATCGATCTGGTTAAACGTCAGCTGCTTCTTACCTTTGCCTGCAATCTCTTCAAATGAGACCGTTTTCACACCTAAATATTTATCAGCAAGGCTATCCATGTCATGGCGCGTGGCTGTGGAGTTCAGTACATACGATTCCAGCATGGTATCGAAAGCGATGCCACGCATGGCGATGTCATACCGGGCTAGCACATTCATATCAAACTTGATGTGCTGACCCACTTTAGATAACGATTCATCCTGCAGCAGTGGCTTCAGCTTTGCGAGCACCACATCACGGTCCAGTTGAGCTGGAGCACCGACATAATCGTGCCCTAATGGCACGTAAGCCGCCTCACCCACCTCAACAGCAAAGGAGACGCCCACCAGCTGTGCTTCCATATAGTCGAGCCGGTCAGTTTCTGTATCAAAGGCGATCAGTTCAGCGGCTTGCAAGCGCGTTAGCCAAGCATCGAAACGCGCCATATCGGTGATCACTTCATAGTTCGTCTGCACCGGTGCCGCAGGCTGCTCACCTGTTTCTGTCGCACCGCTATCGCCCTCTAACTCGCGTACCCAGCTGCGGAACTCATACTGCTGGAACAGCGCCAGCAGCGCAGCGCTATCTGGCTGCGGCGTGCCGATCTCATCGAGCGTGAAGTCTAGTGGCACATCGGTTTTGATCGTTGCTAGTAGGTAAGATAACTCGGCGATCTCGCGATGCTCCGTCAGCTTCTTCGCCATTGTTTTGGAGCCCCGAAAGCCCAGCGCCGCGATATCATCCAAACGCTCATATAGCGCCTGCAGACCGCCAATACCTTGTAATAGAGCGAGCGCTGTTTTCTCACCCACACCAGGCACACCCGGAATGTTATCGACTTTATCGCCAAGCAGCGCCAAGTAGTCGATGATCAGCTCCGGCGGAATACCAAATTTCTCCTCAACACCCGCGCGGTCCATCGTGGTATCCGTCATGGTGTTGATCAAGGTAACGTGCTCATCCACCAATTGGGCCATATCTTTATCGCCGGTGGAGATCACAGTCTCGATACCGGCCGCGCTCGCTTGGCGTGCCATGGTGCCGATAACATCGTCAGCTTCCACACCCTCTTCAACAATTAAGGGCAGCCCCATCGCACGAATAATGCTGTGGATTGGCTCAACCTGTGCTCGCAGATCATCTGGCATGGATGGTCGGTTCGCTTTGTATTCTGCGTACAACTCATCGCGGAAGGTTTT
>JAOXSA010000394.1 GCA_025800245.1 Amphritea sp. | reverse complement strand
ACCGTATCCGTGATGAGAGTGACCAGCAGAAGGTGCCTTTGCGCCATGTGCTGGGTACCGCGCAGCCGAAACTGGTTGAAGTGGTGGCGCTGATGGAGGCGAACATCGAAGAGGTGATCGAAATGGATGAGCTGGCAAGCTATGTTGGCTTGTCCCGACGTCAGCTGGAACGTTTGTTTCAGAAATATCTGGAGTGCTCACCATCAAAGTATTACCTCAGACTGCGATTGCTCAGAGCGCGGCAGTTGCTCAAGCAAAGTACCATGCCGATTATCGATATCGCTGCGGCCTGCGGTTTTGTTTCAACGCCGCACTTCAGTAAATGTTACCGTGAGCAGATGGGCATACCGCCCAGCGAAGAGCGTCAGGCTAAGGTGCCGGATGAAGTTACGGACGCGGAGGATTCCCGAAAACCGGGTCGGCCGACGGTACCGCAGCCTGCACCAAAAGATTCTACTGCCCGGGCTGCTATCAGCGAGGCGAAAACAGAATCAACCTTCGGCTCTGTCAATCTCAAG
>JAOXSA010000378.1 GCA_025800245.1 Amphritea sp. | reverse complement strand
GACCACCCCTGGTGGTTCTACCCTACACGGCGGGGGTCAGCGAGAACATCAGACGGGTGTGCCAGAAGTTTGGCATATAGGTGGTCTTCAGGTCCGGCCATTCCCTCCGCTCAATGTTGACCAAGGTGAAGGATGCTCTACCGGTGGAGAAGCAGGCCAATGTGGTGTACCGGATCCCCTGCAGCTGTGGCAAAGCCTACATTGGCGAGACCAAGAGGAGGCTGGAAACCAGACTGAGGGAACACCGGGATGCATGCCGAACCCAGGCTCTGCAGAAGTCTGCGGTTGCGGAGCACGCTTGGGGAAGCCACCATCCCATCAACTGGAAGGACACATCGGTGATCGACCGGGCCAGGCGGCCTGAGGAACTGCTGCTGAAAGAGGCCATCCACATCCAGAGGGCCCCTACTGGGGAGCGCCTCAACAGGGATGGAGGGAAGGGAATTCCCAAGTGTTGGATGGCTGCATTGAGGCGCAGTGAGGGCACGGCCAATCAACGGTCGAACCGCAACTTCCGGCGGCAAACCGTGGCTTCCGGTGACAGTCACTGATGACTTGTGCGTGGCTATAAATGAATAGCCCCTCGTGCTGACTTCCACTTTCGCCCTGAAGAAGACCAGAGCATCTGGTCGAAACGTCAGCAAGGTTCCTAACCCTGTTACTCTAAGCCGGTAACACGAGAACCGTCGATTTCAAGGTACTAATTACATACATGTAGATTTGACATTGACCAAAAGAGTCACACCACCTCCTTCTCTACTGCGCGAGCTTCCTACGAGCGTTTTCACGAAGGCACCCCTTTTCTGGAAGGTCCCTGCGAGTGACAATTGTAGCGCTCCATGAATACAATTATAGCGCTATGAATATTTTGCATCTCATTATCGTTCCCGAATTGGGGCTGTTCCGATTTGCGGCGTAACAGTGCCCCACCCACTAGGGCACGCGGGCATTACGACTGCTTACCATTAACTACGTTCAACCCTGTTAAACTCCATTCCATACCGTCGAGGCTACAGAACAATGACGTGGTTCCACCAACCTGGGCAGGCA
>JAOXSA010000364.1 GCA_025800245.1 Amphritea sp. | reverse complement strand
CGTGAGATGGGCATTTTGACGGTGGCGGTTGTCACTCGTCCGTTTAGCTTTGAAGGCAAAAAACGCCTCAAAATTGCGGACTCAGGCCTCGCGGAACTTGCGGAGCATTGCGACAGTCTGATCACTATTCCGAATGAAAAACTGCTTGAGGTTCTCGGGAAAAATACCAGCCTCTTGCATGCCTTCAAGGAGGCCAATGATGTACTGTTGGGCGCGGTCCAAGGCATCGCTGACCTGATCATCCGCCCAGGTATGATCAACGTCGACTTCGCCGATGTACGTACCGTCATGTCCGAAATGGGCATGTCGATGATGGGTACCGGCTCTGCACGCGGTGAAAACCGTGCGGTTGAAGCGGCAGAGGCGGCAGTACGCAGCCCACTGCTGGAAGATGTCGATCTGCAAGGTGCTCGCGGCATTCTGGTAAACATCACCGCCGGTCTGGATCTGGGGCTGGGTGAGTTCTCCGAAGTGGGTCAGGTGGTTGAAGAGTTCGCCTCTGAAAACGCGACGGTGGTTGTGGGTACCGTAATCGACCCTGAAATGGTAGATGATATTAAGGTAACAGTGGTCGCTACCGGTCTGCAGAAGCCTGAACCGGCCAGTGAAACTGTCAAAGTTGTCAGCAACAGTAATAGCCGCAAGCCCAGCGGTGAACTGGATTTGCAACAGCTTGAATTACCGGCTGTTTTGCGTCGTAAGGCTGATCACATCAGTGCTGAAAAAAATAATCCGGCGGAGCAGGAACTTTCCTCTTTTGAAGAGTCAAAGTCCCGAATGGATGATGAGACGGAGTCTTATCTCGATATTCCGACATTTCTGCGTCGACAGGCCGATTGATATTTATCATTTTCCCTAAATGGGAATTGATGAATATGGCCATTCTTTAGTAGAATGTCGGGTTAATATTGCGCAAACGAACCTTGGCAGGAAATATGATCGGACAACGTACACTGAGAAACAGTATTAAGGCGACTGGTGTGGGTCTGCACACCGGACAAAAAGTGTATCTGACTCTTAAACCTGCGCCTGTTAATACAGGTATTGTATTCCGTCGTGTTGATCTTGACCCTGCGGTTGAAATCCACGCCAGTGCCGATAATGTTGGCGATACTACGCTGTCTACCAATCTGCAGAAAGGCGATGTGCGTGTATCGACCGTTGAGCACTTGCTGTCTGCAATGGCGGGACTTGGTATCGATAATGCCTATGTCGAGCTGAGTGCTGAAGAAGTACCAATTATGGATGGCAGTGCCGCGCCATTTGTATTCCTGATTCAGTCTGCCGGCATTGAAGAGCAGAATGCGCCTAAGCAGTTTATCCGTATCCTGAAAGAGATAACGGTTGAGCTGGAAGACAAGAAAGCAACCTTCAAACCTTTCAACGGCTTTAAGGTGGGCTTTACTATCGACTTTGATCACCCGGCATTTGCTGATCGCAATATGGAAGCGTGTCTGGACTTCTCCAGTACTTCCTTCGTGAAAGAAGTAAGTCGCGCTCGTACCTTCGGTTTCATGCGTGATATCGAATACCTGAGAGCACAGAACCTGGCTCTGGGTGGCAGCATGGACAATGCTATTGTTGTTGATGACTACCGGATTCTGAACGAAGACGGCCTGCGTTACGATGACGAGTTTGTTAAGCATAAAGTACTTGATGCGGTGGGTGATCTTTATCTGCTCGGTAAGAGCCTGATCGGTGAGTTCCATGGCTTTAAGTCCGGCCATTATCTGAACAACCTGCTGCTGCGTAAGCTGCTGGAAACAGAAGGTGCCTGGGAAGTGGTAACCTTCGAGGATCAGGAAGATAGTGTGCCAATCTCTTACCTTCAGCCTCTGGCTGTCGGGTAATCAGACTCACTTGCTGATCTGATTGATTTATATGAAAAAAGCCGGGTTTTATCTCCCGGCTTTTTTATTTCTGAGATTTATTCTCGATTAAAAAAATATCCCTATTGAGATTCAATATATTGCCCCAATAAAGGTAGAATATTGCACTCTCACTTAAGCGCTCACAGGTAAAAAGAACAGATTATGTTGACTTCGATGTTTAAGAAGATTTTCGGTAGTAAAAATGACCGTGTCCTGAAACAGATGGGCAAAACTGTGAAACAGATCAACGGCTTTGAGAGCGAGTTGGAAGGTCTGTCTGACAGTGATCTTCAGGCAAAAACAGCGGAGTTCAAACAGCGGCTTGAACAGGGCGAGGCGCTTGATGCGATTCTGCCTGAGGCTTTTGCTGTTGTTCGTGAAGCATCCCGTCGGGTGATGGGAATGCGCCACTTTGATGTGCAGATGATCGGTGGTATCACTCTGCATCAGGGTAAAGTTGCAGAGATGCGTACCGGTGAGGGTAAAACTCTGGTAGCGACGTTGCCTGTCTATCTGAATGCACTGACCGGACGCGGTGTTCATGTAGTGACCGTGAACGATTATCTGGCCAGTCGTGATGCTGAGTGGATGCGCCCACTGTATGAATTCCTGGGACTGACCGTCGGTGTTGCTCTGTCTGGTCAGGATCCGATGACCAAACGCGCAGCCTACCAGTCTGATATTACCTACGGTACTAACAACGAGTTCGGTTTTGACTATCTGCGCGACAACATGGCGTTCAGTGTAGAAGACAAAGTGCAGCGCGATTTCTATTTCGCCGTAGTCGATGAGGTGGATTCGATCCTGATCGATGAAGCGCGTACACCACTGATCATCTCTGGTGCTGCGGAAGACAGCTCTGAGCTGTACCGTAAGATGAATACCATCATTCCAGCGCTCGAGAAGTATGATGGCGAGATCGATCCGAAAAGCGAAGAAGAGATTGAAGGCGACTTCGCCGTCGATGAGAAAAACCGGACTGTTGAACTGACTGAGCGTGGTCACCAGCGTACCGAAGAGCTGCTGGCTCAGGAAGGTATTCTGGGTGAAGGTGAGAGCCTGTATGCGCCACAGAATCTCAGCCTGTTACACCACGTGTTGGCTGCGCTGCGTGCTCACAATCTGTTCCAGCGTGATATCGATTACATCGTGCAGGACGGTCAGGTTGTAATTGTCGATGAGCATACCGGTCGTATCATGCCGGGACGTCGCTGGTCTGAAGGTCTGCATCAGGCGGTTGAAGCAAAAGAAGGTGTGCACATCAATCAGGAGAGCCAGACACTGGCATCCACAACCTTCCAGAACTACTTCCGTCTCTACGAGAAACTGTCCGGTATGACCGGTACTGCGGATACTGAAGCGTTCGAGCTGAATCAGATTTATGGTCTGGATGTTGTTGTTATTCCGACCAATGTTCCGATTGCCCGTAAGGATTACAATGATCTGGTATTCCTGACCATTGAAGAAAAGTATGAAGCGATTCTGAAAGAGATCGAGTACTGCGTTGAAGAGAAACGTCCGGTGCTTGTGGGTACAGCATCTGTAGAGTCGTCTGAAATGATCTCTGCATTCCTGAAGAAAAAGAAGATTCCGCACAACGTACTGAACGCGAAAAATCACGGTAAAGAAGCAGGTATTATCGCAGAGGCTGGTCGGGCCGGCGCGGTAACTATCGCTACTAACATGGCTGGTCGTGGTACGGATATTGTGCTGGGCGGTAAGCTTGAGGCGGATCTGGAAAAACTGGATAACCCGACTGAAGCGCAGTTGGAACAAGCTAAATCCGAGTGGCAGGCACGTCATGATGCTGTGCTGGAAGCCGGTGGTCTGCATATTATTGGTACTGAGCGCCATGAATCCCGTCGTATTGATAACCAGCTTCGTGGTCGTGCTGGTCGTCAGGGGGATAATGGTTCTTCCCGCTTCTTCCTGTCTCTGGAAGATGACCTGATGCGTATCTTTGCGTCTGAACGTGTGCGTCAGTTTATGCAGGCGCTGGGTATGGAGAAGGGTGAAGCGATTGAGCATAAGATGGTTTCCAATGCCATCGAGAAAGCTCAGCGCAAGGTTGAAGGCCGCAACTACGATATTCGTAAGCAACTGCTTGAATATGATGACGTTGCAAACGATCAGCGTAGCGCCGTGTACGAACAGCGTAACGAGCTGATGGCGACCAATGACATCTCAGAAACGGTTGAAGCGATTCGTGCTGAAGTGGTTGATAACGGCATCAGTGAATATGTACCACCACAGAGCCTGGAAGAGCAGTGGGATGTACCGGGTCTTGAGAAGCATCTTCAGGCTGAATTCGGTCTGGAGATGCCTGTACAGAAGTGGCTGGATGAAGACGACACGCTGCATGAAGAGAGCCTGCGTCAGCGAATTCTGCGTGATATCGTAGAGGATTATCAGGCTAAAGAGGCGATTGTCGGTACTGAGAATATGCGCCTGTTTGAGAAACAGGTGATGCTGCAGGTACTGGATACGCTGTGGAAAGAGCATCTGCAGTCTATGGACCTGCTGCGCCAGGGTATCCATCTGCGTGGTTATGCACAGAAGAACCCGAAACAGGAATATAAGCGTGAATCCTTTATTCTGTTCGAACAGCTGCTGGCGAATATTAAGACCGATGTGGTTAAAGTACTGAGCCATGTTCAGGTACGTCAGCCTGAAGAGATTGAAGAGATGGAGCGTCAGCGTCGTGAGCAGGCTGAACGCCAGCAGATGAACTTCAAGCATGAAGAGGCATCCGCGATGGCCGCAGCTGAAGGTGGTGAACCGGCAGAGCAGCCTGAAGGCGATGAAGCCGCTGCAGCACCGTTTGTTCGGGAAGAGAAAAAGGTCGGTCGTAACGAACCTTGCCCTTGTGGTTCTGGTAAGAAGTATAAGCAGTGTTGCGGCAAACTGTCCTGATCTGAATAACCCCTTTTCAGGCTGGAACAACTGGCCTGAAATGGGTATTGCAAACTACCCGGAAAGCAGCGAAGCTGCTTTCTTTTTTTATAGTCCTTTAAAGCAGTCAAGAAGCGCTGCTTACTAGTTCATGGAGTCCAGAATGGCGGTAGGTCCGGATACACTTCCAACCCTGCACCCGGTTGCAGGTTTTCGTTCAGGTACAACCTCTGCAGGAGTTAAAACGCCGGGGCGACGTGATCTGGTAGTCATGGAACTGGCGCCGGGTTCGACTGTGGCTGGTGTCTTTACACAAAACCAGTTCTGCGCCGCGCCGGTTCAGATCAGCAAGTCTCATCTTGCGCAGGCGGAATCTTCTTTCATGATCGTCAATACCGGCAATGCCAATGCGGGTACCGGTAAAGAGGGTTATGATGACGCACTGGCTTGCTGTCAGGCTGTGGCGGATCATGCAGGCGTATCGCTCGAGCAGGTATTGCCATTCTCTACTGGCGTAATCGGAGAAAAACTTCCGGTAGAAAAGATTGTGGCTGCAGTTCCGGCGGCATTTGACGCACTGACGGACGATGGCTGGTTGGACGCTGCTATCGGTATCCAGACCACGGATACCCGTCCAAAGGCCTATTCCCTGCAATTTGAGTACGCTGGGCAGACGATTACTCTGACCGGTATCTCCAAAGGCGCGGGTATGATCCGCCCGAATATGGCGACGATGCTGGCTTATGTGGCGACAGATGCTCAGGTCGAAGCAGGCTTATTACAGTCTCTGCTGAGTGTATCCGCAGATAAGACGTTTAACCGTGTAACGATCGATGGCGATACTTCTACTAATGATTCCTGCATGCTGGTTGCTACCGGTGCCAGCGGTGTTGCGGTTTCTGATGCCGATCCGGCGTTGCTGGCTGCATTCACTGCAGCACTGGATGAAGTGATGCTGAAGCTGGCTCAGGCGATTGTTCGTGATGGTGAAGGTGCAACCAAGTTCGTTACTATCTCTGTTGAGCAGGCAGCGTCTTCAGAAGAAGCGCTTAAAGCAGCGTATGCTGTTGCTCACTCTCCGTTGGTAAAAACTGCACTGTTTGCCAGTGATCCGAACTGGGGCCGTATTCTGGCAGCCGTTGGCTATGCCGGAGTTGATAATCTGGATGTTGATGCCCTGGAGATCTATCTGGGTGATGTTTGCATCGTAGCCGATGGCGGTCGGGCAGCCAGTTACACCGAAGAAGCGGGCCAGGCGGTGATGAATGAAGAGGATATTACTATTCGTATCGTTCTGAAGCGTGGTGAGTTTAATGAAACTGTCTGGACGACGGATCTGAGTAAAGACTACGTCTCCATTAACGCTGACTACCGTTCCTGATTCTGGTTTTGCTGTAGGCTGAATACCGATGACGAAGCTTATTCACGTAGCGGCGGCTGCAATTTTCGATGATCAGGATCGTGTGCTGCTGGCGCTGCGGGATAAATCCCAGCATCAGGGCGGACTATGGGAGTTTCCGGGAGGTAAGGTCGAAGCCGGGGAGCCTGTCATTGCTGCTCTGGCCCGTGAGCTGAATGAAGAGCTGGGCATCGATATTGATCAGGCATCTGTTAAACCATTGATACAGGTACCTTATCACTATCCGGATAAATCGGTGTTGCTGGATGTTTTCAGCGTCACAGCATTTACCGGCGAGCCTTTTGGACGTGAAGGGCAGCCCATTGAGTGGGTGTCCCACACGGCTCTTGAGCAGTATCAGTTTCCAGCCGCGAATAAGCCTATCCTGAACTCACTCCTGTTACCAAAGTCACTGGCTATTACGCCGAAGCTGCCAGTTTCTGAGTATCAGAACTATGCCGAGCAGGCTTTCGCCAATGGTGCACAGTGGTTAATGCTACGTGCTAAGCATATTACTGATGCGGAGCAGGCAGAAGTTGCCGCTCAGTTACAGCAGTCTTTCCCAGGCAGGATTGTCTGGAACAGTAATGCCTCGCAGGCAAATGATGCAGCCGTTGATGGATTGCATCTGAATTCTCAGCGCTTAATGACGCTAGAAGATCGCTCTGAATTCAGGGGGCGCTGGATAGGTGCATCCTGCCATAATGCAGAGCAGCTTGAGCATGCTCTGAGGCTTGGTCTGGACTATGTAACTTTATCCCCGGTTAATCATACTCAGAGCCATCCCAATGATATCCCGATGGGCTGGGAGCAGTTTAAGGCGCTCGCTAATAGCGTACCTTTACCGGTATATGCACTCGGTGGCGTTGGACTTGAAAGTCTGGAAGAGGCTGTTGAGAATGGTGCTCAGGGGGTTGCGGGAATTAGTGGGTTCAGAGCGGGCGAAGCTTAGCTTCGCCGGTGGCTGGAACGGTGAGCAAGGCTGGATTCACTACGGAGTTTATAAATCGCATGTAGTGAGGCACACCCTCGTGCCGATAGGGAATTCGGTAGTTTGTGGCTGGACGGTGAGCAGAGCTCACCTTGCTGGTGGCTGGATCGTCACGAGAGCGTGACTAGCTGGAAAAAGCAAAAAGCTTGACAGTTTTTGGCGGTAATTCAAACTTCGCCACTCGCCACTCGCCACTCGCCACTCGCCACTCGCCACTCGCCACTTAATGCAGTGGCTTATCCATATAATCCCGGCTTTCAGGATCTTCAAAGCTGCTGCTGTAATCGTTTTCGCTGGTCTGACTGGCGATCTGATACTCTTCTGCTGCCCAGGCACCTAGATCGATCATGCGGCAGCGTTCGCTGCAAAACGGCCTGTATTGATTCTCTGTTGACCATTCTTTCTGCTTGCCACACTGAGGGCAGGCAACAGTAGGTTTTGGGCTGTTATCGGCCATGATCCTGCTCCCAGTCCTGTTGTGCTTGTTTCAGAAAAGACTGATGCAGCTGTTCAACTACGGCCTTAAGGTCTGCTTCGTTGCCGCTATTATCAATCAATTTGTCTGCTCTTGAACGTCGCTCTTCACGATCCATCTGCGCAGCGATAATCGCTCTGACCTGTTCTTCTGAATTATTATCCCGCGCCATTGTGCGTTTGATCTGAGTTTCGACAGGTACATCTACAACCAGTATGTGGTTAACCAGCAGATGTTGATCCGTTTCCAGTAGTAATGGCGAAGAGAGGATTGCATAGCCGGAGCCAGAGTTTTCCAGTTGATCCATAATTCGTTCCCGAATGAGCGGATGCAACAGCTGTTCCAGCCAGTCTCTTTGCTTCGGAGCTTCGAATACGAT
Organism: Amphritea sp.; assembly: GCA_025800245.1. Classification (GTDB taxonomy): domain Bacteria; phylum Pseudomonadota; class Gammaproteobacteria; order Pseudomonadales; family Balneatricaceae; genus Amphritea. The sequence goes on along the minus strand of JAOXSA010000364.1, from coordinate 15,687 downwards.
CTGACGTAATTTAGCCCGGTCAAGGGAGCCGCTTTCCAGCAGAATATCATCACCGAAACGCTCGGCAATCTGTACCAGGGCGGTTTCTCCTGGCTCAACTACTTCGCGGGCCACCACATCGGCATCGATAACAGTAATACCCAAAGCTTCGAACTGGTGTGAAACAGCAGATTTACCACTGCCAATACCGCCTGTCAGGCCTACAACAAACATGAATGGACTCTCTTTTGTCTGTTATTTGATGTCTGTTATTTGAAAAGAACTTCTAAACGCCCAGTAACTTCATATACCAGTCTATCAGTTCTTGTCCCCAGAGCAGAGCAACCCAGCCTGCACCTGCTAAATAAGGGCCAAATGGTATCGGATTCTGAGATTCATGCTTCCGGGTGGCAATCAATAAGCCACCGATAACAGCGCCAATGAGGGAGGAGCCCAGAATAATCAGCGGGAGCATACTGGCACCGCACCAGGCGCCTAAAGCTGCAAGCAGTTTGAAGTCGCCATACCCCATACCTTCCTTTCCGGTCAGCAGCTTAAACAACCAATAGATAGACCACAGGGATAGATAGCCAAACACAGCTCCCCAGAGCGCGCTGGAAAGGTCGGTAAACAAACCGAAGCTGTTGACGATCAGGCCCAGCCAGACGAGGGGGAGGGTGATCTTATCAGGCAGAAGCTGATGATCAATATCGATAGCCGTCAATGAGATCAGGCACCAGGTAAAGAAAACGGCGCTGAGTGCAACAACGTTAAAACCGTAAAGGTATACAACAAGTGCAGATAGAAGCGCTGTGAACAGTTCAATCAGAGGGTAGCGGATCGAAATAGGCGTAGCACAACCTGCGCAGCGGCCTTTCAGAAGTGCATAACTCAGTAATGGAATGTTCTCATACCACTGGATCTTATGTTGGCACTTAGGGCAGGAAGATTCCGGAACCGCCAGATTGTAGCGTTGCTGAAGCTCATCAGGAATTTCAGGGTTATCAGGATTGGCCGCTTCAGCAGCCATAAGCTGCCACTCCCGTTCCATCATGATGGGGAGGCGATGAATGACAACGTTGAGGAAGCTACCGACTAACAGTGAAAAAACAAAGGCCAGCGAAACCGCCAGCCAGATATTTTCGGCAAAAGGTTGAAGAAGGGTGTTCAAAGTAATTTCGCCTTAATTACAGTTTGTACGAGGTTGGCTTAATTTTATCAAGCCGGCTTACGTTACAAGTCAGACAACGTTACCCAGCTGGAAGATAGGCAGGTACATTGCGATTACCAGGCCACCAACAAGAATGCCAAGAACAGCCATAATCAACGGTTCTATAAGCGTCGAGAGGTTATCAACAGCGTTGTCGACCTCTTCTTCATAGTAACTGGCGACTTTGTCGAGCATCATATCCAGAGAGCCGGCTTCCTCTCCGATAGCAATCATCTGCGTGGCCATGGCTGGAAACAGGCCTGTCATGGTTACAGCGTTCTGCAGTGACTGGCCTGTTGATACACCATTACGTATTTGAAGAATTGCAGTTTCGTATACCACATTGCCTGATGCTCCGGCAGCTGATTCCAGCGCATCAACCAAAGGCACACCAGCAGCAAATGTTGTGGCCAGTGTGCGGGAAAAGCGAGCTATTGCTGAATTGTGCAGAATTTGGCCGATTATAGGTAGCTTCAGGACGGTTCGGTCGAGCCACTCCCTGAAAGCTCTTGATTTTTCATGGGCCTTTTTAAAGGTGAATCCGGCTACTACGATAGCGATAAGTGCTATAAACCACCAGTCTTGAGCAATTTCTGATAAGCCTACAACAAACAGCGTAAATGCTGGTAGATCTGCTCCAAAACTGGAGAATACACTTTCAAATTGCGGCACGACTTTAATCAGTAGAATCGCTGATACAACTAACCCTATGATAATAACCGCAATTGGATAGGTCAGAGCCTTTTTAATTTTAGCCTTAAGGGATTCAATTTTCTCTTTGTAAGTCGCAATACGGTCGAGCATGGTTTCGAGAGCACCGGAACTTTCACCGGCATTCACCAGACTGCGATAAAGATCATCAAAGTATTTTGGGTGCTGTTCTAACGACCTGGCAAAGCTGCTGCCACCATTTACAGCGCTCTTCAAGTCATAGATGATCTGCTTCATCTGCGCTTTTTCTACGCCATTGGCGACAATATCAAAGCCCTGTAGCAGCGGAACGCCTGATTTGAGCATGGTCGCCATCTGGCGGGTAAACAGCGCAATATCCAACGGTTTGACGGGCTTGTTGTGGTTGCTGAAAATACTATAGGTCTGCTTACGAACTTTCTTTGGAACAATGCCCTGCTTACGCAGTTGAGCCTTTGCTTCGCTTAAGTTGTCTGCATTGATTGAGCCTTTACTGGGATTACCGCTTTTATCTTTGCCTTCCCAGTTAAAGGTTGTCGGTGCTTTTGCTGCTTGTTGTTTAGCCATCTTAGCAAATTCCGTAGCCGGTCATATCGCTGCCTTACAGTTTGATAACGCGGTTCATCTCTTCAAGGCTTGTCACGCCTTGTATTACTTTGAGTAAGCCTGACTGTCTGAGAGGCCTGAAGCCCTGGCTTTCAGCCACCTTAAGGATATCCAGAGAGGTTCCGTTTTCCATGATCGCCTCGGCAATTTCCTGGGTCATTTCCAGCGTTTCGTAGATACCTACCCGGCCTTTATAGCCTTTGTTGCATTTATTACAGCCTTCCGGGTTGTGCTCGAACAATTGTAATCCCGATGCAATCTGCTCTTCGGTAAAGCCTTCTTCACGCAGTGATGCCTCAGGGATAGAGGCTGGCTTTTTACAGCTGTTACACAAGCGCCTGCCGAGACGTTGAGCAATTATCATAGAGACCGAGGTGGCAATATTAAAGGCAGGAACACCCATATTGCGTAGTCGGGTCAGGGTTTCCGGGGCGCTATTCGTGTGCAGGGTTGAGAGTACCATGTGGCCGGTCTGGGCGGCTTTAATGGCAATCTCTGCCGTTTCGAGGTCACGAATCTCACCGACCATTACGATATCAGGGTCCTGGCGGAGGAACGAGCGCAGCGCTTCGGCAAAGGTCAGTCCGACTTTGGTGTTGACATGAACCTGGTTGATACCCTCAAGGTTAATCTCTACCGGGTCTTCGGCTGTGGATATATTGCGCTCGACAGTATTCAGGATATTCAGGCCGGTATACAGGGAAACGGTTTTACCGCTACCTGTCGGGCCGGTCACCAGAATCATCCCCTGCGGCTTATGCAGGGTTTTCATAAACAGGTCTTTCTGATCGTCTTCGTAACCCAGTGCTTCAATGCCCATCTGCGCGCTGGTTGGGTCCAGAATACGCAGTACCACCTTTTCTCCCCACAGTGTAGGCAGGGTGTTTACCCGAAAATCGATAGCCCGGTTCTTGGATAGTTTCATTTTGATCCGGCCATCCTGGGGAATCCGGCGCTCAGAGATATCCATTTTGGACATCACCTTAAGGCGGGCGCAGAGCTGAGCGGCGAGCTTGGTGGGAGGTTTGGCTACTTCCTGCAGCACACCGTCGGTACGGCAGCGAATACGGTAGGTTTTTTCATAAGGCTCGAAGTGGATATCCGATGCGCCTGTTTTGATTGCATCCAGAAGTATTTTATTGACAAAACGTACTATTGGTGCATCGTTTGCGGCATCTTCTTCCTCGGTTGTCTCTTTTGTATCAGAGGCTGGATCCTGATCGATTTCCAGGTTGTCGAGATCAGTATCTTCAAGATCGTCCAGCGCAGAGTTTGCTTCATCGAGAAAGGTTTCAATCAGGCGAACAAGCTTATCTTCCTCAACGATGACCGCTTCGGTTGTAGTACCTGTATGAAATTTAAATTCATCCAGTGCCTGGATATTAGTGGGATCGGATATGGCGACATACAGTCTGCCTTCTCTCTTAATAAGTGGAAGTGCGTGATGTTTGGTAATCAGCTTTTCATCTATCAGGCCCTGCGGCATCATTGCTGGATCGATTATATCCAGATCGAATAGTGGGATGCCGAATTCGTCTGCTGCGGCGGCGGCGGCCCGATAGGCGCTCACCAGACGGTTATCTATTATATGAGCAATAAAAGGCCTGTTTTCTTTCCGAGCACTTTTCAGTGCATCCATAGCGACATCGGAAGAAAAAACTCCGTCGTTAACAAGTCGTCGGGCTAATCCGCTGAGAGGTTGAAAAGGTTGTACGCTCATAAGTTATCCAGAATCCCTGTCAGTATTCTTTATTAATACCTGACTATTGTGCCTAATCAAACAACCGTTCAAACAGTTAAGAAACTGCCTTGTATTATTATCTATTTGTAAAGTAACATCTATCCGTCGGTTTGAGAATCAACGACGCTTGCTTTGTTGACACTGGACAGCCATAAAAAAAACGCTACTATCATAGCAGGCTCGTAGGGAGCATGGATGAAGAGCCTTTTATGGCAAGGGAAAGAGTCGTTCGGAGCAGGGACGATGATGAATACTTTACTCGCTGGAGAGAAATAATGAAAACTACGCTTAATAAAGCACAACAAGGTTTTACCCTGATTGAATTGATGATCGTAGTTGCGATCATTGGTATTTTGGCTGCGGTTGCGTTGCCTGCCTATCAGGACTACTCAAATAGAGCTAAGTTCTCAGAGGTAATTACGCAGGTTGGTGGTATTCGTACTCAGGTTGATCTTTGTGGTCAAACTGAAGTTGGTGCAGATTTGCAATTCGGTGTTAACTGTATCAATGGTCAGAACGGAATTGCGAACTTAGGTGCAACTGGTAATCATACAACTAGTGTAGGCGTTGCTGCTGGTGCTACAAACGACATTGTAGTTATTACTGGAACTGCAAACGCTACAGCGGGTGGTTTTACTTATATTGAAACAGGGACCATGGCAAATGGTATAATCACATGGGCTCAGACTGGTACGTGTGTTAACGCTGGTCTCTGTTGATAATTAGAAACTAATGGAAAAAGCCCGGTATTCCGGGCTTTTTTGTACTTGATATATGGCTAGTACGTTTGTAATGAACAAAAAAACGATCCTCTTGGTGCTGGTTGCTTTAACAGCAGCAGTAACCTGGTACCTCTACAAAGAACCCCTTTCGATCGAAAAGCGAGCTGCTGTTGAGGCTGAGCTGGCGAAGTTTCCAGAGAAGTTTCCTGCTACACCTGTCTGGTGGTCTGATGGCGATGTTCTGGCTGTGGGTGTCCTGCCTCGTGAAAACGGTGAAAAACATAATGATACGGCTAAGTCTGTTTGCCCCATGCTCTGGAAGCACGATGTAAACGGTACCGTGGTAGAGATGTACGATATTCTGCTGATTCAGAAAAGCGATGACTGGGAGCTGATTGGTGCTGCAGATTGTCGACGCCAGGCTGAATAGTGATGGTTTATCGCGTCACAAGGGCCAGGGTTTTCTGTTTTTAAGCGGTGACACAATAGTGCGTTACCCAATCTGGGTATGGTAAAAAAGCCTGTTATTGCTTCCATTATGGAAATAATAACAGGCTTTTTTTTGTTCTGGGATTGCTGGTTTTAAGTGTAGTGAGCGACGTCCTCGTCGCGATTGGATTCGGAATATCGGCACCGGGAGGTGCCTCGCTACTGGGTGTTGTTTTGTAGCGAGCGACGCCCTCGTCGCGATTGTCGGTGGAACCCGATGTGGATTTATTGGCACGCGGACGTGCCTTGCTACATAGAGTATTCAGATCAGATAAACCGCATGGACAGGTCGACTGCCTTGCAGTCTTTTGTCAGCAGGCCTATGGAAATATAGTCGACGCCGGTTTCCGCGATGCTGCGCAAAGTGTCTTCGTTAATACCGCCGGAGGCCTCAAGTTTCGCTGGTGTTGGATGCTCTTTGTTCTTCTGCACCGCGACTCTTAGCTCGGCATGATCGAAATTGTCGAGCATGATGATATCCGCACCTGCATTCAGTGCCTCCTGCATCTCTTCGAACGTCTCCACTTCAACTTCGACAGGCTTGCCTGGTTCATTTGTTTTTGCGGTCTGCACGGCATTAGCAATGGAACCACAGGCCATGATGTGGTTTTCCTTGATCAGGAAGGCATCGTAGAGACCAATCCGGTGGTTGAAGCATCCACCACAGGTGACGGCATATTTCTGGGCATTACGCAGACCTGGAATTGTCTTGCGTGTATCCAGCAGTTTAACACCAGTACCTTCAACCAGACCTGCGTAGAAGCCGCTGATCGTCGCAGTTCCGGAGAGTGTCTGAAGGAAGTTCAGCGCGCAGCGTTCTCCGGTCAGCAGAGAGCGGGCAGGGCCTTCTAGCTCGAACAGTGGTTGATCCCGCTTCACAGTATCGCCATCTTTAACCTGCCAGATAACGGAGACGGCCGGATCAACCTGACGGAACACTTCGTTTACCCAGGCAGTACCACAGATCACAGCGTCCTGACGGCTGATGACCCGTGCCTTACCCTGTTGCTCTTGCGGAATCAGCTGTGCGGTAATGTCGCCGTCACCGATATCTTCCGTCAGTGCAACGCGGACGGTTTCGATGATCTCTGTCTGCTTTGGGGTGTTGGCCATGGATGGTTTCTCTCCGTGTGCGGGTAGCTGTCGCGTTATGGTACTATCACAGGCCGCTATTCTAACGGAAACCCGGCTGCTGATGCAGTCACTGCAGAGGTTTTTTATGCAGATTGTTGATGGTTGGCTGGATAAGGCCAGACACAGTCCCTCCCCTAATTATAATGACAGACCTGATGGCTCCACGCCTGAACTGCTTGTTGTGCATAATATCAGCTTGCCGCCCCTGAAGTATGGGAGTGGCTATATTGAGCAGTTCTTTCTCAATCGCTTACCAGTTGATGATGACCCTTATTTTAAAGAGATCAGTATGTTGCAGGTATCAGCCCATCTGTTGATTGATCGTGGTGGTGAGCTGTTACAGTTTGTCAGCTTTGATGCGAGAGCCTGGCACGCCGGTGTATCGGAATATCAGGGCCGCTCTCAGTGTAATGATTTCTCTATCGGCATTGAGTTAGAAGGCAGTGACTCCATCCCATACACCGATCGCCAGTATCATAGCCTGGCAGACGTTACCCGGGCATTATTGAATTACTATCCTGAGATGAGTCTGGATGCGATTACCGGGCATAGTGATATCGCTCCCGGTCGTAAGACTGATCCGGGTGAGGCATTTAACTGGCAGTATTTCCTGCGTTTGTTAAAAGATTCTGTGTAGTATTCCCTGAAACGTAGTTGTTCATGCAGGTAAGGTTATGAAGTTTGTTGCGTTGATGTTGTTACTGATACTCGGACGATATCGTTCACAACCCCGTTGGGCAGAGCGATGGGGCAAACGGAATCTGATACCGGGTACGGGCTTTAACTGGTTCGCTGTGCTGCTCTGTGTGGCTATTGCTGAATATCTCCTGTTGCAGACGAGCGGGCTGTTCTGGGCGGGTTTAATACTGGCTGCGGAGATTGTTCTGCTTTACCTGTTATTACCACATTGGTCTGCTTTTGATATTAAAGGTGAGTACTATACAGACTGGTGCCGTGGTGACTATCAGGCTGCTTTTCTGGATCTGAGTGACAAGTTGTCACTCCCGAAGACGGAGAGTCTGGATGATTGCCGCGAGGTTCACTACGCAGTGTGTCATTCCTATGTGACGCGCAGTCTTATCGGTTTCTTCACCCTGTTGCTATGGTTCTTTTTGCTGGGTATGCCTGGGGTGTTTATCGCGTTATGGGCACTGTGGTTATCGCCGTCTCAAACCTCGGCTGGAGGTGTTCACCGATTGGCGAGATTAATATGCTGGTTGCCTGGTTTACTGCTGGGGTTTACTTTTTTTGCTGTTGGTAATGGACGGGGTGCCTATGATTGCTTGCAGCGCAGCCGGGAACAAAATGACCGCGACTGGTTGTTTGCAGTAGCGCTTGGCGCAATAGGCGATCAGCATTTTTCAAGTCAGTGCTCGCTGGATGAACTCTGCGATGAAGAGTTCCGACACCATGCTGCTGATGAAATAAATGCGCTGGTGGTGTTAATTCGACGCTCGGCTGTGCTCTGGCTGGTGATGTTCGGGGTATTCACCATGATCGGTTTTGAATCTCCGCTCTACTGATGAGCATTACTTTGATCTGAAGCACCGGATTCAACAGTCTTTTCATCTGTGCGGAATGAATTTTCTCTGTTTCTCTATATTAGCGAGAATCATTTCTATTTATAATGTTGTTTAGTTTTGTATAGCTTTTGTTGTCCACCATAGCCTGATGAAGGCATGCTGGACCGGAAACGGATTAGTTAGTATGACGCATCTGCTGGCACTGGATTCTCTGAGTTGTGGTTATGACCAGACAGTGATTATTGATGAGCTGGGCTTTGAGCTGCAGGCTGGTGAAATTGCCTGTTTGCTGGGACCCAGTGGCTGCGGAAAAACAACAGTGCTGCGTGCTATTGCAGGGTTCAGTCCTTTGTTATCCGGCAGTATCCAGCAGAATGGCGAACTGATCTCGACCCGACAGTTTATGCTACCGCCAGAAAAACGGGGGATTGGCGTTGTCTTCCAGGATTATGCCCTGTTTCCGCACCTGAGTGTGTTCGACAATATTGCCTTTGGCCTTAAAGGTCTGAGTACGGCGGCAAAGCGGCAGGCTGTGGATGACATGCTGCAGTTAGTTGAGTTACCTGATATTTCCTCCCGTTTCCCCCATGAGCTTTCCGGTGGGCAGCAGCAGCGGGTAGCGCTGGCTCGCGCGCTGGCTCCTAAACCCAAGCTGCTGTTGATGGATGAACCGTTTTCCAACCTGGATACCGATCTGCGCCGTCAACTGGCGTTGGAAGTGCGGCGTATTCTGAAAGATCAGGGAATTGCCGCCATTATGGTAACCCATGATCAGGAAGAGGCCTTTGCGATCAGCGACAGGATCGGCATCCTCGCTAACGGTCGGTTACAGCAATGGGGGACTCCTTCAGAACTGTATTATCAACCGGTAAATCCGTTAGTTGCTGGCTTTGTCGGTAAGGGGGAGTTGTTTGCTGCCCGTTGTCACTCAAGCTCCTGTGTTGAAACGGAGCTGGGTATACTTGAGTTCGCTGAGCCTCTGAATGCAGAAGCAGGGCAGGAGTTATCCCTGTTTCTGCGTCCTACGGACATCCGGCCAAGCCTTGAGCCCGGACCGGTGATGGCCCGGATTGCTCAGAAAGAGTTTCTGGGTAGCTCGGTTGTTTATCAGTTGGCATTGCCGACAGGACGGACTATTGAAGCAGAAATCTTTGAACCGATGATGCTGGATGTCGGAGCTGAGGTCTCGCTGAATGTGGCGTCTCACCGACCTATCGCATTTAATCTGTAAAGACTTTTCAGTCGGCTTCATCTGGTAGCTATGCCGCTTATTAGAACAGTCTCCTGCCTCAGCTACTGCGTGTAGCTGAGATCGTCCGGCTCAGCAGAATTACCGGAATAATCCCCACCAGTACGATCAGCAGCGCTGCAAGAGAGCAGGCTTCGAGCATTTCATCGGATGCAAACTGGTAAACATAGGTTGCCAGGGTGTCGTAGTTGAATGGTCGAAGAATCAGCGTAGCTGGCAACTCTTTCATACAGTCAACAAACACAACCAGTGCGGCGGTAAGAATGCCGCCTTTTATCAGGGGGAGGTGCACCCTGAAAAGCGTTTCCAGAGGTGTATAGCCCAGTGAGCGGGATGCCATATCCATGCTTTCGGTCACTTTGTTCAGGCTGGACTCGACTGAGCCGACAGAAACCGCCAGAAAGCGAACCACATAAGCAAACACCACCGCAAACGCAGTACCACTGAGTAAAAGGCCGACGGAGGTGTCAAACAGCTGCTCGGTAATGTCGTTGAGCAGATTATCGAATGCAGCCAGAGGAATAATTACGCCGATTGCCAGTACGGCACCCGGCATGGCGTATCCCAGGCTGGAAAACTGAGCGGCCAGCTTCAGGCTGCGCTTTTTGTGTAGTCGTTTTGAATAGGCCAGAAGCAGGGCGATCACAATCGTCAGTATCGCTGCGCAGCTGGACAGAATAAAGCTATGGCTGGCATGAGTCAGGAAGTCTTCGGTCCAGAGTTGATCCAGGTTTCTCAAGGCATAGCGCCCAAGCACCCAGACCGGAATGATAAAACCGCAAATAACCGGCAGAGCGCAGAGAGTTGTTGCGCCCCAGGCACGCCAGCCACTCAGTTGATATCCGGTCAGCTTCTTGAAGCGATCCGCGCTGTGAAACTGTCTTTGTCGGGCCCGGCCAATACGCTCCAGAGAGATCAGGATTATCACAAAGACCATCATCAGACTGGCAATCTGAGCGGCGCCGCCCAGGTTACTCATATTCAGCCAGGTATCGTAGATGCCCGCGCTCATACTCTTTACCGCAAAATAGTCGACGGTACCAAAGTCGTTAATTGTCTCCATGGATACCAGCGATAAGCCCACAGCAATTGCCGGACGGGCAATGGGGAGTGACACACGGTAAAAGCTCTGAAACGGAGTACAGCCCAGAGTGCGGCTGGCATCCTGGATGGTGGTGGATTGCTCAAGAAAAGAGGCACGGGCCAGCAGATACACATAGGGATACAACACCAGCGCAAGCATCAGAATAGCGCCTCCCAGTGTGCGGATATCCGGGAACCAGTAGTCTCTGGCGGTTTGCCAGCCGAACAGTTCCCGCAGCATTATCTGCAGAGGGCCTGAGTATTCCAGCAGATCGGTGTAAACGTATGCAATAACATAGGCGGGAACCGCGAAAGGCAGTAGCAGGGCCCATTCGAAAATCTTGCGGCCCGGAAAACGGCACATAGTGACCAGCCAGGCACCACAGACACCGATAGCAACGGACAGCACCCCGACGCCAAGCATCAGCTCCAGAGTGGTGGTGATATAGACCGGTAATACAGTCTCAACCAGGTGGGGCCAGATATTTTCGGTCGGGAAAAAGGCCAGATAAAAAATCGACAGAACCGGCAGAGCTACCATCAGCGCTGTTGACCAGGTACAGCTGTACCAGCCAAACAGATATTGGCTTCGGGTCTTTAAGGGAGGCTGGGTAACGCGGGTATCGGGTTGGGACTGCAAGGTCTGCGCCTGTCTTGAATATCAGCATTCTGAAATGAAAAAACGGTAGCGCGCAGACTACCGTTTTCATTTCCTGTTGTCGACTGATCAGTTATCGAAGCCGACCTTATCCACCAGTCTGGCTGCGGTTGCACGCAGTTCAGCAACTTCCTGGAGATTAATCTGATCCTCTTTAAATTCACCCATATATTCATTGATCAGTTCGGCCCGGGGAGTGTTCGGGCGAACAGGGAACTCATAGTTTGCCTTAGCGTACATGGTCTGTGCCTGTTCTTTACTGAGGAACTCCATCAGTTTGATCGCAGCTTCCTTATGGGGCGCATATTTTGTCAGCGCTGCACCTGAGATATTCATATGAGCGCCGCGGTCATCCTGATTCGGGAACAGCAGGTTTACAGACATCGCCCACTCTTTCTGTTCCGGGTTTTTGTCGTTTGTCAGCATTTTGCCGAAGTAATAAGTGTTACCCAGAGCCAGGTCGCAAACGCCTTCTTTTACTGCTTTTACCTGAGCGCGATCGTTACCCTGAGGTTTACGGGCCAGGTTTGCTTTCAGGCCTTCGAGCCACTTCTGGGTCTCTGCTTCACCGTGATGCGCGATCATTGAACCAATCAGAGACAGAGTATAAGTGTGCTTGCCGCTGCGGCTGCAGATACGGCCTTGCCACTTAGGATCAGCCAGATCTTCATAGGTTGTGATTTCGCCTGGCTTTACCCGGTCTTTGGAAGCATAAATAATGCGTGCACGGGAGGTCAGGCCATACCAGTGCTTAGAAGGATCCTGAAACTGGGCTGGAATATTTTTATCCAACACTGCGCTTTCAACCGGCTGAGTCAGGCCTTCATTCACAACATCATACAGAGGGCCGATATCGGAAGTCAGAATGATATCCGCTGGGGAGTGTTTACCTTCGTGTTTCAGGCGCTGGATCAGACCTTTCTTGGCAAAAACAACGTTGGTTTTGATGCCGGTCTCAGCCGTGAATGCATCCAGCATAGGCTGGATCAGAAACTGCTGACGGTAGGAATAGATGTTAACTTCGTCAGCGGCCTGAGCGGTGAAAGAGGTAAAAGCAAGGGCGGCAGGTAATGCAATTGCAGCCAGTCGTTTAGCGGTTTTATACATCGGAGACACTCGCATAGCGTGTAAAAATAATGCGAAATATTCTCATTTAATCAGGCGTTGAAGTCAATCTAAATGCGTGTGATTCTCACTCCTTTTGACCTGAGTCAGGTGATTTATCCAGATCAGACCGGGAACAGGCGCGATAACAACACCGGTACTGCATTTTCTACCCGGAGAATTCGTTGGCCAATATGGATGGACTGAAGGCCGGCCTGTTGCAGTTTTTCGACTTCGTATGGGATAAAACCACCCTCCGGGCCGATTGCCAGAGTGGTGGGTGTGTTGTCCGGTCCTGGGCAGGTTGCAGCGTTATAAGGGTGGGCAACCAGAGCGCGGGTGTGTTTGGCGATGGCGGGTAGTTCATCCTCGATAAAGGGTTTGAAGCGCTTGCGCAGATGCACCCTGGGCAGCCGGGTATCGCCAGCCTGCTCAAGACCAAGCAGTAGCTGTTCATGAATGCTGTCCTGGTGCAGAACCGGGCTGGACCAGTAGCTCTTGTCGACCCGATAAGCGTTAATCAGGTACAGCTCTTTCACCCCCATGCTGGTCACTGTTTGTAATGTCCGTTTCAACATCTTTGGCCTGGGTAATGCGAGGAGCATCGTTAGTGGCAGGGGGGATGGCGGTTCGGAGGTCAGATCGATCTGCAGAGTCACGGCTTGTTCAGTTAATTCAGTCACGATGCCGGTGCCTATCTTTCCGTTCAGCATACCGACTTTAAGAGACTGACCTGTCTCTGCTTTGTGAACTGTGCTGATATGTTGAAAGCGACGATCACGGATTACCGCAGTATCCGTAGCTATCAGATCAGTTTCAAACAGCAGGATCAGGTTCATTCAATGGCTCCGTAACAGAACAGTGGACTCAGTAAGCAGGGGCGCTATTGTAGATGTACGAGGCGAAAACAACCAGAAAGGATGCTTCTTATAGTTATTCCCAGAAGCAAATAAATAGCCAACAAAAAGCGCAGCTTTTGTGTCGCAAATGGTATCATATGCCGATCTCTCTCCGCCCGCGACAGGTACTCCGTGAAGCCCGATCTCCTGAATGATCCGATCAGACCTACGCTGATCAGAATGACGCTGCCAATGATGGTTGGCATTGTCAGTCTGATGCTCTTTAATCTGGTCGACAGTTACTTTGTCAGCCGCCTGGGCACGGCGCAGCTGGCAGCGCTGGGGTTCACCTTTCCTGTCTCGTTTACCATTATCAGCCTGTCGATAGGTCTGAGCATCGGGACCTCTGCAACGATTGCCAAGCTGATCGGGGCGGGCGATAGCGATCAGGCAAAACAGCTGACCACCGATAACCTGCTGATTACCTCTCTGATGATGATTGTTATCGGATTGTTGGCGATTCTGTTTATAGATCCCTTGTTCCGAATGTTAGGTGCTGGTGAAGACCTGTTGCCCTACATTGATGACTACATGTCGATCTGGTTTCTGGGGGCCGTCTTCTATGTGCTGATCATGGTCTCTAACAGCTCGCTGAGGGCGACCGGAGATACCAAAACACCAGCCATTGTGATGGCATTCTCTGCACTACTGAATCTGATTCTTGATCCACTGTTTATTTTTGGTTGGGGACCGGTACCCGCGATGGGCATTCAGGGGGCGGCGATCGCCAGTGTCATCGCCTGGGGCTTTACTTCGTGTCTGGCGTTGCTGAATCTCTATGCCCGTAAAGGGCTGCTGGTCTTACGGATACAATCGGTCAATCAGGCTGTGCGTCATTGGCTTATGGTCATGAAAATCGGCTTTCCCGCTGCGTTGTCTAACATGATGACACCGATTGCTGCAGCGATCATGACTGCGGTGGTTGCTACCCATGGACCCGAGGCGGTGGCAGCTTTCGGGGTAGGTAACCGACTGGAGTCACTGTCATTGCTGGCTAACCTGGCTTTGTCGATGACCCTACCGCCGTTTATTTCTCAGAATTTCGGACGCGGAAACATCGAACGGGTAGAGTGTGCTTATCGTTCGGCGGTTGTTTTTGCTCTGTGCTGGCAGGCAGGCGTGTATCTGTTGTTGTTTGTTTTCGCAGGGGGGATTGGCAGTCTTTTCAGTGATCAGGAGCCAGTCGTAGATCTGATCAGCCTCTGGATTCTGATTGTGCCGCTGGGCTTTGGTTTCCAAGCGGTAACCTTCCTGTCTGCTTCCAGTTTTAATGCCTTACATCAACCGATGAGGGCGATGAGAATCAGTATCTTCCGGCTGTTTGTGCTTTATGTTCCGCTCGGTTATATCGGCAGTTATCTGGGTGATTTGCAGGGCATGTTTATCGGCTTTGTTATCGCCAATATGTGCACTGCCGGGATGGCATTCTGGTGGATGAAGCGCCATCTGAGTCGTTTGAAAGTCCCCGTTACGGTTTAGAAAGGGGTTTTATATCCCTACAATTCGTTGTACTTTGTCTTCAGGTTGTAATACTGCATTGCTATTTTGTTACTAAACCAAAGTCATATTACCAGCAGGGACTGTTGAGAATATGATCAAGTAACGTAGTAAATAACAATAACAAATTCACACAGAGAACAACTCAAGAAGCAAAGGGGAAGTGAGCATGACACAGAAAATTGCTCTGGTAACCGGCGGTACAGGTGGTATTGGTACAGCAATTTGTCGCGCACTGGCAGATGCAGGTGTAAAAGTAGTAGCAGGCTATAACTCAGGCGGTAATCACGAGAAAGCCAAAGCGTGGCAGGAAGAGCAGAAGCAGGATGGCTACGATATTCTGGTAGCTTATGGCGACGTGACTAACGAAGAGTCCTGCGCCGAGTGTATTAAAACGGTTGAAGAGGTTGCCGGCGGTAGCGTCGACATTCTGGTAAATAACGCGGGTATCACCCGTGATGGCACATTCCGTAAAATGTCCTGGGATCAGTGGAATCAGGTACTGTCTGCGAACCTGGACTCTATGTTCCACATGACCCGTCTGGTGATTAATCCAATGCTGGATAAAGGCTGGGGTCGGGTTATCAATATCTCTTCTGTGAATGCTCAGAAGGGTCAGTTTGGTCAGTGTAACTATTCTGCAGCGAAAGCCGGTATTCACGGCTTTACTAAAGCGCTGGCTCAGGAAGTAGCTGCCAAGGGCGTAACAGTTAACACGGTATCTCCGGGTTATGTACTGACACCGATGGTTGCGAAGATTCCTGACGAAGTGCTGGAGAAGATTGTTCGCCAGATCCCTGTTGGTCGTCTGGGCCAGCCTGAAGAGATCGGTAAAGCCGTTACTTATCTGGCCAGCGATGATTGTGGCTATGTGACAGGTTCTGACTTCTCCATCAACGGTGGTCAGCATATGTCCTGATACCCGGGTATCGACATACAATAAAAAACCCGCGATTGCGGGTTTTTTTATTGTCAGCCTAAAACCACCTCCTATGGAGGTGGTGATCGTTTACTCGAGGCTATGCCTGAAGAGTGCTCATGCTAAATACAACGTTCGTTTTTTGCCGAAATCGAATGGAGTAAATAGCATGAGTAGATATGAA
>JAOXSA010000359.1 GCA_025800245.1 Amphritea sp. | reverse complement strand
CTGGATTGTCTGGATGATCTGATTAATAAAGATCTCTCCGGCGATACGCAGGGCGCCCGCGAACGTACGGTGCAGACCTTCGAACTGGCGGCTAAGAACGGCCTGACCATCGATCCCTGGACTACCTACCCGAACGGTAAGCCGAAAACTCTGTTTATGCGTCACCGGGCCTGTTTATTGGGGCCTGAAAAGCACCGGGGCATCATCGCGTTTATCAATGAAGAGGTGAATCTGGGAGAAACGCCGGAAAACCTGCTGCTGGTGGAAGCGATGCGCTATACCTCAGTACTGGTGACCAGTTTTACTTTTGAAGGACGGGTTGTGGTTGAGAACCCTGCCGCAACAGAAGCCTACAAACATATTGACCATGAGCAGATTGATGGTGATCTGACCCCTTTCAGTCAGCGCTTTGTGAACCCCGATGAAGGGGCCGCCTGTTTACGGCGGGCACTGAAAGAGGAGGGTGGACGCTGGACCTATGAGATGAAAACCGATCAGGGTATCAGGCGGCACACGCTGGATATCCGACTCTCCCGTCATCCTCTCAGCGGTGATTTTCTGCTATTGATGGCCGAGTACGATGTTACCGATCTGCACAATGCACTGGATACGGCGAATAAGGTTCAGAAAAAACTCCGGAAGATGGCTCACTATGATGCGCTGACCGGATTGCCTTCTCTGAACTTCCTCTCCGAAAGTGCGCTGAGTTTCTTCTCTGGCGATGAGGCGATGGCATCCAGAGTGGCGGTACTGTTTATTGATCTGGATGGTTTTAAAGAGGTCAACGATACCTGGGGCCACGGGGTAGGGGATCAGGTGTTGATCGAAACTGCGCGGCGCCTTACTGAAGGGTTACGTCAGTCTGATCATGCCGCACGTCTCGGTGGTGATGAGTTCATTGCTGTGCTGGAGGGCATTCATAGTCAGCAGGATGCTGAGGATGTCGCTCAGAAACTGATCAATATGATTGAACAACCGGTTGCTATGGAGTGCGAAGAGCAGGGAGCGGTGCAGGCTGTTATCAGCGCCAGTATCGGTATTGCTCTGTATCCGGATCATGGCGATGATCTGGAGCGCCTGATTAAACGGGCGGATGCGGCGATGTATAAAGCTAAGAATAAAGGTAAGGGCGTCTATTCACTGGCGGAATAAACGCCCTGTTTGTACCTTAAGATCTGTTACAGCGGCTGAAGATTAGCGTAACCCACAACCAGCCACTTGCTGCCTTCAAAGTCGAAGTTCACCTGTACCCGGGCTTTCGGGCCCTGGCCTTCATAGTTCACCACGATGCCGTCACCGAATATAGGGTGTGATACCCGCTGACCCAGGATGATCTGGGTATCCGGTACTTCACTGCCACTGAACATTGATGATTGCGGCTGCTGGCGGGCTGTTACCGGGCGACTGACGCTGGCGTTCAGACGTACTTCTTCCAGATACTGATCGGGAATTTCACGGATAAAGCGCGACGGACGGTTAAAGGTCTCATTGCCGTGCAGGCGACGGGATTCGGCATAGGTAATAAACAGCTTCTGCATCGCCCGGGTGATGCCTACGTAACAGAGGCGACGTTCCTCTTCCAGACGCCCCGGCTCTTCGATAGACATACTGTGCGGGAACAGGCCCTCTTCCATACCGGCCAGGAATACCAGCGGGAACTCCAGACCTTTAGCGGAGTGCAGGGTCATCAGCTGGACGCTGTCCTGATGCTCATCGGCCTGGGCTTCACCGGCATCCAGCGCGGCATCATCAAGGAAGGCTGCCAGCAGAGTGGTGTTCTGATTGGCCTCGTGATCCGGTTCCCAGGTGGACATATACTGACGCGCCGCACTAACCAGTTCCTCAAGGTTTTCTATACGTGCCTGAGCCTTGTCGCCTTTCTCTTTCAGGTGATGGTCGATCAGGCCGGATTTCTGAATCACGTGCTCGGTCTGCTCGTGCAGATCGGTTTCTTCCGTATCTTCAGCCATCTGGTTAACCAGATCGATAAAGGTCTGTAGGGCGTTAGCAGCACGAGCGGTAAGCTTATTCAGCTCGATTACTTCATTCGCTGCGCGCCACATGGAGACGCCTTCAGTACGTGCGTGCAGACGCACCTCTTCGATGGTCTTACCGCCGATACCACGGGTCGGTACGTTGATCACCCGTTCCATTGCCGTGTCATCTTCGCGGTTACTCAGCAGGCGCAGGTAGGCCAGTGCGTTCTTGATCTCAAGACGGTCATAGAAGCGCTGACCACCGTAGATGCGGTACGGCATACCGGCGCGGATCAGGGCTTCCTCAAGTACCCGGGACTGGGCGTTGGAACGGTACAGGATCGCCGTTTCGCTGCGCAGGTTGCCCTGTTGTACCCAGCTGTCGATCTGATCGACGATAAAGCGTGATTCATCCTGCTCGTTAAAGGCAGCGTACAGGGAAATCTGCTCACCATCAGGCTGGTCGGTACGCAGTTCTTTACCGAGACGCCCCTGATTGTTGCGAATGACTTCGTTGGCGGCCTGCAGGATGGTGTTGGTGGAGCGGTAGTTCTGCTCCAGTCGCACGACCAGCGTAGCAACAAAGTCATCATTGAAGCGCTGAATGTTCTCGATTTTAGCGCCTCGCCAGCCGTAGATTGACTGGTCATCATCGCCTACAGCCATCAGCTTCTCAGGCAGTGGCTGACGCGGATCCATCGGCGTGCAAAGCAGCTTCAGCCAGGCGTACTGAATGGAGTTGGTGTCCTGGAACTCGTCCACGAGAATGTATTGGAAGCGTTCCTGATAGTGATTCAGCAGTGCCGGATGATTGCGCAGCAGTTCCAGACAGCGCAACAGAAGCTCGCCGAAATCCACCATGCCACCGCGGTCGCAGGCATCTTCGTAGGCCTGGTACATATTCACCATCATCTGGGCGTAGGGATCGCCGCCCGGTTCTATATGACGGGCGCGCAGGCCTTCATCTTTCTGGGCGTTGATATACCACTGGAACTGCTTGGCCGGCCAGCGGCTGTCGTCCAGATTCATCTCTTTGCTGAGACGTTTGATCAGGCGCAGCTGATCATCGGAATCCATAATCTGGAAGTTTTCCACCAGACCGGCATCACGCCAGTGCGCACGCAGAATACGGTGTGCAAGTCCGTGGAAGGTACCCACCCACATACCGCCGGGGTTAATACCCATCAGCTCTTCGATCCGGCCACGCATCTCCCGGGCGGCCTTGTTGGTAAAGGTTACCGCCATGATGGAGTAGGGCGACATCCCCTCAGTCTGGATCAGCCAGGCGATACGGTGAACCAGTACCCGGGTCTTACCGGAACCGGCTCCTGCCAGTACCAGCATATTGCAGGCCGGGGCAGAAACGGCTTCACGCTGGGCTTCATTGAGGGAATCGAGGAGATGGGATACGTCCATGGGGATTCTTCAGATTGCTGTATAAATATTCAGGGATTATAACGATGGAGCTGGCTGTAAGCCAGCACCATCGCCGTGGCTGGATCGCATCGCAAACGATGCTGGCTCGAATGCGGCAAAGCCGCTTGCTCGTTGCTCGAAAAAGCAAAAGCACTATGGGCATTAATGGAAATGTAGTGAGGCACGCCCTCGTGCCGATATCGCGACGAGGACGTCGCTCCTACAAGATATTATCGAGCCACGAGCCACGAGCCACGAGCCACGAGCCACGAGCTCTCCTTTACCGTGGCAGCTCAGCCGGATTGTCGATTCGATTAATCAGAATCCGCTTCAGCTCATCCGGATCTTTAATCTTCTGAGTCGAATCGGGGTCCAGTGCCGGGATCAGGCGTGACAGCCAGAAGCGCATCGCGGCGGTACGGACCAGTTGTGGCCAGGCTTTGTATTCGTTGTCTTCAAACGGGCGGACTTCGTTATAGGCGTTCAGCAGCGCCTGTTCCCGTTCGCTATCGATACTACCGTCGCTGTTGACGCACCAGTCGTTGGCGACGATTGCCAGATCGTAGAGCAGGTAGCCGGTACAGGCGTTGTAGATATCCAGAATCGCGCTCAGTTGATCGCCTTCGAACAGGGCATTATCAAAGAACAGGTCGCCGTGGATCGCGCCCAGCGGCAGTTGCCATGGCTGATTGCGCAGCTGTTCGAACAGCTCGACCTCCCGGGTGAGAAGGGCTGCATCTTCTGTGCTCAGCTTGCGAGCGATCTGTTGGGATTCGCGGCGCCACCAGAATACGCCACGGTGAGCCTGGCGCTTGAGATAGAAATCACGGCCGGCATTGTGAAATTCTGCCAGCGCCTGACCGATCTGCGCGCAGTGATCCGCTGTCAGGGTTTCAATATGACCACCGGGCAGACGCGGTTGTAACAGGGCAGGACGGCCGTGCAACTGCTTCAGCGCGATGCCGTTACGGTCTTTATAAGGGAAAGGTACCGCGGCACCACGATCGGCCAGCCAGGTGGTCAGCTCGACGAAGTAGGGCATCTCTTCCATGCCCAGCTCTTCGAACAGAGTGAGTACATACTCCTGCTGCCCTTCACTGCTGCTAAGCGTGACGAAATAGTTGGTGTTTTCGATGCCGCCTTCGATACCCTGAAAGTCGACCAGTTCGCCAAGATCAAAATCCTGGAGCAAGGTCAGCAGATCCTGCTTGCTGACAGTGGTGTATACAGCCATAAAACCTTATCTATACCAGCGCTGATTACCAGCTGAAAATAATCCACTTCGGCAACATCAGTGTCGAATCATCGAAGCGGGCAAATTCACCATCATCGGTTGGCACCAGATAGTAAGTCTTACCGACCACAGGTTCCACTTTTATCTCTTTTAAAATGCCATTTACCCGGTATTCGTAGTAGGTCGCCTTCTTGCCCTGGCGGATGGTAACGACCGGTTCGTTCTCATCAAACTCCGGCGCAGGTTCGGCAACCGCTGCGGGCATCTGCGTAAATACGGTCAGCAGTGCTGCCAGTATCAGAAACTTTTTCATGCTCCCTCCTTATGATCTGTAAACCGACCCGGGCTTAACAGACCGGATCCGCCTCTTCTGTGATGGCGGGTAATCTAATATGATGGGCGATCTAACATATCGCCTCAAGGACAATGACTGCAACATTATGAGTGCAAATACTTCACCTATTATCTTAGTCGACGGTTCCTCTTATCTGTACCGTGCTTTCTTTGCCTCCCAACAGGCTGATATGCGTACCTCCGATGGCACGCCGACCGGTGCCGTGCGACTGGTGACCAGCATGCTGCGCAGTCTGATCAAACAGTATCCACAAAGCCCGGTGGCGGTGGTGTTTGATGCCAAAGGCAAAACCTTCCGTGATGAGATCTACCCGGAGTACAAAGCGCAACGGCCACCGATGCCGGACGATCTGCGGGCGCAGATTGAACCGATTCATAATATTGTCCGGGCGATGGGCTTTCCGCTGATCGCAGTAGAAGGTGTCGAGGCCGATGATGTGATCGGTACTATGGCCCGGGAAGCCAGTGCAAAAGGGTTGGATACCGTGATATCCACCGGCGATAAGGATATGGCTCAGCTGGTGGATCAGCACGTCACCCTGATCAACACCATGAATGACACGGCGATGGATATCGATGGGGTCAAAGATAAGTTTGGTATTCCACCGGAACTGATCATCGATTATCTGGCACTGATGGGCGATAAAGTCGATAACATTCCCGGCGTACCGGGTGTGGGTGAGAAAACCGCGCTGGCATTGTTGCAGGGTATCGGCGGTATCAGCGATCTGTACAACAATCTGGATAAGATCGCTGATCTGGGTTTCCGTGGCTCTAAAACCATGGCGAAAAAGCTTGAGGATAATCGCGAAGAGGCGGAACTTTCCTACCTGCTGGCGACGATTAAAACAGATCTGGAGCTGGAACTGGCAGTCGACGATGTTCCGGTACCGCAGGCGGATAATGCCGCGCTGCTGGAGCTGTTTAAACAGTGCGAATTCCGTACCTGGGTAAAAGATCTGGATGCTGATGCCGAGTCAGCTGTCGATGACGCGGATGATGAAGTTATTCCTGCGCCGACTGAAGTCGAGTATGAAACCATTCTGGATCAGACTCACTTTGATCGCTGGCTGGAGGCGCTGAACAGTGCCGAGCTGTTTGCCTTCGATACCGAAACCGACAGTCTGAACTACATGGAAGCCAATCTGATCGGTCTGTCATTTGCGATTGAACCGGGCAAGGCTGCTTATCTGCCAGTTGCGCATGACTATATGGGCGCACCGGCGCAGCTGGATCGTAATGAGGTACTGGCGCAGCTGAAGCCGCTGCTGGAAAGCGATGAGCACAAAAAAGTTGGTCAGCATATTAAGTACGATATGAACGTACTGGCACGCTACGATATCGAGCTCAAAGGTGTGGCTTATGACACCATGCTGGAGTCCTACGCGCTGAATTCCACCGCGACCCGCCACAACATGGATGCGCTGGCGGAGCATTATCTGGATCTTAAAACCATCAAGTTTGAAGAGATTGCGGGTAAGGGCAAGAAGCAGCTGACTTTTAACCAGATCGAGATGGAACAGGCGGCGCCTTATGCTGCCGAAGACGCGGACATCACTCTGCGCCTGCACCAGACTCTGAATGCCAGACTGGAAAAAGACAGTACGCTGGAGCAGGTGTTCAGCGATATTGAGCGGCCAGTGATTCCTGTACTGGCGCGGATGGAGCAGCAGGGGGCTCTGGTTGATGCCAGTCAGCTGGCGCAGCAGAGTATGGAGCACGGTGCCCGTCTGGCAGAACTGGAAGCGCAGGCTCACGAATTGGCGGGTGGACCGTTTAACCTCAGCTCACCAAAGCAGCTGCAGGAGATTCTGTTCGAGCAGCTGAAACTGCCGGTGATTAAGAAAACACCGAAAGGCGCGCCATCGACAGCGGAAGAGGTGCTACAGGAGCTGGCGCTGGATTACCCGCTGCCGAAGCTTATTATCGAGCATCGTGGCCTGAGTAAGCTGAAGAGCACCTATACCGATAAGCTGCCGCAGATGATTAATCCGGCGACGGGGCGTATTCACACCTCCTATCATCAGGCGGTGACGGCGACCGGGCGCCTCTCCTCGACAGATCCTAACCTGCAGAATATTCCAATCCGTACCACGGAAGGGCGTCGTATTCGTCAGGCGTTTGTTGCACCGCCGGGCTACAAGCTGGTGGCGGCGGATTATTCTCAGATCGAGCTGCGCATAATGGCGCACCTGTCTCAGGATAAGGGGCTGTTGAATGCCTTTGCTCAGGGCGAAGATATCCACAAGGCGACGGCTGCAGAGGTGTTCAAGGTACCGCTGGATCAGGTCAGCAGTGACCAGCGTCGCAGCGCCAAGGCGATCAACTTCGGTCTGATCTATGGTATGTCTGCGTTCGGTCTGGGTAAGCAACTGGGTATCGGTCGGAACGAAGCACAGCAGTACATCGACCACTATTTCGAGACCTATCCGGGCGTACAGCGCTACATGGATGATATCCGTACTCAGGCGGCTGAAAAAGGGTATGTTGAGACGCTGTTTGGCCGTCGTTTGTATCTGCCGGAGATTAAAGCCCGGAACGCCATGCGTCGACAGGCAGCAGAGCGAACTGCAATCAACGCGCCGATGCAGGGTACTGCTGCGGATATCATTAAGAAAGCGATGGTTCGTGTGGATGACTGGCTACGCAACAGTGATAGCGGTGCCCGCATGATTATGCAGGTACACGATGAACTGATTCTGGAAGTACCGGAAGCACAGGTGGATGAGGTTGCCGCAGAGCTGATGCAGCAGATGCAGGATGCCGCACAGCTGGATGTGCCTTTGTTGGTGGAAGCGGGTGTCGGTGATAACTGGGATCAGGCGCACTGATCCCGGAATTTAAGGGCCGTGCTGTCCCGGAAATACCTGAGTATTTCGTTTGGGAACTTTTCCGGAATCCGGTGTTCAGAGAATGTGAGAGTCATCTTCAAGCCCTTGCCAAGGTTTGGCTCTCAAATAATAAGCATGCGTTGAAGCTCTCAGAACTGGTCTTCCCCTTACCGGCTCCGGGAGCTTCCTTTTGTTTAAATATCCAGAAATGGCTGAAGGCCTCAGATCCTCCCCTGATCTGGTGCGGCCATTTCTGGAGTCGCCTGATAAAAAAGCGCCCATTGTGTGAAATGGGCGCTTTTTTATTGTCTCGCATGGACGTTGTCCATGGTTAAGTGGGCTGATCACTCCGTAGTGATAGATGTTGTACTGACTCTGATCGTTAACTTACGGTGCAGCCATTTTCAGCGTTGGCATAGCAAAACGGCGATCATTTGCGAAATGACCGCCGTTTTACGCGCCTCGAATGGGCTAAAGCCCATGGTGATTCTGATTATTTACCTTGTAGCCTTTTATCCAGCTCTGTAGCGAGGCACGTCCCCGTGCCGATTCAGGTCATCTGCAGGCCGGTTGGAGGCGTTACTTACTCCGCTTCGGTTTCTTCTGCTTCTTCATCGCCCAGCAACAGGTCGTTCAGACGGATGCGTAACTGGTCAACGCCGGTGCCTTTCAGGGCGGAGAAACTCTGCACGGTGATCAGTGGGTTGTTCTTCACATCCAGATCCCGTTTCAGAGCCAGTACGGTGTTCTGGGCCGGGCCTTTTTTCAGTTTATCCGCTTTAGTCAACAGAATGTGCAGCGGCATGCCTGCTTCCTGACACCACTGAATCATCATCTGATCAAACTCTTTCAGCGGGTGGCGGATATCAACCAGCAGCACCACGCCGCGCAGGCAGTCGCGATTCTGCAGATAATCGTCCAGGTGTTTCTGCCAGTGTTCCTTCATTGCTACCGGTACTTTGGCGTAGCCATAACCCGGCAGATCGACCAGACGCACATTTTCGATATGGGTATCGAAGAAGTTAATCAGCTGGGTGCGGCCTGGTGTTTTACTGGTGCGGGCCAGTTTAGCGTTGGTCAGTGTATTGATTGCGCTGGACTTACCGGCATTGGAACGACCGGCAAAAGCCACCTCGGCACCTTCGTCGGCCGGACACTGGCTGAGCTTGCTGGCGCTGGTGTTAAAGCGGGTCAGATGGTACTGAATTTGTTGCTGAGACATATACTTTTTGCCTATCGGCCTGTTTAAACAGACTTTATCGTTCCAGTTTGTGGGGATATTAGGTTATAATGCCGCCGGAATTTTACCCGTGGCGGGTTTATTAAGCCAGTCCGGGTGTTGGTGAGGTCGTGCTGAATACAATCTGGTGAGGTTTCAGATTGCAGCAGAAACCGTTCGCAATTAAAGCAAGAGTCTGGATTAGTCGATGAATAAATTACTGATCGCCTTACTGGTAAGCGTGGGAATCACGGGTGTTGCACAGGCGGCGGGTGATGCTGCTGCAGGACAAGCCAAAACTGCAATCTGTGCTGCGTGTCACGGTGTTGATGGTAACAGCGCTGTAGGCAACTTTCCTAAACTGGCGGGCCAAAACGAGAGCTACCTGCTGAAGCAGCTGAAAGATATTCAGTCAGGTGAGCGCCAGGTAGTAGAAATGACCGGAATGCTGAACGGTCTGAGCGAGCAGGATCTGGAAAACATCTCTGCTTACTTCGCATCTAACAATGTACAGCCAGGTGCTGCAAAAGCCGATCTGGTTGAAGCGGGCGAAAAAATCTACCGCGGCGGCATTGAGTCCAAAGGTGTAGCTGCTTGTACTGCTTGTCACGGCCCTTCCGGTGACGGTATCGAGTCTGCAGGTTATCCACAGCTGGCGGGTCAGCACGCTCAGTACACTGAGGCTCAGCTGAAGAACTTCCGTGTAGAAAGCCGCATGAATGATCCACAGCGCATGATGCGTGATATCGCTGCTAAACTGAGCGATAAAGAGATCCAGGCGGTATCCAGCTACATTCAGGGTCTGCGTTAATATTCAGCCCCGATTCAAGAAAGGCAGCTTAGGCTGCCTTTTTTATTGTCAGCCTAAAACCACCTCCTATGGAGGTGGTGATCGTTTACTCGAGGCTATGCCTGAAGAGTGCTCATGCTAAATACAACGTTCGTTTTTTGCCGAAATCGAATGGAGTAAATAGCATGAGTAGATATGAA
>JAOXSA010000325.1 GCA_025800245.1 Amphritea sp. | reverse complement strand
TTCCTGCTTTCCAAGTTGAAACAAACGAAGAGCAACTCTGAGTTCTTCGATTCAATGAATAGCTAAGGTCCGATGGATACAATCTTTGCTTTGGCCAGCGCTCCGGGTCGTGCCGGAGTGTCCGTTATTCGTGTTTCCGGACCGGAAGCATTGAATGCTGTGCAGAGATTGGCAGGTGATATTCCCAAAGCGCGCTATGCCGCGCTGAGAAATTTGAAGGATCAAGATGGCAAACATCTTGATCAAGCTCTTGTTTTAACGTTCGAAAATGAAGCGAGCTTTACCGGTGAACCCGTTGCAGAATTTCATCTGCATGGCAGTATCGCTGTCATTCAGGCTGTTCTGAGCGAATTATCGTTTATTCCCGGTTTACGGATAGCCGAACCAGGAGAATTCACAAGGCGAGCGCTTGAGAACGGGAAAATGGATCTGACACAGGTCGAAGCTCTGTCTGATCTGATTGATGCAGAAACAGAAGCTCAGCGGGATCATGCGCTGCGTGTCATGAACGGTGCTTTGTCTGGGAAGACAGATGAATGGCGGGCACTGCTCATTAGATCTGCTGCGCTTTTGGAAGCAACGATAGACTTTGCCGACGAAGAGGTGCCCGTTGATGTAACGGATGAAGTTGTTGAACTTCTTGCAAAGGTTCGCGTTGATCTGGAGACAGAACTGGCGAATTTTAAAGCTTCTGAACGGGTTCGAACTGGGTTTGAGATCGCAATCGTTGGCGAACCAAATACAGGTAAATCGACTCTTTTGAACTATCTCGCTGGTCGCAAGGCAGCAATCACATCGGAAGTTGCAGGAACCACCCGTGATGTGATCGAAGTGCGCATGGATATTGGTGGGTTTGCTGTTACGTTGCTTGATACAGCGGGTATTCGCGACACAGATGATGCAATCGAAACCATCGGTGTTGATATAGCACGCGAACGCGCTGACGCCGCGGATATCCGTATTCATTTGATCAATACCAGTAAAAAACCAGTATTTGACGTTCGAAGCGGGGATGTGGTCGCGATTGCGAAGCAGGATACTGAGCAGCAGGCTGACATCTTTGGTGTTTCAGGCGTTACTGGGAACGGTGTTGACCAATTGGTTCAGAAAATCTTGACCGTTCTTTCTGAACGAACACAAAA
>JAOXSA010000317.1 GCA_025800245.1 Amphritea sp. | reverse complement strand
AGCCTGGGCGGGATGAGCGGCATGCATAAACAGGGCGCGCCACTGGTGCCGAATATTGAGCGTATCCGTCAGCCATACTGGTACGGTGAAGCGGGCGACATGTCCGAAGAAGAATTCGGTCTTGCCTGCGCCAAAGCGCTGGAAGAGAAGATCCTGGAAGTCGGTCCTGATAATGTTGCAGCCTTTGTCGGCGAGCCGATTCAGGGAGCGGGCGGTGTTATTGTCCCCCCTGCTAACTACTGGGCTGAGATTCAGAAGATCTGTGACAAGTACAATATCCTGCTGGCCGCTGACGAAGTCATCTGTGGTTTTGGCCGCACCGGTAGCTGGTTCGGTAGCGAAACGCTGGGTATCAAACCCGATATCATGTCGATGGCAAAAGGCCTGTCTTCCGGCTACCTGCCAATCGCGGCAGTGGCAGTGGGTGATCGCATTGCCAACGCCTTTATCGAACACGATGATGACTTCAACCACGGCTTCACCTACTCCGGTCACCCGGTTGCTGCAGCGGTCGCTATCGCCAACATTAAACTGATGAAGCAGGAAAATATCGTCGAGTACGTCGGCAAGGATATTGGTCCATACTTCCAGCAGAAACTGCGTGAGACGCTGGCGGATCACCCGCTGGCCGGTCATATCGAAGGTGTTGGCCTGGTTGCCGGTATTGCACTGGTAAAAGACAGAGAGAGCAAAGAGCTGTTCGGAGACGATATTGATATCGGCCTGATCTGCCGTGATCACTGCTTCAATAATGGCCTGATCATGCGTGCAGTCGGCAGCCGGATGGTACTGTCTCCACCGCTGGTTATCAGCCGCGAAGAAGTTGACGAACTGTGTGAAAAAGTCCGTCTGTGCTTCGACCTGACACTTAAGTCTATCAGCTGATAGCCGGTTATGTCTGTCCGGTATCAGGGAGCAGGACAGACCTCGATTCACCTGATTTGCCTGCACTATCGTCGGCATATCGAGTCCTGACAGCTTGCTGAGGACTCCTTGTATCTGGTTACAGTCTCCGGAACCGACTGTAATCAGATCTTTTTGATCTCCGGGAGCCAGACATGCAGAACCGTGCACCCCAATCGACCGCCGAGCAGTGGCCAAAGGCCCTTGCTTCCCTGATCGACAGCGTTCGCCTGCCCAGTTTCGGCGGCGCGCTGGAAAAGTTTCTGGCAACACAGTGTCACTTTGACACGCTGTTGATGGTGACCTTTAAAAAGTCATTCAAGCCTATCGTTCTGCATCCGACCGATCCGGCAGAGCAAAGCCTGACCCTGCATAATTACATCAACCGATCCTATGTTCTGGACCCTCTGTTCAACGCCATTCAGGGCGACCTGGGAGAAGGCGTCAGCCGTCTGATCGATATAGCCCCGGACAGCTTTGAAACATCCGAGTACTACCAGACCTGCTACAAGGATTTTGATCTGATCGATGAGATCAACCTGACCATTGAGCTGGATAGTAAAGTGACCTGTGCCATCTCTCTGGGACGACGCACCAGCCGCGGCACCATTACCCGCGCAGAACTGACCCGCCTGAATGAGATCTACCCGATTGTTAACTCGCTGGTTCGCCAGTTCTGGCTGTCTCAGTCGCAGGAATACATCAAGTACGAGAAATCGGAAGGCGCAATGAAGCAGGCTCTGAGCAGCTTTGGCAGCGGCATTCTCACACCCCGGGAGCAGGAGATCACCGGCCTGATTCTGCAGGGGCACTCATCCAAAGCGATCGCCAATATGCTGGATATCAGTCTGGGCACAGTAAAAGTACACCGCAAGAACATTCACACCCGGCTGAACACTTCAACACAATCGGAGATCTTCACCCTGTTCCTGGCCCACCTGAAAGAGCTGGACCCTGCCGCTACAATCTGAACGCCTTCATCGCGATTGGCAAAGAAGCATCTGCTTTTGTAGAAAGCGAGCCCCTGCGGCGATTAATCTATTCCGTGCCAAATAATCGCAGCGTGGGCACCGCTCCCACAAAAAATGGCGAGTGGCGAGTGGCGAGTGGCGAGTGGCGAGTGGCGAGTGGCGAGTGGCGAGTGGCGAGTGGCGAGTGGCGAGTGGCGAGTGGCGAGTGGCGA
>JAOXSA010000314.1 GCA_025800245.1 Amphritea sp. | reverse complement strand
TTATAGAATCAACCTTAAGTGAACAGCATTGGGCTGATAGGGGGCCTGCAAATAAGCCCTGCAGGCGCTTTGGTTTTTTGGTCTTGTTCGCAGTTTTTTTAAGCCTGATATTTTAAGCCTGGACAATGTTCTGGCCTAACTTTATATTGCCGCAGCTCTGCATTATGGACAATTCTGCAGGCTTTTTTTCATTAGATGGATTCTGATTATGCGAAAGCTAAACACCTATTACGCTGCTGCGGCTTCTCTCTCTTTTGCCCTACTTTCCGGTGCTGTCATGGCCGACAATATGTCGCCCCTATCTTTCTTCTGCTGATGCTTACAAAGCAGTCGATGCTTGTCAGCAGATGGCAGAGAAAAATAAATGGAATATGGCCATTGTTGTGGTAGACCGGGGTATGGATACGCTGGTGTCTCTACGAATGGATGGAGCGCTTCCAGCGGCATATACCGGAGCAAAACTGAAGTCTGAGACAGCGCTTTCCTGGTCAATGCCGACCAGCAAGGTAGCTGAAATTACAGAGAAAATGCCAAACTTCAAGCAGTTCCCGGGCTTGTTACCGATCGGCGGTGGTGAACCTTTGTTCAGTAAGGACGGTACACTGATCGGTGCGGTTGGCGTTGCAGGTGGCTATGTCGAGCATGATATGCAGTGCGCCAAAGCGATTGTGACTGCTCTGACTGAATCTGATTAAAACCCGTTACAAAAAATACCCCGGTATAACCACAGCATGAGAGGAGAGAGAGCCAGCTGCGTCTGTACCGGGGTGCGATAAAAGATCCTACTATCTAAGAGCTTAAGGATCGTGCCAGTGCTGCGTTGGCTGAAGCGTGAAGCGCGGTCATGTACTGCATGCTCATGACCGCAACTGAGGTGAGGGGTGCTCACACTTCGCCTTGGCAGCAAACACACTTTAATGAAAACCCAGGCACTGTGAATATTCCTCTGTGGAGGTAACTTTTGTATACCTCTAATAACCCGGATTCTGGACGTTCAGAATTGACGATGATCATCGTTCATTTTTTATACATGCCGTAAACTGCTGCGCTTTTTTCAGATCAATACGACAAAGCGGCAGATACCCCCAAAGAATTGAGGGGTAGCACGGTTACTGATCTGTATCTTTTTTATGATTATAAAAGCTATATAAAACATATGGTTATGGATGTTTTTGCGGTGTACCTCTAAGGTGGTATTCGGTCATAAGCGGGCTGAAAGGTACCTTTTCGAACTTGATGCATGTCAAAAAGCTCCTTAAGGAATTGGCGTAATTTCACTTGCAAAACACGGGTGACTTCAGGCTGTTTCGGTTCCCCCATAAGCCCCTCCAACCTTTCGGTTGCCCCGTGTTTCTGAAGTTTGGCCCAAAGCCATTTTGACCTTATCAGGAGCAGTCCCATGTCCACCGATAGAATAAGGCTTCTTGATTTCAGTGATCCTAAGATCAAGACGCTGCATATTACCTGGTTTGCTTTCTTCCTCACCTTCGTGGTGTGGTTCAGCCACGCGCCGATGCTGGCGTTTATTAAAGAAGCCTTCGGCCTGTCCAGCGCCGAAGTAAAAGCGTTAATGATCCTCAACGTGGCCCTGACAATACCGTCCCGTATTGTTATCGGTACACTGGTTGATAAATATGGCCCGCGGGCTGTCTACAGCATGTTGCTGGTAATCGGTGGTGCAATCTGTCTTGGCTTTGCCGCGGCGCAGACCTATGAGCAGCTGGCGATAATGCGATTCCTCAGTGGCTTTATCGGGGCCGGATTTGTAATCGGTATCCGCATGGTAGGTGAGTGGTTCCCGGCTAAGCAGGTGGGGGTTGCAGAAGGTGTTTACGGTGGCTGGGGTAACTTCGGTTCCGCCGCGGGCGCTATGACTCTGCCAACTCTGGCGCTGCTGTATGGCGGTGATGACGGCTGGCGTTATGCACTGGCCACTACTGGTGTAATGGCCATGATCTACGGTGTGATTTACCTGCGTATAGCGCGTAACACTCCTAAAGGCTCTACTTACTTCAAGCCGAAGAAACACGGTGGTCTGGAAGTAACCAGTAAGAAGGATTTCTTCTTCTACATCGGCATGAACATTCCTATGTATATCGCTCTGGCGGTACTGACCTGGAAGCTGTCTCCATCTAACCTGGGTCTGCTGGATGACCTGTCTACCAAGGGTATCTACGCTGTCCTGGTACTGCTGTTCCTGGTTCAGGTACGGGCGATCTACCATGTAAACGAAGAGAACCTGAAAAACGGTGTACCTGAGATTCAGCGTTACAAGTTCAAACAGGTAGCCGTACTGGATGTCGCTTACTTCGTAACTTTCGGTTCTGAGCTGGCGGTGGTTTCCATGCTGCCACTGTTTTTCCTGGAAACTTTTGAAGGTCTGGACCCTGTTAAAGCTGGTCTGCTGGCATCTGGTTTCGCCTTTATGAACCTGGTGGCGCGTCCTACCGGCGGTCACCTGAGTGATACTATCGGTCGTCGTAAAACACTGTCGCTGCTGATTGCCGGTCTGGCTGTGGGTTACTTTGTACTGTCTCAGATAGATTCCGGCTGGTGGATTCCGCTGGCGGTGATCGCGACCATGTGCTGTTCCTTCTTTGTACAGGCTGGTGAAGGTGCAGTATTCGCGGTAGTACCTCTGGTACAGCGTCGCATGACTGGTCAGATCGCTGGTATGGCGGGTGCTTACGGTAACGTTGGTGCGGTATGCTACCTGACAGTACTGTCCTTTGTAGACTACTCCACCTTCTTTATGGTGATCGGTGCGTCTGCCGCAGTGGTGTTCCTGTTCGTACAGTTTATGGATGAACCGAAAGGCCAGATGGCCGAGGTTCTGCCGGATGGCACCGTCCAGCTGATCGATGTGGAATAAGCTATTGTGTTAAGGAACCTACGAACAAGTAAGGCACACCTCTGGCTTTCAGAGCGGTTCGAGCTCACGACAACGATTACAGGCATGCTGGTTGCCTGTCGAAAATCGTTAACACAGAGATCGGATCGCTCTGCAAGCCCCGTAGGGCGGGCGCTAAAGCCGTCTTCTACAGTGTCAGCGCACTTGCAAAGGACTGACCATTCCCTGCGTACGCTTTCGCGTATAAGGCGGCTTTATCGTCCCGCAGAGAAAGTGCCTGACTTATTCGCAGGTTCCCTATAGTGCTTGCCAGAAGGGGTTACTCAGGTAATCCCTTTTGGCGTTTCTGGAGTACAGTCATATGCTACTTGCAACGGATATCCGACTGACCGCTGCGCAGAGCAGTCTTACCGGGCGTAAACACCGTAATGAAGACTGCCTGGGGTTTTACATGCCGGAAGGCAATCTGCTGGCTACCAAGGGCGCTGCCGGTCTGATTGCTGATGGTGTCAGCACCGCAGAGGCCGGTGCAGAAGCTTCGCAGTATTGTGTCAGTGAGTTTATCAATGACTACTTTGATACACCGGATATCTGGACGGTTAAAAAGTCAGCACAGAAAGTCCTGACGGCAATTAACCGTGCGCTGTATTCCAGAAGTCATGAGTACCTTTCTACCACCCGCGGCTACGTCTGTACCCTCTCTGTGGTGGTAATTAAGTCCCGTACCGCCCATCTGTTCCATATCGGCGATAGTCGCATCTACCTGCTGCGCAAAGATGGTCTGGAACTGCTTACCGATGATCACACCACGCCGCTCAGTGAGAGTAACAGTTGTCTGTCCCGGGCGATGGGCATGGATACCCATCTGGAGATCGATTATCGCACTGTGGAACTGGAGGAAGGGGATACTTTCCTGCTGTCCACCGACGGAGTTCATGATTCCCTTGAACCGTCTCAGATGAAGCGGATTATTCAGCAGGCTGATGATCTGCTGAGTGCCTGTGACAGTCTTACTCGGGCGGCTTTCGATGCTGGTAGTACGGATAATCTGAGTTGTCAGCTGATTACTGTGGATGAGCTGGCCGATGACAATATCGATGACTTGACCGACAAGCTGACCCGTCTGCCGTTCCCGCCGGAACTGGAACCGGGAATGAAGATCGATGGTTTTCTGATCGAGCGCCAGCTCTATGCCAGTAACCGCAGCCAGTTGTACGTGGTTGAGGATATGGAAGAGGGTGGTCGTTATGTGATGAAAACACCGTCACAGAATTTCTCTGATGACCCTGCCTATATCGAGCGTTTCATCATGGAGGAATGGGTCGGTAGTCGGATCAGCAATGCCCATGTGGTGAAGATTCACCACCCGAACCGGGCCAAGCATTTTCTTTATTATCTGATGGAGCATATCGAAGGCGTACCACTGGACGAGTGGATCGCTGCGAACCCTCATCCGCAACCGGCCCGCGCGATTGAGATTGTTAAGCAGATCGCCGAAGGGCTGAAAGCGTTCCATCAGCGGGAAACCCTGCATCAGGATCTGAAGCCCAGCAATGTTATGGTGACGCCGGATGATCAGGTGAAGATAGTCGATTTTGGCTCGGTGTTTGTGGCTGGTGTGAATGAGATCTTTGTACCACTGGAGCGGGACCGGATTCTGGGCACCATGAACTACTCGGATCCGGTATTCCGGCTGGGACAGAATACCGGTACTAAGGGCGATCAGTTTTCACTGGCCGCCATTGCCTACGAAGTCTTTACTCAGGAACTGCCCTATGGTGATGCGCTGGAGCGCTGTGAAAAACCACAGCATCTGGAGCGGCTGATCTATATCCCGGCCGATCGTCATAACGCGATTATTCCGGTCTGGTTTGACCGGGCACTGGAAAAAGCATTATCGATTAAACCGGCTGAGCGCTACGACACTCTGGAGCACTTTATGCACGATCTCACCGAGCCGAACCCTGAGTTCCTGACACCCCGGGAAAATACCCAGCAGAGTTCCAGCTCCGTACTGTTCTGGCAACTGATGTCGCTGGTCTGGTTTACCGTTTCGATGTTCCTGCTAATCGCTTTCTGGATGAGTTAGGTAACCGTGATGTTCTGCAGGCGCTCTGGCTTACGGGAAGGTTCACAATCCAGAAAGGGGTTCGCAACAATGTCTGGATCTTAGAAAAAGGTCTGACATCGAACCTGGATCTTACCGAAAGCCCCGCCAGAGTATTCACGAGACTTATTCGCATGTTTCATAATGAACGGATACTATTCCACAAATAACAAGAAAAGGCATCCGGCGTATACTACGCGACTGCTTTAAGAGTTAGGTGATACATGAGTCTATTTGCAGATTTTTTAAATGAGATTAAACGGAATGACTCTCGTGGTAGATGCCTACATTACGAAAGTGATGAGCAATGCAGTAAATTCATAAACGCACACTCTATACAGAAATCAAATCAGCTGGGAGTGATTGCAGAAAGTGGTCATATATATCGAGTAACAGCAGATTTGTCGACTATGCGTAAAAATAATGGTCGGCCAGCACCAAAAAAAGTTGGGGTAAAAAAGGCTTCAACATTTTCTGGTTTTTGTAAAAGGCACGATAATGACCTTTTTCAGCCAATTGATGACTTCCCTCTACAGCCTAACGCAGAACAAATTGCTCTTTATGCATACAGGTGCATATGCCGGGAGTTTTTTGTAAAACAAAATGCTGAATCCTCAATTGAAAGCTTAAAAAATCACCCTGAATTATCAGCGGAGGGGAGAAGTGTTTTACTTTCCTCTCTTGCTGGTCACTCTCTGGGCTTCCATCGTCTGAAGCATCATAAACAGTACTATGATCGTGCTTTATCAGATAAAAAATTCGATGAATTTGAATACATAACATTTGAATCTAGATCTCCTTGGAACCTGCAATTGTCTGGCGTGCTTTATCCTGACTATGATTTTGAAGGTAGGAAGTTGCAGGATCTTGGTGATCATAGTTCTCCCTTAGGCTTTATTTCATTCTTCACAGCACCAACGTCACAAGGATGGTCTTTCAGTATATGTTGGCATGGAAGTAGTAATGAACCTTGCTTTAATTTTGTTGAGTCACTTCGCTCTGCAGTTTCAAACGGTGAAAAGCTTGAAGACGTCTTGTTTAGGTTCTCAATATCGTGCTGTGAGAATCATGCGTTTAGAATCAGTTGGTGGGACAGTCTGACTGATTCAGACAAGACTGAAATTCTGTCAAGAGTCGAGTTGGTAACAGATTTAAATATTCCTATTCCCGATAGCTATTTGGCGAAAGGGTTGGAAGGAATTGCCGATTGGGAGTTTGAACATGTTTATACATCACTATCAGTGGGTACCTAACAAGTTGCTGTTTTCGCCCCTACAAGGCTAGGCCTACCTTTCTACAACAAGTCAGCCTCTAAGCCAGGGCTTTATGTGTCACAAAATAAAAAGTAGATAGATCGAAATGAATTCAAAATTGATCATTGGCTATGCACTAGGAACTTTCGCTTTTCTTTATGCCACCTATGCCGCACATACGTTTGGTACTAATGAAGAGGAGAGCGCATTCAACGTTTTGCTATGTGTGGCGGGCGGATTATTCGGTTGGATAACAGGAATTCTACTTACGCCGAGAGATGATGAAAAGAAGGACTTTTCAAAAATAGGTGGTGCCCTGTTTACATTCGTGACGGGTTTTTTACTGGCAAAATTGGAGCCGTTATTCGATGCTGAGTTAAATGGAGAGGAACCTTCAACTATGCTTACTGCAGCTCTACTATTTGTCGTTTGTTTTGGTGTTGGTGCATTATTTGTGTTCGTTGGTAGAAAGTATTGGCAAGATGAAATATGACAAACTTTTCAGTGAACGCCTGCTCCGGGCCGCAAGCAGATACTGTCTGCCTGATGAATCGGGTAAAACCTATCCGATACTTGTGACACGCAGAACTTTCTATATACTGCCCGGTCATACCATCAACGGTATTCAATTGATAAAGGGCGCACCGGCGTCCGGAACAGGCATTAATGGCGACTCTAATCAGAAAGACAATGATCGTGTTTGCGATGCTGGCAGTATTGGCTGCTCAGCTGCTGACCGCTATTGCTTCTGCCGATGTAATGTCTGTTCTGCCTGACTCAACCATGGAAACCATGATGGTTGATCATTCGGCTCATCACGCTTCTCAGGCGATGTCTCATGAAAGTGGGCAAACCAACCCCGCCTGCTGTGCAGAGATGACGATGAGCTGTCTCGCGACCACTGCTGCTGCCAGCTGTGATGCGTCTGAACCCTGCTCGATGAACCACTGTGTTTCGGTTATGGGCATCAACCTGCAACAGACCTCTATGGGGTCGAAGCTGCCGATGCAGCCTGTTGACCTGCTGCATGACAACCCTCTCAGTGGCGTTGTTGTGTCTCTTTACCGTCCTCCTATATCTCACTGATACAGGAAGGACTGGGTTTCACTCTATCCGCGTATAGCCCTCTCGCTCTGTGGCTGTCCGGACCTATTGAAATCGATCCGACTGCATTGGAACTGATGGTCAACAGGGCCTGATTTCCTGCGTTTCTCCAGTACTTCCTTTTCGTTCTTTCATGGACCCGGGTCCATGTGCATTTACTTTGGTTTTTTCATTGAGCTCTTTACAGGGTGTGTGTGATGAACAAGCAAAACAGCAGAGATGCTCTTCGCCTGAATTCACTGGGCAAGGCTATTCTGATTTTATTTATACCGTTATCTACTATGGTTTCCGGGGCTGAACTGACCCTGGAAGATACCGTTAATCAAGCGATTGAGCGGGATTACTGGCTTAACGGCAGTGTTTCAACCGAGCAAGGGCTGCGGGATCGTGGCGAAGCGGCATACCAGTTACCCGATCCTACGTTGTCATTAAAACTGGCCAACCTGCCGACCAATACTCTGGATTTTAATCAGGAGGCGATGACGCAACTGGTTGCCGGTGTCAGCCAGAAGTTTCCACGGGGGGAGTCCCGGGATCTGATGCGGCGTCTCTATAACCAGCAGGGGGATCAGCAACCTTTATTGCGTCAGGAGAGGGCAGCCCGGATTCGCCTGCAGGTGTCCCAACTCTGGCTGCGTCTGCAGTTAGCCCGAAGCAGTGAAGCGCTGATCCGCCGCAATATCTCCCTGTTTGATCAGTTAGAGGATATCTCGTTGGCCAGTTACGCCTCGGCCCTGGGATCCACCCGACAGCAGGATCTGGTACAGGCACAGTTGGAGCGTACCCGTATCGATGATCGTCTGAAGCGTATTCAGTTGCAGAAGGATGACGTTGAGCAGCAACTTCAGGGCTGGTTAGTGAGCTTTGATGAGGCACAGGTATCGGGTCACTCTTTCAGCTTCAATACTTCGGAAACCGATCTGCCATTCCTGGGTGAAAGCCTGTTTGGTGATGAACTGCCTATGCAATCTGACCTGTTAGCGTTCCTTAATCGACATCCCATGATCCGGGATACCGAACAACAGGTACGTAACGCAGAAACCCGTACCGAACTGGCGCGGCAGCAATACAAACCGGAGTGGGGCCTGAATGCCAGCTACGGCTATCGGGGAGATGACCTGAACAACAATGACCGTGCTGACCTGTTCAGCATCGGTGTGACGGTGAGTATGCCGCTGTGGTCAACCGCACGACAGGATCATCAGGTTCTGGCGACTCAGGCAGAAGCGGAAAAGATCCGCACCGATAAGGCGCTGAAGCTGAAAGAGATGCTGGCCGCAGTGAATGCTGCTTATGCCCAGCTTAACCGTCTGGACGAGCAGGTGCGCTTGTATCAGGGCCGGTTGTTGCCGCAATTCCGGGAACAGGCGCAAGCCACCCTGCAGGCTTATGAAGCCGATAACGGCCTGTTCAGTGAGGTGGTCCATAGCCGTATAGAGAACCTGAATGCCCGTCTGGACCTGTTGAAAATCCAGACTGAGCGCCAGATGCGCATCGCCCAGCTTAATTACTATTTTACCGCGGCAGGAGAGCAGCTCCCGGCCAATACAGGAGTCACACAATGAGTAACGGAATTAAATCAGTCGGATTGTTGCTGCTGGGAGCCGCAGCGGGCGCTGCTGCGATGGTGGGTTATACCAGCTTAATAGGCTCTGGTGAGATGATGGATGGGATGGGCAAAAGTGCCGATGAGCCTCTCTACTGGGTAGCACCGATGGACCCGAACTACCGTCGCGATAAACCGGGGAAGTCACCTATGGGGATGGATCTGGTGCCGGTTTTCGCTGAGAACAATAGCGGCCCGGATGCTGGCCCTGGCACCATATCGGTGTCTCCCGAGGTGATTAATACTCTGGGGGTGAGAACCGGCAAGGTTGAGTCGAAACCACTCAACTTTGAAATCAGGAGCGTGGGCTATGTGGACTACGATCAGGATCGCATCGTCCATGTTCACCCGCGGGTCGAGGGCTGGATTGAAAAGCTGTTTATCAAAGCCGAAGGCGAGCCCGTCGAAGCCGGGCAGCCGGTCTATGAAATCTACTCTCCGGCACTGGTCAATGCCCAGGAGGAGTATGTCTTTGCGCTGGCCCGTAACAATCGCAAATTGATCCGTGCAGCCCGTTCGAGGCTGAGTTCATTGCAGGTGCCGGATGCGCTGGTAGAAGAGCTGCGTAAAACCCGGAAGGTGAGTCAGACCGTGACATTCTATGCCCCTCAGAGTGGTGTAGTGGAAAGCTTTATGCTGCGTCAGGGGATGTACGTTAAGCCGGGTATGACCATGCTGTCTATCGGTGCACTGGAAGAGGTCTGGGTTGAAGCGCAGGTTTTTGAGCAGCAGGCGGGATTAGTGGAACAGGGTTTGCCGGTACAGATGACCCTGGATTATCTGCCGGGCCGGAAGTGGCAGGGAGAGGTGGATTATATCTATCCCGTGTTGGATCCCCAGACCCGTACCCTTAAGGTACGGATGCGCTTTGCCAATCCGGACTATCAGCTCAAACCCAATATGTTTGCCGAAGTGGTGATCAACAAACGTGACACGGATTCTGTTCTGACAGTACCGGTGGAAGCCCTGATTCGCGGCGGTGATGGCGACCGGGTGGTGCTGGCACTGGGCGAGGGGCGGTTTAAGTCGATCGGTGTGGAAGCTGGTAGGACTGACGGTGACCGCATCGAAATTATCAAAGGCCTGAAAATGGATGGCAGGGTGGTGACATCGGCGCAGTTCCTGCTGGATTCAGAGTCCAGTAAGAGTTCTGACTTTATGCGCATGAATAACGAGCCGATGGGTAGCCAGCCCGCCAGTGTCTGGACCGAGGCTCAGGTCAATAAAGTGATGCCGGAGATGGGCAAACTGAACCTTGATCATGGCCGTATTGAAGCCTGGAAATGGCCGGCTATGACTATGGACTTCAAGGCTCAGGACGGCGTTGCTCTGGATCAGCTGTCGCCTGGTATGACGGTGCATATCGAGATTACCAAACAGGGCAGTGATTATCAGGTAAGTCAGATCCATATCCCTGATCAGACGATGAAATCACAGAGCATGAACCACGAAGGCATGAACCACGATGGTATGAGCCAAGACGGTATGAACCACGAAGGCATGAGCCATGACGGCATGAACCATGATGGAATGAACCACGAGGGTATGAATCACGAAGGCATGAACCACGACGGTATGAGCCAAGACGGTATGAACCAGGAAGGCATGAGCCACGACGGTATGAACCATGACGGTATGAACCACGATGGCATGAACCACGACGGCATGAACCACGACAGCATGAGCCACGACAGCATGAGCCACGACGGTATGAATCATGGAATGATTCTGTCTCCGTCTGACTCTCGCACTTATCAGGTTGCAGGCTACGGGTTCAACGATAAGAGTGGGGTGGTGCTATGATTGCTGCCGTTATTCGCTGGTCAGTGGGTAACCGTTTCTTTGTACTTCTGACCACACTTATCCTCATTGGCGGGGGCTTGTTCTCCCTGAAGCAGACTCCGGTGGATGCCATTCCGGATCTGTCTGATGTGCAGGTAATCATTAAAACCAGCTATCCGGGGCAGGCGCCTCAGGTGGTGGAGGATCAGGTCACCTATCCGCTGACGACCGCTATGCTGTCGGTACCTGGTGCTGAAACGGTGCGTGGTTTCTCTTTCTTCGGCGATTCCTATGTCTACGTCATCTTCAACGATGATACCGATATCTACTGGGCCAGAAGCCGGGTGCTGGAATACCTCAGTCAGGTGGCTCCGTCACTGCCCGCCAACGCTAAACCACAGCTGGGGCCGGATGCGACCGGGGTTGGCTGGGTCTATCTTTACGCCCTGACTGATCCGACCGGACAGCACGATATCAGCCAGCTGCGTAGCCTGCAGGACTGGTTCCTGAAGTATGAGCTGCAAACCGTACCCGGTGTGTCAGAAGTGGCAGCGATCGGCGGTATGGTGAAACAATATCAGGTGCGGGTGAATCCGGAGAAATTGCGTGCATTCAATATGCCGTTGTCTCATGTACAGAACGCCATTCGTCGGGCCAATCAGGAGGTAGGTGCCTCGGTGGTTGAGATGGCTGAAGCGGAGTATATGGTCCGGGCGACCGGTTATATTCAGGGACAGGATGATCTCGAAAATATTCCACTGGGCCTGAACAAAAACGGTAGCCCTGTATTGCTGAAGCACGTTGCCGATATCGGTACAGGACCTCAAATGCGTCGGGGTGTTGCCGAGCTGAACGGTGACGGCGAAGTGGTCGGTGGCGTGGTGGTCATGCGCTTTGGCGAAAATGCCCAGAAAACCATCGATGGGGTGAAGGCGAAGCTGGAAACCCTGAAGAAAGGTCTGCCAGAAGGGGTAGAAGTGGTTACCGTTTACGACCGCTCCGGCCTGATCGAGAGAGCGGTGGAAAACCTCTGGTACAAGTTGCTGGAAGAGTTCATTGTCGTGGCGCTGGTGTGCATGGTCTTCCTGTTCCATGTGCGCTCTTCACTGGTGGCGATTATCAGCCTGCCAGTGGGGATTCTGGCGGCCTTTATTGTCATGCATCTGCAGGGTATTAACGCCAACATTATGTCGCTGGGGGGGATCGCCATCGCCATCGGAGCGATGATCGATGGTGCCATCGTGATGATCGAAAATATGCACAAGCATATGGAGCGAACACCGCTGACATCGGAAAACCGCTGGCAGGTGGTGGCGGAGTCTGCCTCGGAGGTAGGACCGGCACTGTTCTTCAGTCTGTTGATTATCACCGTTAGCTTCGTGCCGGTGTTCACGCTGGAAGCTCAGGAAGGACGGATGTTTGCGCCATTGGCGTTTACTAAAACCTACGCGATGGCAGCGTCTGCGGCACTGGCGATTACTCTGGTGCCGGTGCTGATGGGCTACTTCATCCGGGGTAAGGTATTGCCCGAGCATAAGAACCCGATCAACCGTCTGTTGACAGCGATCTATCTGCCTACTCTGAAACAAGTGTTGTCTTTCCCTAAGCTGACACTGCTGTTTGCACTGGGGGTATTCGCTGCAGGTATGTGGCCGCTGGATAAACTCGGCAGTGAGTTTATGCCGCCGCTGGATGAAGGGGATCTGATGTATATGCCTACCACCTATCCTGGTGTGTCGATCGGACAGGCACGGCAACTGCTGCAGCAGACCGATAAGCTGATTCGTACTGTACCTGAGGTGGAATCGGTGTTCGGTAAGGTAGGGCGTGCGGAAACTGCCACGGACCCTGCACCGCTGACTATGATCGAGACCTTTATTCAGCTGAAACCGAGGGATCAGTGGCGTGAAGGATTATCCACTGATGACCTGCGACGGGAGCTGGACGCTCTGGTTAAATTCCCGGGCCTGACCAATGCCTGGGTGATGCCGATCAAGACCCGGATCGATATGCTGGCCACGGGTATCAAAACCCCGGTGGGTATCAAGATTGCTGGGCCTGAGCTGGAACAGATTCAGCTGATTGGTCAGCAATTGGAAGGCGTGCTGCAATCGGTCGCGGGTACGGCATCGGTTTACTCTGAAAGGGTTGCCGGAGGCCGTTATATCAAGGTGGATATCCAGCGGGAAAAAGCGGCCCGGTATGGCCTCAACATTGCCGATGTGCAGCAGGTAGTTGCCTCAGCAATTGGCGGGATGAATGTTTCCCAGACCGTCGAAGGATTAGAACGCTATCCGATCAATGTCCGCTATCCCCAGGATTATCGTGACTCACCGGAACAGCTACGCTTGCTGCCGGTGGTGACCCCATCTGGTCAGCGTATCGCTCTGGGAGATGTCGCAGAGATCGGAATTGAAGATGGCCCGCCGGGTATCAAAAGCGAAAACGCCCGCCTGAATGGCTGGACGCTGGTGGATATTGAAGGCGTGGATGTTGGTCGCTATGTAGAAGATGCCCGTCAGGTGGTTGCCGAGCAGGTAACGCTGCCAGCCGGTTACTCCATTACCTGGGCGGGGCAGTATGAGTACATGCAACGCGCCAAGGAAAAGCTGAGCTATGTGGTGCCGCTGACTCTGGCGATTATTGTGGTGCTGCTGTTCATGAACTTCAGAAACTTTATCGAAGTGAGCATTATCATGGGCACCCTGCCGCTGGCGATGGTGGGTAGTGTCTGGCTGATGTACCTGGAAGGCTTTAACTTCTCAGTCGCCGTGGGGGTTGGCTTTATCGCTCTGGCCGGGGTCGCGGTGGAGATCGGAGTGATCATGCTGGTTTATCTGAATCAGGCTCACACTGCGATGCTTAATCGCTGTGAAGAGCAGGGTGTCCGGCCGGATGTCCCGATGCTCAGAGAAGCTGTGCTTCACGGTGCTGGTTTGCGGGTGCGACCAGTGATGATGACAGCGGCGGCGATCGTTGTGGGCCTGCTGCCGATTCTCTACGGAACCGGAACCGGATCGGAGGTTATGAGCCGTATCGCTGCACCGATGGTCGGAGGGATGGTCAGCTCGGTGATTCTGACGCTGCTGGTATTGCCTGCGGTGTACTTTATCTGGCGACGAGCGGGCCTCAGAAAGATCGTGTGAAAGGACCGTTTGAAAAGATTGGCTGAAAAGACCGTCTGAACAGAAGAACGTAAAAAGCGACTCAATGATTGAGTCGCTTTTTTATTGGCTGTCTAAAACCACCTCCTATGGAGGTGGTGATCGTTCAGTCGAGGCTATGCCTGAAAAGGAATATAAGTGTTTCGTGCTACGTTCAGGCAATGGTTTCGCCTGTAGGCGAGTCAGGGCTTTTGAGCGGCCAAAAGCCCTGACAACCCAAAGGCCGCCCCGCTGTTTGGTCGGCAAGCCGACTATCCTGTGCGCCAGATTTGATAATGGGAGTGGCAAAAACTCGGCAAAGAGCACCTCAGACAGTTTGCCCCTCTGATCCATTATTAAATCAGGTGCTCGGCTGCACAGAGGGGATATAAAGTCTGTGCCAGAAATATACTTCGGCGTAAAAAACGAAGGTAATGCCTCCTTATAGGGGGACAAAGCAAAGCCTCCTTCTAAGAAGGTGGCTTTTACTGAGCAGTAAAAAGCCGGAGTTTAGTCGTCTCGGTTGAACAGATAGTTAGCGATGGCGTCCCGGTCTTTCTTATTCAGAAACGCGGTACCGTCCTTTACTACTTCTGCCATACTGCCGCCAAATACATCGCCGTCTGCTTTAACACCGCTTTTCAGTGCGTAAGCCAGATCGGCTTCGGTCCAGCCATTCTGTTTCAGCGCCTGTGGAGTGATCGCCGGAACCTGATTCTCACCTTCGAACATCGATTCTGCTCCCTGATACAGCGCGGTAGTTTCCAGACCACCAAACAGGTTGCGTGGGCTGTGGCAGGCAGCGCAATGCGCGG
The DNA here is from genome assembly GCA_025800245.1 of Amphritea sp. Classification (GTDB taxonomy): domain Bacteria; phylum Pseudomonadota; class Gammaproteobacteria; order Pseudomonadales; family Balneatricaceae; genus Amphritea. The sequence continues at coordinate 27,432 of JAOXSA010000314.1, read as the reverse complement.
CAACCTCGACCAGATATTTACCCCGGTTATAGAGCTCGCTGCGGTCATCATCAGAATTGATATCCGCGTTATAGCTGAACCGGTTTTGCCAAAGATATAAGCCCTGGCGTTGATTAAAGGGGAAACTCAGGTTGTGAGCCGGAGCGGCTTCGGAAACCGCAGGTACGGTCCGAAATGCAGCCCAGAGGTCGGCAATATCCTGATCGCTGAAGCCCCGATAAAACTCATAAGGGAAAGCCGGATAGTAAGGGCTGTCGTCCGGAGCGATCCCCTGTCTGACGGCGCGGGCAAACTGTTCCACTGTCCAGTTGCCGATGCCGTATTCAGAATCAGTCGTCAGATTCGGGGCGATAAAGTCGCCGAACGGCGTTTTTAATGGCGGACCTCCTGCCAGTGGTTTGCCCTTGCCTTCAACGTCGGTATGGCAGGCGATGCAGCCTGAAGCGCGGGCCAGATAAGCACCCCGGCCAACATTGCCGGTTTCAGCCTGAAGTTCAGAAGCAGGTGGTGCCAATAGTGGCAGACTCAGCCAGCCCGCCACCCCAACGGCTACTACAGCAACTGACAGGCCCCATCGGGTCATGGAAGCCATAGGGTTTACTTCTTCTCGATACGGAAGCGTTCATGGCAGGAGGAGCAGTTATCTGCCAGTGCTTTGAAAGCCTGACCTGCTGTTTGCGTGCCGGATTCTGCCGGAGCCGTTCCCATCATTGAGCTGGTGCCCATCATGCTGGCATTGTCGGATTCTTCTTCATCCTGTCCCTGATTGTCTGCGGCAGCATGCAGTTGCTTTGCAAGCCGGGTCTGCTCATCAGCGAGTTCCTGAAAACGCTGCCACTCCTCCCAGATCACAGGCTTAGCCTCGGTATGTTTATCGAGGCTACCCTGCGGGAACAGTTTGGTCATCGCATCCCCGGAGTGCTTTTCGATCAGGCTGGCAGCACGGCGGATCAGATCGGCGTCGTATTCACGCTGGCCTTTGAAAATAGCGCTGACTTTTTTGACTTCGTCTTTCATATCTACCATCAGGTCCATCCGCTCTTTCACGATACCGGTGGCACCGCCGTGGGCTGATAGATTTTGTGCGGGAAGAGTTGCGATCAGGCCGATCGCGATAGCGACAAAGTGTTTGTTCATAGTACTGTACTCAGGTGGTTTTTATTGTCAGTAATTAAGCTTAAAGCTTCCAGCCGCTGGAGTGTCAACCGCTTAAAACAAAACAGCGACCCGGTGGGTCGCTGTTTTGTTGAGACGTGGTCTGTGTTAAGAACGACGGCGGCGGGTACGGCGACCACCGCCACCACTGGCAGAGCCGCCCGCAACACTGAGATCACCACTCAGCTGCGCTTTTGCACCGGTGCTGACTTCGCCCAGTTCCTGCTCCACCGCTTCAAGCTCTGGCTTCTGGCCTGGCTGGTAATCCTTTAGTGCTTCAGACATAGCGGCGATATGGGTTGGGGTGGTACCGCAACAACCACCGACAATGCGGGCACCGGCATCAACAACCATCTGCGCGTAACGGGCCATCAGTTCCGGGGTACCGTTGTAAACGATCTTTCCGTCAACATATTCCGGGATACCGCAGTTAGCTTTTGCGATCAGAACCGGCTCCATCTCATTCTTATCCGCAGCAATCTTCATATTCATGATGGCGGCGACCACTTCGGATGCGCCAACACCGCAGTTGGTACCGCAAGCTGCTGGCGCATGGTCAAACTCTTTACCCAGAGTCACCAGATCGGAAGCGGTAACACCCATCATGGTGCGGCCATTGGTATCCAGGCTCATGGTGTAAACAACCGGCAGACCGGTACTTTCCGCTGCCTCGTAGGCGGCGCGGGCTTCCTCTGTGGAAGAGATAGTTTCAATCCATAGCACATCACAGCCGCCGTCTTTCAGCGCTTCAGCCTGTTCTTTGAATGCCGCTACCGCCGCTTCGTGGGTCAGTGTGCCGTTAGGCTCGAAGATCTCACCGGTAGGGCCCATGGAACCTGCAACAACAATGTCACGGTCGCTGGCATCGGCCAGCTCTTTCAGGATGCGGGCAGAAGCACTGTTGAGTTCGTGAACGCGGTCCTGAGCTTTATGCAGTGCCAGTCGGTAATGAGTACCACCGAAGCTGTTTGTCAGCAGGATGTCAGAACCGGCATCGATAAACTGCTGCGCCAGGTTGGCGATACGGTCTGGATGATCGATGTTCCATAGCTCAGGAGCGTCGCCGGTTTCAAGGCCTACGGCAAACAGATTGGTACCCAGTGCGCCGTCGGCCAGCAGAAAAGGCCGCTCACTCAGTAGACGTGTAAATAGGTTGCTCATGGGCTGACTCCCGATAGTGATAAAACTGTTATAAGAATCTTATATAAAGACTCCCGATTATATAACGCAAATATCTGTTTCGATATTGTTTTGCGGCGACAAATTCTTGTCTGTCTCTGTCCGGAATTAATTGTTGATAATCTATATGATAATCATTATCATTAATTTATTCTTTGATTTAAGGAGATGCGGCGATGAAAGGAAAAGTTGAATCGGGTCTTCAGTATCTGACTATGCCGGTGGTTGCTTCGATTGGCGCGGTAATGTTATTCGCGCTGATTGTGCCGGGTATGTGATCGGTTTGTTTCCTCTGGCAGGATGCGAGAGGGAAACGGGGAGTTGTCTGACATAGGATTGTCTTCAGGGAGTCTGAATTCTGAGTGGTGAAGCCAGAGTTCGAAAGGGAATTTAAATAACCAATGCCGGAATGGAACTCCGGCATTTTTCGTTTATAGCTGCCAAAAATGGTTGCCGGTTTTTATGAAGTGGTTTGTTTGTGTGCTTATTTTTATGCCCTGGTGCGCATCAGCATCGGCCGATAATAATGAGTCGGGTTTCAGATCATGGTGGTACAGGCAGCAGGCAACGTCTCTTGTCGAGGCCGCTGAATCCGGAAATTACCGGGCGCAGTTAAGTCTGGCGGATAAGGCGTTGCTATCGATGGGTAGTGGCAGCGACAAAGAGCAGCTTCAGTGGGCTGTTTACTGGCTTGAAAAGGCTACTCAGTCTGGTCGTCCCGAGGCTCAGTATCTATTGGCTAAAGCGCTGCTTTTGCAGATTCAGTCAGATATAGATAAACGGCATAACGCATTAAACATGTTGCGTGACGCAGCTGAGCAGGATTGGGTTCCGGCACAAGTACTGCTGGCCGATCAGATCAGAGAGAGTGATCCGGATGGTGCAATAAGCTGGCTTCGTCGTGCAGCGGGTCTGAATAGCTCGGTTGCTCAATTGGCGCTGGGGCGTCTTGCGTATCACCGTGGTCAATACCCGGAGGCGCTCGCATGGCTGGAGAGAGCCTCAAAGGACCAGGCTGAAGCACTGGCGCTGATGGCATCGATCAGGATGAGTGGATCACTCTCTTATCATGAAGGCGTAGAAACGGTTTCTTTGTTGAGCAGGGCTTATGACGGTGGCTTTGATCCAGCCTTGTTACTGTTGGCGCAATGCTACGCGCTGGGTATCGGGGTAGATGTTTCCCTTCGCAGTGTCCGGCGATATCTGTTGATGGCGGTAGATAAAAAGGTGCCAGGGGGGCAGCAATATCTTTTCAATGTCTCTATCGAGAGCGTCCCTGTCAGCGAATCTGAAGCTCTGAAGCGGATGCATGAGCATGCGACAGCTGGAAATATTGCTGCGATGAACCGGCTGGGGATGCTGTGGCGGAGAGGTGAGTCAATTGAGCAGGATTTTGCGATGGCTCGGTACTGGTATGAACAGGCTGCCAGTAAAGGCTTTGCACCAGCAATGAGTAATCTGGGCTCTCTCTATGAGCAGGGACTGGGTGTACCTGTGGATTTGGTCAAAGCTGAAGCTCTATATCATAAGGCTCAGATCCAGGGGCATGAGCGAGGCGCTATCAACCTTGCTGTGTTGCTGGTGAGTCAGAGAAGAGAGATTGCCCGCGCTGTAGGGTTGCTGCAGCAGTATCCAGAAAACCCCAGAGCGTTATTCAGTCTGGGACAGATTTACGAATCGGGTCTGTTATCTGATCGCAGTACCGATCTGGCACGTCAGTATTACAGTCAGGCTGCTGAGTTAGGCTATCAGAAAGCCAGAGAAAAGCTGAGTAATATCAATATTTAAAAAATACTATAAATAGTAATTATTCTCATTATTGATTTTGTTTCTTTAATGGCGCAGAATGTCGCCGCCTGAAGACGTAATTTTATGGGGTGTTTGGGTGGTTTCTAAATTTCTGATCGGACGAGGATGTTGTGAATAACTGGATAAAGCTACTGGCTGTGTTGTTGTTCAGTGCGGGGGTGATGGCCGAATCAGAAAAGCCAGTAGCTTCTGGCAACTCCGATCTTGATAAGAACCTTGAGCAACTTGAGGCTTACTATCGCTCTATTGATGAGCAGTTAAATCAGCGTATGCGTAACGGAGCCCGGGATCCTTTTGCCGAGCAGATGCAGCAGGCTCCGATTGTACCTTCGACTATTTCCAATAAACCGCCAGCCTTTGTGCCGCAGGCGGGAATTAAGACACCAGCCAATGCTGATGGCAGTGGTGGTGGCTTCAGAAGCTTTCGTGCGGTTTTACCAAAAATGAACTTTCAGGGATTTATTGCCAGTGGGAAGAAGCGCTCAGCGCTGCTTAACATTGATGGTATTGGCACCCTGGTGGTAGCAGAGGGTGACACTATCGGTCTGCAGCCCATCAGCAGTGATGTGGTGATTAAAGTTGTCGAAATTAACTCCCTGAATCTGATTGTGGAAACCGGTGTGCTGGGCGGTAAGGGTGAAAAGATGGTGGTGCAGTAATGGGGCGTAACAACTTTCTTCGTGTCTTTATTATGGTGGCTCTGCTGTTGTCATCCGCTGTGCAGGCGGCAGAGAAGCTGGATCAGGTTGAGTTTAAGGATGCCTCGGTCAGTGATGCTGCACGTATCCTGGCCAGTCTCAGTGGTTCTAATATTGCGGTGACTAAAGAGGCTGGAGATGAGCGGGTAACCCTACTGTTGCAGCAAACCACCCTGAAACATGCGGTAGATATGGTCGCGAGGGTAACCGGGCTCTGGTATCGCTATAACCGGGAAAATGACAGTTACATCATTATGACTGAGCGGCAGTATCAGGATGACATTGTTGTTCATCGTGAGGATCAGATTCGGACATTTACCCTGCGCCATCAGAATGTCAGTGCCACGGCAGTGACGATTCAGAGTTTGTTTGGTGACCGGGTAAAGTTGTCCCTGCAGAAGAATAATGATGATTTTCAGGGCTTGGAGTATGACTCTGCTGATGAGGTAACAACGGTAGAAGTTGAGTCCTCTGAAGATGATGAGGTCGTTGAGCTGCAGGATCTGGATCGGGGAGATGATCTGGATGAAGGCCAGGCTGATAGTGGCATTGATCAGCAGGGACTAAAAGCCGGAGAGCTAAGGCAATTGGGCGAGCGACAGGTGGTTGATGAGTCACGTGTCGGCAGTATTCTCGGAGCAAAGACGCCAATCTTTATCGCGACGAACAGGATACATAATCTGCTGTTTGTTCGAACCAGTGATGAAAATGCGATGGCGGAAATTGCGGCTCTGATTCGGGAAAGTGATAAGCCTACTCCGCAGGTTCTGCTGGAGATGAAAATTGTGGAGGTCAACACCGGAGATGGTTTTACTCAGGACTTTGATCTGAGCTTCAGTGATGAAGGTTTAAATCAGACAATTACCGGAAATAGCCTGGGCTTCGACTCTGCGACAGGAGGGTATTACAGCTTTCTGAGTCGCTATATCAATGCTCGAATCAGTTTGTTGCTCGAAGAAAATCAGGCGGATATCGTTGCCAAGCCTGTCATCATTGCGTCCAACAATCGCCCAGCGCGATTATTTATTGGTGGTGAGCAGGTGATCGCAACCGGTCTGACTACTTCAACGACGTTCTCTCAGGCAAATAACAATGGTGACAGGACTTCAGAGACAACCCAGACGCTTCAGACAGAAAGACGCAATGTTGGTAATACATTGGTGATGTTGCCCAGTGTTAACGCTGATCGTACTGTGACTATCGATATCATTCAGGACTCTTCCGTTATAAAACGGGGTGGTCTTAATTTCCCTTTCTTTAATAACACTACCAACGCAATCGAAACTGTTGCGCTGGATTCTGTTGATGAGACTAACGTAAAGACGATTGTTGTTGCGAAAGATGGTCTAACAGTTGCCCTGGGCGGAATGGTTCGGGAAGAGGATTCGGTGGAAGAGAGTGTTGTGCCTCTATTGGGGGATATACCCGGGATCGGTGAGCTGTTTCGTTACCGGAAGTCTACCTATGCTAAGTCACAGTATGTGATGCTGATTACACCCCATGTACTGGTTGCGCCCGAGGAGTCTGCTGAGAAATCCAGGCTGATCGCCGAGCTGGGATATGATCAGAATCAGGAGTCTCATGATCTTGATGCGGGTTCGAAACGTTCTGCAGAGTACAGTGACAGAGACTTTGTCGAGCTTATTCGTCTTGCGGCGGGCAGTGGTGAAAGTTTACCGCCCGGTGTTGTTGAGGAGCCGGTTCCGATTGCTCCTCTGTCTTTCCTGTTCAGGGATGATGATCTCAGTGTCTGGCCGTTAGCCGGATGGCAAAAAAACGGTCTCTATGTCACATCGCTGAAAATGCGGAATCAGGGGGATTCGGTGAAGCCGATTGATCTTTCAACCCTGTCGGGGGGCTGGCTTGCCGCGGCTGTGAATCATGAGCAACTGAGTCGTTTTGGCTCTGCTGGAGATTCCGGGAAGTTGTACCTGTTGTCCGATCGGCCGTTCGATCAGGTTTTGAGTGAATATAACCGGAGAAGCAGATGATGAGATTGTTTGTACTGATCATGACGCTGTTTGTATTGCAGGGTTGTAAAACAATTCCGGCTGCGGCTGATACCGAGGTCGGTGTGCATAAGGCAAATCAGGTCGATGATTTGTCTGCTGAATCCAATGAAGCAAAGCTGGTGATGTACGTGTTCAGTCGCGAAGAGGTTGATGGTGGGTACTTTGTTGAATTTACCCCGCGTGTGAAGTCTGAAAGCGCTGTCGCCCCGCGTTTTATCTATCAGGAACAGTAATTTTACTTTTTTACAAAATATTTTAATTCTCTGTTGACTTAAATGTCTATCTAAACAATAATCGTTCTCACTTAGATTAAGCCTCTATTCAGAAAGATCTGGTTCTCTGTTAGAGCGGTTAGAGGAGTAAGGATAAGTGACTCAACAAAGTGTGGCTCAGTCTGGAAGTAAAGCGGTAAAGCTGGATGAGCAGGGACAACATCGCCAGGTTCTGGAAAAGCTGTTTGATCTTTACGCGGATACCTTTGTGCATGATGGCTACGGTGATATCCGGGTTGAGTTCAAGATTCTGCGTCGGGGTCAGAAGGAGGTGATTCTGCACTGTGGTAAGCAATACCGCTATGTGCTGGATTGCGCCGAAGCGCTGAAAGAAGAGTCGCCGATCAAGGCGATTCTGAAGCGGGATATTCTGGCCTGATTTAAAGTTAAGTTGTTACCCGGAAATCGGACTCTGGGTATGTGAAAAAGGATTTAAGTAGGAGTCAATGGAGCTGACTCTGAAACGGCGCGAAGCGGATCGCTTCAGTCTCAAGGGGAGACGGCGCCAATGGAAGCGGGGCTGAAAGGCCATTAAAACTGAAACTAAGACTGTAAAGATGACAAAGCTTCCGCGGGGGGAGTCTGCTCTTGGCAAGGTCTTAAATATTTAACTTACTTATTTTTGGAAAAGTAACAAATGTTTAATTCTCTGATGAGCAAGCGCGCTGCGCTGATGGCTAAATTCTCTAAAGTTAACGTTAACGACATTCAGGATGCTGAGCTGCGCGAAAAAGCAAAAGCACTGAAAGGTAAGCAGGGCGGTTTCACTCTGCTGGAACTGCTGGTTGTTGTCGCTATCCTGGCGGCTATCGCGGGTACTGCGACTATCGCTCTGCAGGATACTGATGCACGTGCTGCAGCTGCTGCACACGTTGCAATGATGGATGAAATGAACAAGGGTATTCGTACTTACCGTGTTCTGCAGAAGAATCAGTTCCCTACTGGATTTGATTCTCTTCGTGCAGTTGATGATCCATCTGGTTCTCCGACATATGGTGCGATTGACAATGCTGGTGATGATGCAATTCTGGCGATTGAAGATATTGCGGCCCACACCCTGACTGCCGCTGAAGCCAGTGCGCTGGGTCAACTGGGTATTAAGTCTCTTATGTACGTAAACCGCGATCTGGCATATGACAAGGATGGTACTGCTGTAGCCGTTTCAGGTGCGGATGGTTTTGCGACTGGGGCAGTAGTAGAGTGTGAAAATGATAATGACCTGCGTGACTCTATTGCAAGTAAGGGTAATGCTATGGTTGCTGGTAATATGTTTATGAATACTGAAGGTAACGGTTGCGGTATTTCGGTTCCTGTAGCAACTGGTATTGAAGTGTCAGTATGGAGTGGCTCTGCTTCCCGTATCCTGGGTACAGGTGTTTCTGGTACTCATGCAGCCCCGGTTTCTGGTACGCCGAGACTGCTGGCGGTAGGTATTGGGCCATCTGCTTCTCTGTTTGATGCTTCCAAGCTGGGGGGGATGACTACCGTACCTGCATACCGTCACGTATCCGGTGAGCAGTACAATCGCTTTATTGCACTGTTTAAGATTGCAGAGCATGACGGTACTGCATTTGAAGCTCTGGACCATCCTCAGCTGGCAGGTATTGTAGATGGCGCTGGTGACACCAAAGAGGAAGAGCTGGGTGAATGGGATGGTACCCGTAACACTATCTAATCGGCTAGCCGGTTAAAGGTGTAAATACCTTCGGGCCGGTGGGGCAACCTGACCGGCCTTTTGTTTTCAGTATGTTGTAAGGCGTGTTACTGGATATGGACAGGGTTCTTAAATTATTAGCGCTTTTTTTTATTTTTTTTCTGAATATGCCGGTTCATGCTCAATCAGTTGATCATTCACCTGCTCAAGAGCTGTTTGAGGAAGTTGATTTAGCAAAATTCTACATTGAAAATCAAATTGCTGATGATATGGCTGAAAAAAAACATCGCTTAATGTTGCAGCCTTCTCCTGTGCGCTTTCAGGCTTTTTTAATGTCGATGCCAAAGCTTGGTAGTTTTAGTCTTGTTTATGATGCTTTTGCATTATGGACAGATCAGCAGTTTGTTGTGCAGGACAAAGGGGCGGTAATTAATCATTCAGCATTCCTAGGGCTTCACGAAGGACCTGTGCTAGGGGTGTACTTGTCTGATGCTGTAGCGCACCAATTGAAGAATTATAGTGTTGGAACTGAGCTAGAGATCTATGCGGTTCATATTTATAACTATTCTGGTGGGCCCCGTTTGGTTGTGCTTGGTGTAACTCCGGTTAAAGATTCGCAGTAAGTGGGGCTTGAAGGTCTCTTGAAGGTCTAAGTATGGCGGTAAGTGGATTCAGAAAACTGTTGCAGCAAGTTGGTCGAAAAAACAATCAGTCCGCTTCCTCGCAAGTTGTAGAGACGTTTCAAAATGAAACTATGGTGAATCCTTTTAATGGGGCGGTGGTTTTGTCGGACAGTTCTTCTTCAACGGATGGCGACGAATTTGATTTGATTGAAGATCAGGGCTCTTCCTCAATCGATCTGATTAGTGAACTCGATAATCTAAATGATCCTGAGCTTCAGGCAGCAGAAAAACACAGCAAAAAGCGGTTAAATGTTAGTCTGTCACTCGGTAAAAGCTATTCATTGCTGGTATTTCAAACAGGTAGTTTTGGTTTGCGTTGCGCGTTGGCGCGCAAAGGTAAAACCGGGGTGCAGTTTGGCGCGGTTGTTGAATCAAGCAGAGTGGACTTTACCCAGGCTATTGCTGATGTTCTTTCACAGCTGAAGCCGTATCAGAGGATATTGCCTAGAAAAGCGATTCTTCTTACGCCCAGTGTTATTTCAGCGGTAGTTGATCTGCCTGTAAGTCCACTGCGTCCTCGTTCGGATGAGGAAATGCAGGAGCTGATCCGCTGGGAGCTAGAAGGCGCGGTAAGTCAGCAGAATAAACAATGGCTGATAGGTGCCATGCTGGTAGAGCGGGGTTATCTGACTCAGTCACAGCGCGATGAATTGGTTACCGAACTGAAGTTACGACAGAGTCAGGCATCGGAATCAGGTGTCGGTGGTGGGTTGATACGTTTCGGTGAGCTGGCTATTGAACTGGGTTATATCGAACGTGAGCAGTTGGACGAATGTTTTGCCTTGCAGGCTAAGTTGGTCTCTCTGGATGATGAGCTAGTATATGGTTGGCAGGCAGAAGAGCAGGCGGCTGATCAGCGTTTGTCTGATGAAGCTCTGTTGAGTAAAGAGGAAGACAGTAACAGTAGTCATCCCTGGCTTGTTTGTGGTATGAGCAAAACTATCCGTCGTCGCTGGTTGGGTGCGTTCGCGCTTAACAGTGTACGGGTTGAAGCATTTTATCCGGCACTGGGTAGTAGTTTTGCAGTGCTGGCTAATACCGCCGAAGCAAAGCTGGATGAACAACTTTTGCTTGAGGTGCATCAGGAGCAATTAGTAGCAATCACCGGCTCATCTAGAGCAGTGAGACGTATTGAGGTGGCCGAACGTCAGCCAGGTGAGTTGCGGCTTGAAGAGCTTACTGCGGTGTTGGGTGAATTACCCGAGAATCATAACACCATCTATCTTAATCTCCAGGGACAGTCGCATGAGGCTTTGATGTTTGCTCTGGAGAGTGGCTTCAGGGATCGTAACTTTGTTCAGTTGCACTATCCACAAGGGGTAGGCGGTCTGGTGACCAATCTACAGCTGGATGCCCTCACCGGCATGGTTGGTGCAGCAGAGCACTACATGGGGGTTGTTGCCCCGCCTGCCCTGAGCTGGATACCAACCCGAGATGCAGAGCTATCACTGATAAAAAAACTCAGTCAACCGAAAGTACTGAGAATCGCCGCCGCCGTTGTTCTGGGCGTGGCCATGATCGGGGCTGATGGTTGGATGTTTTGGAACTGGAATAAGCAGACGCAACGGCTTAGTCAGCTTGATGAACAGTATGAAAATGACGTGAAGCTGAAGCAGCAGTTTGATCAGATTCGGGCTGAGCAAAAAATGCTTGCCGAGCGGATTCGGGAACTCAGTGATGACAATGTTGCCAGTGAAGTAGTGATTATTGGGCTGAGCCACGCGCTTGTTCAGGAAAAATATTCAGCGGGTCTGATTCTTAAAGCTGCCAGTGTCAGCGCGACGGAGGGGATCTCATTGCGAAGCCTGGAGCGCAGTGAAAACAAGATTAATCTGGTTGTTGCTGCGATAGCCGATGCTGAGGCACAACAGTTTTCCGTCACTTTGAGTCAGATTCTCAAACCTGCGGGCATTGAGGTGTTGGAGTCTGAGCAAAAGCGGGATTCTGAACAAAACTCAATTTACCCCTATGTGTTGAATCTTGATCTGTTGGAGTCGACCGCTGTGACTCAGGTTGAGAGCAGTGTTGAGCCAGCGGAAGGTGTGGCTTTATGAACTGGCTGAGACTGAAGTATGCGGGACTGGATAGTCGGGAGCGTAAACAGCTTCTCTTGATACTGATCTTCTCACTGGTTGGAGGTTATCTGTTTTTCTCGGCCTGGCTCTGGCAGCAGATGTTTGACGCGGAAAAAATGGCCAATCGGCGCGAGAATCGCATCGAAACCCGGATTGGCAAGATTGAACCGCCAAAGCTTGAAAAAGGGGTTTCAGAAGCAGTGCTGAAGCAGCAGCTGGAATTACAGGCTTTGCTGCAGGGGGATATGCGCAAGCTGGCTGCAGCCCTGTTGCCGTTGGATGATGCTGGGGCTCGTGAGCAGTTCAAGCTGGAATTGGCCAAACTGGCCGAATTGAACAGCCTGCGAGTCAGTCGGCTGAAGACTGCGAATAGTGATATCAGACCGCCCATATCGGAAATCAGCGGTGCCGAGCTGAGGCGCTATCTGGTTGAACGGCCTGTCTTTGATCTTGCTTTGAGTGGCAGTTATCTGAACCTTCTTCATTTTGTAAATGGACTGCAACGCCTGACTTATCGGGCGCATGTTACTGATATGTCCATGGAACCAGGTGAAAGTACCGATGGCCGTTTAAAGATTCAGTTGCGCATACAGGTCTGATCTGTTTTCCGACTATTTTTCTCTGACCGCATTGGGATGTTTACGTGACCGGACGTTTCTCTGATCGAATAATTCAATTAATGGATGATTGTGTAGAGCTGCAGGCGTCTGACCTGCACCTGTCTGCCAATCTGCCTGCCTGTTACCGTATTCATGGCAAGATTCAGTTGCTGGAAGAAGATCCTTTCAGTCCGGAAGATGTTGATCTGATGGCTCAGGCGCTGATGAATGAACGTCAGCAGGCGCTGTTTCATGATGAGATGACACTGGATATGGGCTACACCACGGAGGCGGGTCACCGGTTCCGGATCAATGTCTATCGTGAGAAAGGGCATGTTGCGCTGACCATCCGTTATCTCAATGCCGAGCTGAAAAGCACTCGTGATCTGGGATTACCTGTGCAGATGGATTATCTGGCCGAATTGAAGAGTGGTCTGGTGTTGGTGTGCGGGGCTACCGGTTCCGGTAAAAGTACCACCCTGACTGCGATTCTGAACAATATCAATGAGAACCAGGCCCGGCATATTCTGACCGTCGAAGATCCGGTTGAATTTGTTCATCAGAACAAGAAATCCATCGTCCATCAGCGGGAGCTTTATACCGATGTACCCGACTTTGCCAGTGCGGTACGTGCGGCACTGCGTGAAGACCCGGATGTGATTATGGTCGGGGAGATGCGGGATCTCGAAACCATGCGGGCAGCGATTACCGCAGCAGAAACCGGGCACCTGGTATTTTCCACATTGCACACCAATGATGCCGTCGGGGTTGTTGAACGCCTTATCGGCAGCTTTCCGGGCAGTGAGCAGACTGTGGCTCGTCAGCGTATTGCCCATGCACTGAAAGCGGTAGTCGCCCAGAATCTGGTCCCGACCACCAATGGTCGTGGCCGGGTAGTGCTGGCTGAGATCCTGATGATCAATGCCGCGGTGGCAAACCTGATCGAATCGGCGAAATCCAAGCAGATCTACTCGGTGATGGAGAGCAGTACCCGACAAGGGATGCAGACTGTCGATCAGGCGCTGGCAAAACTGGTACGCAGTCAGGCGATCACGCTGGAGCAGGCCCGTGCATATTGCCGGGATAGCCAGACGTTCGAACGACTACTCAGTGGTGGGCGTTAAACGATGGCAGCAGAAAACCAGCTAATCGATGCCGGGGTTCAGGCCGGACTGATTGATCCGATTACTCTGCCTGAACTGAAATCCACTGCACGTCGTTCAGGGCTGGATCTGGTACAGCTGATCTGTCGGATCGGTCGTTATCCTGCCGGTGCGTTGTATCGTGCGCTGGCAGAGCGTTATCAGTTGCCATTCTACGACCGAGGACAGATCACCCTGGATCCCGGCCTTCTGAAATCCCTCAAAGCTGAAATCCTTCTGCGCCGCTTATTTATACCCGTCAGAATCGATGGGCAGCCAGTGCTGTTAGTCACCGATCCCGAAGATCGTAGTGCGGCGGATACTCTGCAACGCAGCAGTGGCATGCAGTTCTCAATGGCGATGGCTGAGCCGATGCTGATTGAAAATTGCCTGCGTCAGCATTTTAAAGTCTATCAGACCGGTCAGGATGCTATCGGTATCTTCGATGACATCATGAAAGAAGCCTATATTCGCAAAGCAACCGACCTGCACTTCGAACAGCTGGAAGAGGGGATGCAGCTCAGAATGCGGGTTGACGGCAAGATGCAGGCCTATGAGCGGCCGATAGGAAATCAGCTGGCCGAAGCCCTGATTTCACGGATCAAGGTACTGGCGGGTCTGGACATCGCTGAGCAGAACATGGCTCAGGACGGTGGTTTCAGCTACCAGATTGCTGACTGGTGGGAAGTTGATGCGATAGAAATGCGTGTGGCCACCATCCCGACCCGTTGGGGGGAGAGGGCGACGATGCGTATTCTGGGGCAGGATACGGCAGATCTGTCCCTTGCCCAGCTGGGTATGCCTGACAACATTCTTGAGCGGGTAAGAAAATCGATCGCCCGGCCCCACGGCATTATGCTGGTAACCGGTCCCACCGGTAGTGGTAAAAGTACCACGCTGTATGCTGCTCTGAGGGAGCTGGATGCCGATCAACTGAATATCCTCACTGTTGAAGATCCTATTGAACAGGTGGTCGAGGGTATTTCGCAGGTTCAGGTGGGCGAAAAAGTTAATTTCGCTCAGGCACTGCGTTCCTTTCTCCGTCACGACCCTGACGTCATGCTGGTCGGTGAGATTCGTGACCGGGAAACTGCCGAGACTGCTGTTCGTGCATCAATGACCGGGCATATGGTGCTTTCTACTCTGCATACCAACAGTGCGGTTTCCACCGTGAGTCGTCTGGTGGATATCGGTTGTCCCCGATACCTGATTGCGTCCACGCTGGTTGGTGTTCTGGCGCAACGTCTTCTGCGGCGTTTGTGTGAAGGCTGTCGTGAGGCCCGGAATACAACCGAGATGGAAATGAAGTTGCTCGGTCTTGAGCAGCCTGAAACGATTTATTCTGCCTGCGGTTGTGCGATGTGCATGGGCACCGGCTACCGGGGGCGGGTCGGAGTGTATGAAACGCTCTGGATTAACGACGAATTGGAAAACCTGATTCACGAAGGTGCGGATGATGAGGTCATCGCCCGGGCAGCGGATCAGGCGGGGTTACTGGATACCCTCTGGCAGGATGCCGGTACTAAGATTCTTTCGGGAGTCACCAGTATAGAAGAGGCGATGCATCTGTATAAGGCCTCGCACTAATCGGGAATACTCACAGGTTCACCTACCGATTTGCCCATGGGGTTGGGAATCCGATCAGGCAAACCACCGTTATGTCTGCACTGCTGTGCTGACAGATTCGGGTATCTCCCTGTTTACATCAAAGCAGTTCAGACATTGCCAGGCTGTGTCTTGCTGTATTGGTTGAGTAACCAGGAGTAAAACGAATGACCAGGTTTACCTATAAAGCCCTCGATCAGCGAGGGCATGAAGTCAGTGGCAGTATCGATGCTGAAACTGAATCTGAAGCGATATCGTTATTGCGATCGCGCTCAGTTCAGGTTCTCAGTATCGAAATAGATCAGGGTTTCTCCCTGACTGAGATCTGGCGCAAGCTGATGCTGCTGATCTCCATCAAGCGCTATACCAGCCCATCAACCGGGGATCTGGTAATTTTCTTCCGGCAGATGTCGCTGATGCTGCGGGCCGGTAATACCCTGACACAGGGACTGGAACTCTGTTCTCAAATGACCACTAAACTCAGTCTGCGCAAAGCCCAGCTGAATATGCTGGTTTCGATTCAGGGCGGCTCGAGCTTTGCTGGTGCGTTGGAAACCGAGGGGCGGCGATTTCCGCCAATCGTAGCGAAGCTGGTGGCTTCTGGTGAAGCTTCCGGTGAACTGCAGCAAACTCTGGAACGGCTTTCCGAAAGTCTGGAACGCAGCGCGTCCCTGCGTCGACAATTCCTTTCCAGCCTGACCTATCCGGTACTGGTGGTTGTTGCGGCTGTGGGTGTGACACTGTTTCTGGCGCTGTCCATCGTGCCGAAGTTTGCCAAATTGCTGGAAGGGCGTTCGCAAGAGTTGCCTGCGTCCACCCAGTTGATGCTGGATATCTCGGCATGGTTGGTGGATTACGGCCTTTATCTGGGGATTGCTACCGGGACAACGATATTCCTGATTCTGGCTGCCTATACCACCGTTCGTGGTAAAGCTATGGTGGATGCAGTGCTCCTGAGAGTGCCTCTTGTTGGCTCTTCTATCCGTAACTCCGGTATGGCGCAGATGGGCTGGACCATGTCTATGTTGCTGAGTTCCGGTCTGACCGTACTTGAAGCGCTGCGGGTTGTCAGCGGCGTGATCGGTAACCACCGCCTGGGACAGTGCTTTATTCATGCCAGCGAACAGATTCTGGCAGGCCAGAGCCTGACTATCGGCCTCCGTCAGCAGCAGATTCCCTTAATGGTTCAGCATATGGCGGGGATTGGTGAACGCAGCGGTGAGCTGGAAACCGTTATGCAGGAACTGGGGCGCTACTATCAGGCCGCCACCGAAGCACGAATTAAAGCGATGATCTCCATGATTGAGCCGGCTATGACGCTGGTCGTGGGTGGTCTTGTGGGCTTTGTTTACTACTCATTCTTTAAAGCGATGATGCAGGTTTCTGCAGGTTAATCAGGAGTTACATTATGCAACTGGATCTTTCAAAACTGGATATCAGTGCCGACAGCCTGATTTTCACAACTCATGAAGACTCTGCGCCCCGGGCTACCGGTCTGCAGATGGTTCACAACGACCAGAGTGCGCCGGCATTTCTGAACCGTATACTTCTCGATGCCATTATTGGCAGGGCTTCTGATATTCATTTCGAACCCTATGAAGATAAGTACCGGATTCGTACCCGTGTAGACGGTGTGATGCAGGAAATCGCTTCTATGCCCTCAGGGTTTGGTCAGCAACTGACGGCCCGCCTTAAGGTTATTGCGGGTCTGGATATTGCTGAACATCGCGGCACTCAGAGTGGTCGTTTCCGGATGAAGCTGGATGCTGACACTGGTCTGGACTTTCGCTGCTCGGTGGTACCGACACTCTACGGTGAAACTATCGTGTTGCGTTTGCTGTATCTGCCACCCGAAATTCTGGAACTGGATTCTCTGGGAATGGAGCCGCGTCAGATCGCGGAAGCCAAGCGTGCCAGTCAGCAACTGCAGGGGATGATTCTGGTAACAGGGCCTACCGGCAGCGGTAAGACGGTCACGTTGTACACATTGCTGAAGCAGCTGAACAGCCTGCACCGCAATATCTACACCGTTGAGGATCCGGTCGAAATTAATCTGCCGGGTGTTAACCAGATCAATATATCGGAACGTCAGGGCGTAACGTTTGCCAATGTGGCCCGGACTATTCTGCGTCAGGACCCGGACGTGATTATGCTGGGTGAAATGCGTGATGCAGAAACACTGGATACGGCCATTAAAGCTGCGCATACCGGTCATCTGGTGTTATCCACCCTGCACGCCAATACCGCGCCGAAAGTGGTACCCCGGCTGCGTAACATCGGTGCAGATCCTTATGATGTCGCCTCTACCGTGAGCCTGGTGATCAGTCAGCGCCTGGTGCGTAAACTGAATCCTGCTGAAGCGGAGCCCTGTATTGAAACCCGCGAGAGGTTACTGGCGGTTGGTTTCAGTGAGGATGAGATCCAGGGCCTGACTCTGTACCGGCCGAAGCAGGATGCCAGTCAGCCATATAAAGGACGTATCGGTATCTTTCAGGTAATGCCTGTCGATAAGTCGCTGGCCCGGATGATCGCCGATGGTGCTAATGATCATGAGATTGAGCAGTATGCCGCTCATCAGGGGGTAACGGATCTGCGTCGCAGTGCACTGAATAAACTGAAAGCGGGGCTGACAGATATCTCAGAAGTTGAACGGATACTGGGCAAGGTGGAATCCGTACTTCCATCAGAGCCTGCAGCGCTACCTATGGCTGAAGAAAAAGCGCCGGAGGAGATTGTATGAAACCGGTAAGAAGAGATCAGCAGGGTTTTACCCTGTTTGAATTATTGGTGGTGGTATCGGTGCTGGCTGCGATGGCGAGTATTGCGGCAGTAGCGATCGATGGTTATGAACAGGCCGCGGAAGAAGAACTGGTGCATGTGGAGATGAAGAACATTGCACAGGCGATTCATCGCTATCGAGCCGATACAGGTGCTTTTCCAGCGGCTGGGACGGATAGCACTTCTGATTTGTCTGCGCTATTTGAACAGCCAGCAGGTGTAAAAGCTTGGGATGTAAACAGTGGTTTTGGTTGGCATGGTCCATATCTAACACCTGAGTCACAAGAGCGTTTGCATATTGCAGGTTCAGGAAGTAGTGAGTGCAATTTGAATCTGGATGTGGGTATTACAGTTTCTTTGTCAAATAGCGTTCTTGCTTTGTCGGATACTTTTGTGCGAACTAGAAATTACTCTGATACCGATGATTGTTTTGTTATTAGAGATGATGGCAACTGGGTTGCTAGAGATGCTTCTGGTCAGCCCTATCATTATGAAACTGAATATAAGGCTGCATGGCATCTCCAATGCACAACATCCTCGGCAGGTTGTATAGCATTGATCAGTGCCGGTAAGGATGGTGTGTTTGCAGATCCATCCAATACAGAAAGTGATGATATTGTTAAAGTTCTGAGGGTTAACTGATGAGTACGTTAAATCAGAAACAGCAGGGCTTTACTCTGCTTGAATTGGTGGTTGTAGTTGCGTTGCTTGGTTTGGTCACCTCGCTAGCTACCAATTACGTTGTGGAAGAAGCGGATTATGCTCGAAAAAATACTACCGATGAGAGGAGATCGGTCCTTCGGTCAGCAATTGAGAGTTATTACAATAATAACAATCAAAAATTTCCCGATGAACTGAAGGATTTATTTGATCCTTCAAAAAATGGATACCCCTACATTCTTGATGCGCAATTTGAACAATGCACAGAAGGAAGTGATGTAATAACTATTCCTGTTTTTCGCGATGGCTGGGGGAATGATTATAATGCTGATACTGCTAAGAGTTGCAGTGATCCGGTATTCCTGAACTATGGCTGGATTTACACTAAATCTGATTCAAAAGTATTTAATGAACCAACTCTCTATTCTAAAGGAGTTAGTGGTAACTCGAAGTACCCGAATTCTGATTATCCTTTAACAACAGCATCTTCTGCAGCATCAACTATAGCTGTAGCAAGAAAGTTGGTAATGGAACCTGTATCTGGTGCTCAGTCTACATTAATTTGTAAAGACGGTAATGGTGATACTGTTGATATCGCTATGTGTATAAATTGATTTTCAATTCCATTGGTTATTGTTCCGATTTCGGTGAATTCGTAGGGTGCAATAGCATTAGCGTATTGCACCGACTTCTAGATTGAGGCTATCGCGACGAGGGCGTCGCTCCCACACAGATGTATTTCTATGGTGTGGGAGGCGCGCCTCGCGGCGATAAATTCCAGGAAATCAAAGCCTGAAATACCGTCCCCGACGGCAACGTTCGACTGGCATTCTCGGAGCACACCGGCCTTGTCCGCAATGGCAGAGCGCCGGTTGTGGTTTGAACCGCCAGTAAATCAGTGACGGGCTGCGAAGCAGGATATAAAGCCCGCAGGCAAGAAAAGCGATCAGCAGTACAACCGTGCTCTGCAGAATAAACGCCAGTGAAAAGGCATATGCGGCATAGAGTTTTATCAACAGTCTGATGGTGGACAAGCTGGTTAAATTGCTGACGTTTCTGCTCATAAAGTTCATCCATTTCATGCGCTTGATCAACAAGATAGCATCTATTTACAAACCATGTGGTTTCTATGGTAATAACGCTATTGCGAGTGAGAATGATTATCTCTAAAATGTTGCGGTTTTTCCGTTCTACACCACAGGCCTCACTAACTTGTGATTAAGAATGGCGTAGGGTGCTTCCATCTTTATAGCACCAGTACCGCTCGCACCGACGGCCATAGGTTTGGCGCAGTGTGAGCGTTAAGTTCCTGCCAGCGTCCGAGGGGGATGTGGTAGCGAAACATTAAACATCCAGCGGGTTTCGTAGTGGTTACCGGCTGGTGGATTACTGTTTGCTATACCCTGGAGACGATCATGAGCACTGATGTGCCTAAAGCAATGAACAGCCCACAAGAGGCTGCTGCAACTGATATAAAAACTCACTCTGAAACCCCTATAAGAAAACCCTCATGGGTGCTTATTTCCGGCCTGATTCTGCTGGCTATCAGCCTGGCAGTGCTGGCTTATACCTATTACCAGTCTAAGATCAAACCGCTAAGCGGTTATGGTGATGATATGGCTGCGATCGATGAGATCAACAGCCATGATCCCCGGGCATTGTCTGGCGGCGATCTGACCCACTTTATGTTTGGTGATATCTCTTTTGAAACTGAAGCGGCAAATTTGCCGTGGCAGTTGTCGAAACTCTTCGATGACGGCGATGGCGTATTTGAGCGCCCATTCAGTGAGGCGCTTGAATCAGGCTTTCGGTCTGATGCTGACGGTCTGGGACCTCTGTTTAATCAGGAGTCCTGTGAAGGATGCCATATTGCCGATGGCCGGGCTGCACCTCCAATGGAGCCAGGCCAGCCACTGGAAGGTCTGTTATTCCGGGTTTCTATTCCCGGCACAGATCCTCACGGAGGGCCTAAACCGCATCCGGTTTATGGTGGTCAGTTAGCCGATAAATCTATTCCGGGGCACTTGCCAGAAGTCAGTGTGAAGATCGACCACCGCGATGTGGTCGGGTATTACGCCGATGGTACACAGTACACCCTGAAAGCACCGGTTTACAGTTTCCCTGATCAGAACTATGGCCCGCTGGGTGAGGATGCGATGACATCGCCACGTATTGCGCCATTTATGATCGGTATGGGCCTGATCGATGCGATCACTGAAGCATCAATGCTGGAATATGCTGATCCTGATGACAACAATGGTGACGGTATTTCCGGTAAAGCTAACCGGGTCTGGAGCATCGAGTTCAAGAAATACATGCTCGGTAAATATGGCTGGAAAGCGGAAACGCCCACCCTGAATCATCAGGGTATGGACGCTGCCGTGAATGATATGGGGGTAACCAACCCGTTGTTCCCGATGGAGAACTGCACCGCACATCAGGCTGAGTGTAAAGCGGCCCGTTCCGGTATCACTGATGCACCAACAGAGCTGACTGTCGCACAGATGGATATGGTCACCACCTATCTGGAGTTTCTGGCGGTGCCCGGGCGCGATTATCTGGATCATCCGGAAGTGCAGCGTGGCGAGCAGCTGTTTAACGAGATCGGTTGTGAATCCTGCCACCGCTCGACATTTGTGACCGGAACAGAGCAGCGCCAGAAACGCCTGCATAATCAGACTATCCACCCATACAGTGATTTTCTGCTGCATGACATGGGGCCGGGTCTGGCGGATCACCGCCCGAGCTTTGATGCCGATGGCTATGAATGGCGTACACCACCGCTATGGGGAATCGGCATGATCGAACAGGTCAACGGTCATACCAGACTGCTGCACGATGGCCGTGCCCGAAATCTGGAAGAAGCGATTCTCTGGCACGGCGGTGAAGCCGAAGCCGTGAAGCAACGTTTCAAAGAGCTGGCAGCCAGTGATCGTGAGTCGATCATCAAATTCCTGAAATCTCTCTGATTACGGTTCTTTGAGGATCTGCTGTGTCGCCGGTACGGGAAGTCTGACCGGCGGCACAGATTATTAATTGAGGGATTCTGCCAATCGCTCTGTGAAACAGCCTGCAGTTGTATTTACCGGGCTATTGGCAGACTCCCTGACCGAATATAGCTGACCTGCTGATGCAGATCTGCTGAAGCGGTTTTATCCGCCGGTTGTATCAGGCGGCTGTAAAAGACGAACTCTTAAGGAAATAACTGTGAACACCTCTCTTGCTCAAGCGCAATCACATCCGGCAATGCAAGCGGCATTGGAAACCCCTGTGCGTCAGGAGATGCAGGCAACCTTTGATACCCTTAATCAACTGATACTGGGTAAGCCGATGCAGCTGAAACTGTCTCTGACCTGTCTGCTGGCCGACGGACATCTGTTGCTGGAAGATCTGCCAGGTATGGGTAAAACCGTCCTGTCACACGCGCTGGCCGGAGTACTGGGGCTGGCGTATAAGCGGGTACAGTTCACCAATGATCTGCTGCCAGCAGACCTGCTGGGAGCATCGGTGTTCGATAAGGAACAGGGTAATTTCCGCTTCATAGAAGGCCCAGTGTTCAGTGAATTACTGCTGGCCGATGAGATTAACCGGGCTACGCCAAAAACCCAGAGTGCACTGCTTGAGGCGATGGAAGAGCGCCAGGTCAGCCTGGAAGGGGAAACCCGTAAGCTGCCTGATCCGTTCTTTGTCATCGCCACGCAGAACCCGGCTGAGCAGGTAGGGACATCAGCATTGCCAGAAAGCCAGCTGGACCGTTTCCTGATTCGTATTCAGATGGGTTATCCGGTGCGGGATGCTGAGCTGCAGATTCTGGCAGGGCAAAGTCGTCGTGAAATGCTACAGGAGCTGTCTGCATCTTTGACTACAGAGCAACTGCGTGATTATCAGCAGCAGGCCAAAGCGGTGCATTGCAGTGAGCATGCGCTTGGCTATCTGTACGACCTGCTGAACTACAGTCGCCAGAGTGAGTTGTTTATTAATGGCCTCTCAACCCGTGGCGGTCTGGGTGTACTGAATGCCGCCCGCGCATGGGCCTGGCTGGCGGGTAGCGATAATCTGCTGCCACAGCATATTCAGGCGGTGTTCCCCTATGTTGCCGGTCATCGTCTGCAGCGTCGCGATGGCTACAGTGATCCTCTGGATAATGGTTTCCAGGTTCTGCAGCAGGTTGCCGTACCGCGATGAGTTTTTTCAGAGAGCTGTTGCGACAGAGCTGGCGTATCAGGCTGACTGCCAGTGGGGCGGGATTTCTGTTGCTGTGCGGCCTGATATTCCTGCTTGGAATTAATTACAGCAATAATCTGATCTTTACTTTCAGTTTTCTGTTACTCGGATGCTTTGGTGTTTCGATCTGGCTTGGTTTACGTAACCTGAGTGACTTTGAAGCCCGCTGTCTGCCTGTTGAATCCGTTCATGCTGGTCAGCCGGTTCAGTATCAGCTTCAGGTCCGGGAGCAGGGGGGGCGGGCACACTATGCTCTGAGTACTTTAAATCAGGAAGTGCTGAACGATCTGAGTGATAGTCCGGATGAGACTCAGACCTGGCATCTTCGGATTGATAGTGAGACCCGGGGGGTACTGCCTGAAAGCGCAATGAGGGTTCAGAGTGAGTGGCCTCTGGGGCTATTGCGTATTTCCCGCGAGCTGTGTCAGTTGCCTGAAGTCGTTATTTTTCCATCTGCTAAAGATCTCAGAGCGATGCAGCAACACTATAAAGGCAGTAATGCTCATCTGCACGAAGAAGCAGAAGCACTGGCTGGGTTGCGAGATTATCAACCTGGTGACAATCTGCGTCGTATTGACTGGCGGGCAATGGCCCGGCGTGATCAGTTACAGGTAAAGCAGTTTGATGGGGCTGCAGGTGATCCATCGGTCTGGTTGCGCTGGGAAGATACTGAGGGGCTGGGGTATGAAGAGCGCATTCACTGCCTTTGTCACTGGATTCTGGATTGCTATCAGCGTGGTCAGGAGTTTGGTATTGCGCTGCCAGAGCAGGAGTATCAGCCTGCCTGTGATTTTCCTCACTTACAGCGCAGTCTTACCGCACTGGCTCTGATGCCGGGTGATCTGATTACCCAGGAGGTTGCCCAATGATTAAAGCATTCAGGCAACCTGCTACCGATACCCTGAACTCGCCTCTGCTTGCTGTAGGTGCATTGTTACTGTTCAGCCTGATCCCTGCGTTGGGAGAGTTGCATGCCGGTATTGCGCTGATAGCCCTGCTGCCATTTGTTCTGCGACCTCTATTGCTGAGAAGGCGCGTGATTCGTTGGCTGGCTATTGGCAGTGGTCTGGCGGGAACTGCCGGGCTGCTGTGGAGCAGCGGTACCGAATGGCTGAGCGGTGAAACCCTGCTCAGTGGTCTGGCTGTAATTCTGATGATGAAATGGCTGGAAGCGGACAGTAAGCGGGAGTTCCTGTTACTCAGTTACGGAGCCCTTTTACTGACGGCTTTGTCCAGTCTTTATCTGTCTGGTTTGTCGGCATTTGTTTATCTGGTTCTCGCTACGCTCATGCTATTGAACGCACTGCTGACAATCGTGCATCAAAAGCAGTCTGTTCTGCCAAGGCTGATGGTTGTCGGTAAGGTGTTTCTGCTGGGGCTGCCTTTATCCGCAATGCTATTTGTCACAGCTCCCCGTATTCAGGGCCCGCTCTGGGATCTTGGTATCGTTATGGGTCTGCCGATTGAACTCGTAATTGACCAGGAAGAGCGCGAGAAAGGTATCAAGGGTTCGTTGCGTGCAGGGCAGGTAACGCGTCTGAAGCAAAGCGATGCTCCGGTGTTGGTAGCAGAATTTAAAGGTGTTGTGCCTTATAAGAGTCGCTTGTACTGGCGTGGCGCTGTCTTTAGTCATTACGACGGTGTTGAATGGCAGCTACCTGAAGGCTGGAATAACCGTTCCAGATTGCTTAGTAAGGCTTATAAAAAGCGTGGTGAAGTTGAATCACTTCTGACATCAAAGAAAGATCTGGTTAGTTACGAAGCACGGGTTACTCCTCACGGCGAACGCTGGTTGTATGCTCTTGATCTGCCTGTTGGACGAAGCGTAGAGAGTTTTATCTCCTCCGAGTTTCAGATGCTGGGTATTCGTAAAGTCTCTCAGGAATTTAACTACGAACAGAAAGCATATCTGGAGTATACCGGCGGGGCTCCTATGTCGGATGACGAGCGTAGTTCATATCTTGAATTACCCGCTAACTCAAATAGTCGTCTGATTAATTGGGGGCGTCAGCTCACAGGTGACCCGATCCATCAGTTGCGTGTACATCTGGCAGAAGGGGGCTATCAAGTTACCGCAACGCCGGATATTGCAGAGTATGAGGACAGTCTGGATGAGTTCTTCTTTGACCGCAAAGAAGGTGGAATAGAGCATCTGGCGTCAGCGACAGCCATTGCCTTACGTGCAGCAGGAGTGCCTACCCGGCTGGTATCGGGTTATCGAGGCGGTAATCTCATTGCGTTGACTAACTTTATCGTTGTACGCCAGGGGAATGCTCATGTCTGGGTCGAGGCCTGGCTGGATGGTACTGGATGGCAGAGGGTCGAAGCACTTGATTTCGTATCGCCACCGAAGAAAGAAAACCGGCCTCAACCTGCAGCACAGGCTGCGCCTAAGCCTGAATCAAAGAAACAGACGCCTGAACTGGCAGAGTCACCGAAGGAGCCTGTAGAGCAAGCGGTACAGGTAACTAAGACTCCCGAACAGAAACGATCTCAACGCCGGAAAACAGGTCCGGGCTGGTTACAACAGCTCTCAGCCGGCCTGGAAACCTGGGTGCTGAACTATAACCCGGACCGTCAGGTCGAGCTGATGCAGAAGTCCGGCTTGCGCAAGGTGGACTGGAAAACGCTGATGGCTCTGACTATTGCAGGCCTGCTGTTGATGATTGTGATCTACAGCGCATTTCTGAAGTTGAAGCGGCGTCGCCAGGATCCGGTAGACCGGGCCTTTAATCAGTTGAATCAGCGATTGGCAAAGCTTGATTGTGAGTGTCGGTTTGATGAGTGTCCGCAGACCTGGCTGCTGCGACTGCAAGAGAAAAATCTGCCATTTTATGGTGCGCTTGAACATATCATTCAGCAGTATTTGCAGCTGCGCTATGGCGCAGCGTTAGCTGAGGGTGATACGGCTGTTAAAGATCTGCAGCGGGATGTTAAGCGTCTGATAGCGATGCTGTAGAACGTTTGTTAACTAGGGAAACACTATGTATTTCATTTTCAGAATGTTGAAGCTGGGGACTCTCCTGAGCTTGTTGATCAGCAGCAACCTGATGGCGGCAACGGATTATCCGCTGGTTATGCAGCAACTGATTGCCAGGGGGGATGATGCAGCGGAGCGCTATGATCCGGCTCAGTCAATTCTATTTGGTAACGAATTTTCGCAGCTCTACTTTGGCGGCTTCGAAAGTGCCGGCCTGGAGTTTGCTGTGGGACAGGCAGATCAGGAAACGATGCTGCAGATTGAGATCAGCTTTACCCGCCTGATTAACAGCGCGGTGAAAGCTGAGCCAAAGGAGATTGTGCAGCAGCGCTGGGAATTATTGCGTGAACAGCTGGAAGTTGCACCAATGATCTCCAATAAGGATGCCGGTTTCTGGGAAATTACGATTCAGTCATTACTGATCCTGTTACGTGAAGGTGTGGAGGCCTTGTTGGTAATCGGTGCGCTGATTGCTTATCTGCGTAAAGCGGGTGCTGCTGATAAGGTTTCTCTTATCTGGATTGGTGCCGGCGCAGCACTGGTTGCCAGTGTTATCACCGCCTGGTTACTGCAGGGCTTTATTCAGAACAGTGGTGCTGCGAAGGAAACACTGGAAGGTGTCACCATGTTCGTGGCCGCAGCGTTGCTCAGTTATGTCAGTGTCTGGCTCTATGCCCGACGGGAAATGCAGCAATGGCAGGGATTCATCCATGACAAGCTGGGCGATGCTGTGACCAGTGGCAGTCTGTGGGCCATTATTTCGGTTGCTTTCTTTGCCGTATACCGGGAAGGCGCAGAAACCATACTGTTTTATCAGGCTCTGATCAGTGATGCCGATGGCGCATACGATGCTATCGCAACGGGCTTTGGTCTGGCAGCTCTGGGACTGGTGGGAATTTATGTTCTGATCTTCCTGCTGTCAGTTCGACTACCTCTGAAGCAGTTCTTTACCGGTACTGCAGGGCTGCTGTATATCCTGTCGGTTATTTTTGCGGGTAAGGCGACACTGGAGCTGCAGGTATCAGGATGGATTGGTAATACCTGGTTAGAAGGCTTCCCGACAATCAGTTGGCTGGGAGTCTTTCCGAGTGTTGAGTCCCTGTCTGCGCAGCTGTTGCTGCTGACTCTGCCACTGCTGGGTTGGCTCGTTATCCGTAGCCGTCAACAGGCAGTAGTACCGGCTGGTAACTGATCAGTCTTACCTGTTTCTTGCATCCCATATCAATAGTCGCCGCGAGGGCGCGCTTCCCACTAGTCATATAAGGGAGGCGCGCCCTCGCGGCGATTCAGTCTGTGAATCAGATCAATTAATTTCTGGACATGATAATGCGCCCCTTCAGTGAAGGTAACCGTAAGAGGCGCTTCTAGCGGCGATATTCCTTTTATCGTCCGACCATCAGAGATCAGTGATTTCCGCTCGACCACTTGATACAACGCAGTGCTGAACCTGCGTACTCTGGATTCTTTAAAAGATCAGAACAAATTAATCCGATATTCATGGGCTATGCCCATGCGAGGCGAGTGCTGCCAGGCGTTTCGCAAAACGCCGCCTGCAGTACAATGCCGACATCTGAACTGTCCGCACACTGTACACGACTAAGTACGATCCCTGGGACAACTGTATTTTTATAAAAAATCAGAACTGATCAATCCGATATTCATGGGCTGTGTCCATGCGAGGCGAGTGCTGCCAGGCGTTTCGCAAAACGCCGCCCGCAGTACAATGCCGACATCTGAACTGCCCGCACACTGTATACAACGAAGTCCCGCCCCAGAGGCAGTTCAGATAATATAAAGAGTAAAAAAAGCCGGGGAATCCCCGGCATAAGTATGACAAGAGCCTGTTGCCAGAAGCAGAGACAACCACTCTGCTGCAACAATTCGTCGTTAGGCAATAACGGGGGAGG
>JAOXSA010000312.1 GCA_025800245.1 Amphritea sp. | reverse complement strand
TGCCGGTGATCAGGTGACCAACGATATCGCCATGGCGCTGCGGACGCCGACGCCGCACGCCGAAGAGATCAAGATTAAATACGCCTGCGCGCTGGCTCAGCTGGCCAGCCCGGAGGATACCATCAAGGTCCCGAGTGTCGGTGACCGTCCGGCCCGTGACCTGTCCCGTCAGGCACTGGCGGAAGTGGTGGAACCCCGTTATGACGAACTGTTCACCCTGGTACAGGCGGAACTGCGTCGCAGCGGGTTTGAAGATTTAGCCGCGGCAGGCATCGTGCTGACCGGCGGCACGGCAAAAATGGAAGGCGCAGTAGAACTGGCGGAGGAGATCTTCCATATGCCGGTACGACTGGCGATACCGAAAGGCGTACGGGGCATGGAAGATATTCTGTCCAGCCCGATCTATGCCACCGGCATCGGCCTGCTGCAGTATGCCAAACAGGATAACCAGCATCTGGGCGAAGCGGCACCGGTTGAGGAAGAGACCGTGCAGCGCCCGAATGTACTGAACCGGATGAAAGCCTGGTTTCAGGGGAATTTTTAAGCTTTAAATTTTAAGTGTGAAACCCTCAGCAGTGACGCAGTATCGGTCTGAGGGATGAGTCGAAGACTCAAAGGGTGACACCGTAACAGGACGTTCCGGTGGAGCACATGACACAGCAATTCATGGTAAGGGTGAAGCATAAGACACCTTTACCGCGACAACAGGTGCGGGTTGGGCACCATACCTGGAGGAAGGGAGATGTTTGAATTAGTCAATAATGTAGCGCAGAACGCGGTCATTAAAGTGATCGGCGTTGGCGGTGGTGGCGGTAACGCAGTCCAGCACATGGTATCGACCGATGTCGACGGTGTTGAGTTTATCTGTGCCAATACCGATGCACAGGCACTGAACAACATGCATGCACGTAACGTGCTGCAGCTCGGTGGTGATATCACCAAAGGTCTGGGCGCGGGTGCAAACCCGGATATCGGCCGTCAGGCGGCACTGGAAGACCGTGAACAGATCGTTGAAATGCTCAGCGGTGCCGACATGGTGTTCATCACCGCCGGCATGGGTGGCGGTACTGGTACCGGTGCGGCGCCAATCGTTGCGGAAGTCGCAAAAGAGCTGGGCATTCTGACGGTGGCAGTGGTAACCAAGCCATTCCCGTTCGAAGGCCGTAAGCGTCTGCTGATCGCTGACGAAGGTATCAAGGAACTGTCCGAGAACGTCGACTCTCTGATCATCGTGCCGAACGAAAAACTGATGCAGGTGCTGGGTAAAAACTGCAGCCTGATCAACGCATTCAATGAAGCCAACGATGTTCTGAAGGGCGCGGTGCAGGGTATCTCCGACCTGATTATCCGTCCGGGTATGATTAACGTCGACTTCGCCGACGTGCGCACGGTGATGTCCGAGATGGGCATGTCGATGATGGGTACCGGCTCTGCTCGTGGTGAAAACCGTGCAGTCGAAGCGGCAGAGGCGGCAGTACGCAGCCCGCTGCTGGAAGATGTCGATCTGCAGGGCGCTCGCGGTATTCTGGTGAACATCACAGCGGGTCTGGATCTGGGTCTGGGTGAGTTCTCCGAAGTGGGTCAGGTGGTTGAAGAGTTTGCGTCTGAAAACGCAACTGTGGTTGTGGGTACCGTAATCGACCCTGAAATGACCGAAGAGATTAAGGTCACTGTTGTTGCAACCGGTCTGGGTGAAGCGAAAGAGCAGGATATCCGTGTCGTAAATCAGCAGAATACCGCTGCTGTTGCTCAGGGCGCTCGTCGTGCAGCCGCGGCTGCCAGCGACTATAGCCAGTTGGAACTGCCAACAGTAATGCGTAACCGTAACGACGGTGTTCGTGCTCAGGATAACCCGGTGGTTGAGCCTGAAGTACAGGAAACGCAG
>JAOXSA010000278.1 GCA_025800245.1 Amphritea sp. | reverse complement strand
CAATCAACAGCACCCGCTGACCAGACCAATCCGCTGCGGGTACATGAAAAAGCTCGCCAAGAGGAGCAACTTGACCTTTACTCACTGGAACATGAACTGGAACTCAGTATCGCGCCAGAGGAGGCTTCCTACCTGTTCTTGGTTGATGCCACAACCGGTCACGCCGACTATGTCGAACCGGAAGAGCACGAATACCTGCTACAAAGCTATGAAGCGCTCATGCGCAAGGTGGCTTCTATCTATGGTGGCCGCTTAGAAGTCACCGCCAGCGGCGACCTACAACTGTTCTTTGATGAGCAAAGCGCCGACGACAGCCACGGTATCCATGGCCTGTGTGCAGCCAAGCTATACACGCTGCTTTATCGTGCCTTTAATCAGCAGCGCATCCGTGCCTTTAAGCCAGTACTTAATCTGCATATGGCGATCGTGCGCGGCAGCCGCGAAAAAATAAACCGCATCAAAGAGGAAGCGCTCTTCCTAACGCGCACCACGCAATCCAACGATCTGATCAGCCACACAGCATTAACCGAAGCGAAGAAGCTGAAATCCACACTGCTATCTGGTGCAGAAGTTCGCCGTGAGGATGAAGATAAAGTCCTGATTATGTCGCTAGGCCAAACCTACCAGGATCTTCTCAAGAAACAGGCGGGCCATATACTCAACCGTAAAGAGAAAGCAGCAACACCCGAAGATTAAGGTATAAAAGCGTCATCTTGCCGTCACAAATTAACGGCAAGATGAGCACTATAGGATGTTGAGGCTGCAGGCAGGACGCCAAGTCAGCAAGGACAGCCAAAGGATGGCTGCAAGGAAGCTCGTTTACACAACCGGCTGATACTAGCTATCAGCCGGTTCCTCCTCACCCATCACTTCCAGACTATCCACACGTTGATAGCCGCGCGGTAGCTTGTTACCCCGGCGGCCACGCTCACCTCGGTAGTGATCAAGATCAGCAGGTTTCAGCTTCAGATGCTGCTTACCAGCATTCACCTGCAAGGTTGCGCTTGGTGACAACAGGGCAAGTTGCGTTACCAGCTCCTCACGCGCTGCAGCACGCACGGTAGGAATATTAATGATCTTATTGCCTTTACCCCGCGCCAGCTCCGGCAAATCCGCAACGGGGAACACCAACAAGCGCCCTTCATTCGTGACTGCGGCGAGTAACGCATCCGTATTGGTCACGGG
>JAOXSA010000238.1 GCA_025800245.1 Amphritea sp. | reverse complement strand
GGTTAGATCTGGGATTCTTTATCATGCTGACTGTGTACAATCTGTGGTAAGCTACATTATGGTGTGGTGTTGCGGAATCCTTGCTTGCCACCAGCACGTGTAACATCTTTTCTGACGAACGTGAGAGCACTTCGTGTGCTGTGCTGTGTGAGTGTCTCCGTCTTTGAGTGTACCACCTTGCGAGATTCAGTGGGACGGCGCATCTAGGCCGCTACTGAGAATCAGCAGTATTCTGTAAGGCTGTGAACCCGTCACGCCATCACAGATATCGGTAGTGGCAGCTGAGCTGCAATCGTGTGATTCGACAGCAAAAAGGCGCACGTTACAAATTGGTTTCGGAGCATGGCGCAAGGTATCCTAAGTGTGCACTGAAGACGTGAGAGTGAGGACTCAGTGGCGAGCAATCTGTTCAACGAACGACGACGG
The DNA here is from genome assembly GCA_025800245.1 of Amphritea sp. Taxonomy (GTDB): domain Bacteria; phylum Pseudomonadota; class Gammaproteobacteria; order Pseudomonadales; family Balneatricaceae; genus Amphritea. Next base: position 733 of record JAOXSA010000238.1, on the reverse strand, counting down.
GAATTTGTTCCAAAGGCGGCTACAGGAAAATTGATTGGAGAAGAGTACATAAGCTGGAACCAAGATTTGCTGGAGGAAGTTGAGTATTGAAGACGACCAAGACCTTTTCAAGTGTATAGTAAGACTGGGATTTGATATTGGGAGGTTTACAGGGAACTGGCACAAGTTGCAGAACGAAGAACCAGTGACGGCGGAAAAGGAGATTCATAATATTTTGCAGTGAAGAACCTTTGCGCAGGAAATTTCAGCAAGGATGTCGTCGCCCAGCCACAGCCCCTCCGAGACGAGAACACAAGACAGTGTGCATGGCAGCTCGCAATACGGGGCTGCCGATGCAATTGAAGACACTGCGTCGTCGGTCAATATTGGCCGGCGGCGTCCATCTCCGACTCGGATTGCGGGTTCTGAGTTCCCCAATACTGTGTTCGCGCGTGGAGTAGCGGCAATTAGATCGCGTTCGGCATCACCGCGACCGCGTAGGTCTCCATCGCCCCTGGGTGTGTCGGTTGCGCAACGACATGCGCAACTAGCCGCTCAGTCGGCGGCTACGGCCGTTTCGGGCGTTGGACGCGTAGAGGCAGAGACGCGTCGTGTACGTGACTTAGTGGAGGCTACATCAGCTGAAGCGAAGTCCGTGCGTGACGAAGTTGAAAGCCGTATCGCCGATTTGGCGGCGGCAAGCGAAGCAAGCGCGTCACAATTGGTAGAACAGGTGGCAACTCAAGTGACGAAA
>JAOXSA010000193.1 GCA_025800245.1 Amphritea sp. | reverse complement strand
ATCATCCCCCGGGTTAAGGATATCGCTGACTATCTGCACGCCAGCCCGATCAACACCGGTGATATCGCCAACCGCAGGGTCAGCCGTATCACTATGTGCGCCCGCTCGGTTGCCAATGCTGTCAGCGAATTTCGTCCGGGTACGCTGGTATTCACGCCGGGTGATCGTGACGATATGGTCATCGCCGCATGCATGGCTGCCGTCAACGGCATCGAACTAGCCGCACTGGTGCTTACCGGAGGCTTCACACCCTCGGCAGCGGTACTGAAGCTCTGCGCCAAAGCCTGCGAATCCGGTCTGCCAATTCTCAGCGTTCAGGCTGACAGCTGGCAAACAGCGATCGCTATGTCACATCTGAATACTGAAACCCGTGCTGATGATCTGCCCCGAATCCGGGATATTAAAGAAGCCAGTGCCGCACACATCGACAAAGACTGGCTGGCAACGCTGGTCGACAACACTTATCAGCGCCGCCTCTCACCTCCGGCATTCCGCTATCAGTTGATCAACCGCGCCAGACAGGCAGGTAAAACCATCGTGCTGCCAGAAGGTAGCGAACCGCGCACAGTGAAAGCGGCTGCAATTTGCGCCGAACGGGGTATCGCCCGTTGTGTCCTGCTGGGCAATACCAAAGAGATCATTGAGGTAGCTAAAAATCAGGGCGTCTCGCTTAACGATGATTTCATCATCCGCGACCCTGAACTGATCCGCACTGAGTATATTCCTCGTCTGATCGAACTGCGCAAACACAAAGGCATGACAGAGATCATCGCAGAGGAACAACTGCAGGATAATGTCGTGCTCGGTACCCTGATGCTGGAGATGGATCATGTCGATGGTCTGGTCAGCGGCGCTGTGCACACCACCGCCAATACTATCCGCCCTCCACTGCAGCTGATCCGTACCGCGCCGGATTCCAGTCTGGTGTCATCGGTATTCTTTATGTGTCTGCCAGAGCAGGTGCTGGTTTACGGCGACTGCGCGATCAATCCGGATCCTGATGCCGGACAACTGGCAGATATTGCTATTCAGTCGGCGGATTCCGCTGCTGCTTTCGGGATTCCTCCACGGGTAGCGATGATAAGCTACTCCACCGGCGCTTCCGGTCAGGGAGACGATGTCGACAAGGTTCGCCGTGCAACGGCTATCGCGCGCGAGAAACGTCCGGATCTGCTGATCGATGGTCCTCTGCAATATGATGCCGCCGTGATGGAAAGTGTCGCCCGGTCTAAAGCACCGGACAGTTCAGTTGCCGGCCAGGCCACGGTATTCGTTTTCCCGGACCTGAATACCGGCAACACCACCTATAAAGCGGTTCAGCGAAGCGCGGATGTGATCAGTATCGGCCCGATGCTGCAGGGCATGCGCAAGCCGGTAAACGATCTCTCCCGCGGCGCATTGGTGGATGATATTGTGTTTACCATCGCACTGACGGCAATACAGGCTGGGGCGCAGAATTAAGGAAAAAGTGGCTCATGGCTCGTGGCTCATGGCTCGTGGCTCGTGGCTCGTGGCTCGTGGCTCGACAAGACTTTGTAGGAGGGGCTTCCAGCCGCGATTTTTTATCCCTATTCAGTGCCAATTTATCGCGGCTGGAAGCCCCCCCTACATAATAATCGCAACCATCGCTATTTCCTGCTTATTAGAGCAAGCAGCGAGCATTGCTTTGCAATGGGGTCGAGCAAGTCACGCTCGCGTAACGTTCCAGCTACGCAATAACCTTTCCCTTACATAGCCTTCTTCCAGACAAAAAAAAGCCGCTGTTCTGGCAGCGGCTTCAAAAGGGTCACATAAAAGCTTGTTGGGAACTTTCTAGTTGACCACAGCAGTTGAACTTCATGTTGATCAGCACCCGGTAGTGAGAGTGAGACGCAGGAATTACCTGATCAATTTAGTAGGCTATTCTATAAAACCCACCCAATTAGTCAACTATTAATTTGAAGTGATCCAAAACCGGACTACAGTCGTAATAGCAGTTAACTGTAATCAGAACAGGGATCGACTAATGACACACACAAACAATGACACCCAACTCATCCCCGTTGGCATCAGTGCCTGTGTTATGGGCGAAGAAGTTCGTTACAACGGCGGCCACAGCCAGTCCCGGTTGTGCCGTAATCAGCTCACCGAATACTTCCGATTCCAGCCATTCTGCCCCGAAGTTGCAGCGGGCTTTGGCATTCCGCGTCCGACAATCCGTCTGATCGGCGACCCGGAACAACCAACGCTTACTTACACTAAAGGCAAAAAAGAAGACCTGACTCAACGACTGCTGGATGCTGTCGCCCCGATGGTGAAGCGCTGCGAAGACCTCGATGGTTTTGTCCTGAAAAAAGACTCCCCCAGTTGCGGCATGGAACGGGTCAAAGTGTATCAGGAATCCGGCTATCCCCATGAGCAGCGCGGTGCAGGCCTGTTTGCCCGGGAGATAATGAAACACTTCCCTAACCTGCCTCTGGAAGAGGATGGCCGACTGAATGATGCCCGTCTGCGTGAGAATTTCATCATGCGGGTATTTGCTCACCATCATTTCCGTACCGAAGTAATGGATCAACCGAGCTATCACAACCTGTTACAGTTCCACAGCAGTTATAAATACTTGCTGATGGCCCATAGCCAGAAAGCATACAAAGAAATTGGCCGGATGCTTGGCGCTGGCCACGATCAGCCGTTACAGGAGTTACTGGATGCTTACCTGACATGCTTTATGCAGGCCATTAAAAAACCGGCCTCCCGCGGTGGCCACTGCAACGTTATGCAGCATATGATGGGCTACCTTAAACGCAGTCTGGACAGCAATGTGCGCCAGGATATCCTCCGGGTATTCGAGCAATACCGTCTGGGTGAGGTAAACCTGGCGACACCGATGACCCTGCTGGCCCACTACATCAATCAGAAAGGCAGTGAATACATTCGTGCTCAGCGCTATCTGGAGCCTTATCCAGCCCACCTGGGGCTGCGTAACCAGCTCTAAGAACTACTTATAAGAACTACTATCAGAACTGCTAAAGAGTGCCGCTGAATGTCTGAACGCCCCTGCATTGTCTGGTTTCGAAACGATCTGCGCCTGGCTGATAACCCGGCGCTTTTTCATGCCGCAGCCAAAGGTCAGGTTATTCCGGTGTATATCTGGGATGTAATCAATCCCGGTGAATGGGCTCCGGGCGCTGCCAGCCGTTGCTGGTTACATCATGCCCTGAACAGCCTGAACCGGAATCTTGCTGGCGCCCTGCGTATTTTCAGCGGCAATCCGGAGCAGATTATTCAGCGTCTGGTAGATACGACTCAGGCCCGCGGTGTTTACTGGAACCGCTGTTACCAGCCTTGGGCAATTAAGCGCGATAAACATCTCAAGCAACAACTCAGCAGCTACGATATAGAAGTGATGAGCTTTAATGGCTCACTGCTATGGGAACCCTGGACTATCAATAAGCCTGATCGCACCCACTACAAAGTCTTCACACCATACTTTAAAAAAGGCTGTCGCAACGCCGAAGCTCCCCGATTGCCCTACCCCAAGCCTCAGCCTCTGAGGCTCAATTACAGTTCAGACCTTCCGGAACAGAAAGAGCTGAATGAGCTGAAGCTGCTGGACAGCCGATCCTGGTGTGAAACCATGACATCCCACTGGGATATTACTGAAACCGGGGCATCACTGGTGATGCAGCGTTTTATTTCCGAGCGGTTGGAGCACTATGCTACAGGACGGGATTTCCCTGCTCAGGAAAATACTTCCTATCTGTCCCCTTATCTGGCTCACGGATTGATCTCACCGAATCAGGTCTGGCATCACAGTCTGCAGCAGGCGGTGCAGCAGCAACAGGAAACTCAACTGATCAAGTTCCAGCAGGAACTGGGCTGGAGAGAGTTTTCTTACTACCAGCTATTCCATAGTCCGCACATCACTGATGCCAACCTCAACGAAAAGTTTAACCGGTTTCCATGGCGCGATGATCCTGACCAGCAACAGATCTGGCAACAGGGAAACACCGGCTTTCCTATGATCGACGCGGGCATGCGACAACTCTGGCAGACCGGCTATATGCATAATCGGGTACGAATGATCGTTGCATCGTTTCTGGTGAAAAATCAGCTACAGCACTGGGTTCATGGTGCCCGATGGTTCTGGGATACTCTGGTGGATGCCGATCTGGCAAGCAACAGCGCCAGCTGGCAGTGGGTGGCAGGCTGCGGTGCCGATGCTGCCCCCTACTTCCGGATCTTTAATCCGGTGACTCAAGGGGAAAAGTTTGATCCGGAGGGCGACTATATCCGCCAGTATGTTCCTGAGCTGTCCGCACTGCCCAATCGCTATATTCATAAGCCATGGGAAGCACCTGTGGAAACTCTTAAGCAAGCTGGGATCACCCTGGGTAAAGAGTATCCGGCACCGATACTGGATCTGAAAGCCAGCCGACAGGCTGCTTTAAATGCACTGGAGCAAACCAAAGAGCCGGTTCTGGAGCAGCAATAAATCACCGCTGCAGGCATCGCGCACGGCATTCGACCAGAACACATTCTGGCAATAGCAAAGCAGCTCTCATAAGCAAAGAGGTATTCTTTCTCAGGATCCACTCAGTCTGGATTCTGTTGCCGGATCATCTCATAACCCGGTAATACCTTCCCTTTCGATATTTATAAAACTTTGATCGGGCCTGGAAGGCCCTCACTACAACGATTCTGTTCTGTAGCGAGGCGCTTCCAGCGCCGATTCAGGGCTGTATGGTTCTTCAGCTGGCTATTAACTACAACTCAGCATTCGAAACATATCTAAAGCTATAGGCTATGTCCGCTTTGTGCCATTAGCAGACATTGTAATCACTTGAATCTGAAGCTGCATTGAGTCAAATTCTCTTCAAGACCATCGTGAAGCACAGGTGAGACAATCTCTCGAGGAAAATTCAGACATGGAAGTAGTTTTTTTATTAATTTACTTGGCGCTGTACTGGACCGTTAGACTCAATCAAACATTGATCCCACAAGATGCAATGCTACATGACGAACGACTTGGTCTTTTAGTTCTTATGTCTCTAATAGCCATACCTGTTGTACTCATCAGAGTAATCATAGGAAACAGGTACTACAGGAAGAAATTCGGTGGCGTCTATCCTTCTATAAATGCAAATTATCTCTTGAAGCATGACATTGCATACTCTGCTTTTTGCATGGTTGTTCTCGGTATCATTTATTTCTCTGAAAGGGATTATTTTGATGAAAGTTTTGGTGAGCTTGGAGTATCAATGTTTATATTTTGGTTTATATCGATATTGTTTGGCTTTCTTCGCAGGCTTCCTGCTATCAAGAGTGGAATTTAGGCCTTAAAGTAATTTCCCCACCTGTCCGCCTTGTGTCGAAAGCCCACTTTTTAATCCAGAGCCAGACCTCCCTCTGATCAGACAACCCTATTTGGGTTAACACCCCGACTCCTCTCCCCCCTTCAGAAAACAGCGACTCAGTCACGCTGGTTGAGCATTTTAAGAAACCCTGTATAAGCTGATTCATGGTTGCCCTGGTGATTCTTCATACCCGGTCGGGTAAGTACACCCCGAGGCGCAATATAGCTTCTGATGATTTTTTCGGGCTGAGTGCTCCAGCGGATGTTGAACGAACACAGCTTCGGAAAGAAGCAGAGCGAGCAGTAGTCCGGAATATTGTCATGGATCCACCAGGCCAGCGCCTGCCAGTCTCCGGTGGTCTCGTAGTAATCAAGAAATGAGTTAACCACAATACAAGCGGTTGCTCCCTGCACACCGCTGGCATCCGGGTAGTCCCAGATATGGCAGGCATAGGTGGCTTCGTTGCGGGAGCAGTTATACTGATTTTTATTGGCCGCCCCGATCGCATTCACCGCAGGACTGCGATACCCCGAACGGATAGAAATCCGGCCCAGCGCCTGCTGAATAGGCTCCAGCACCTGCTGACACAACTGACTTCCCGTTTCGATAGCAAGATCAGGATAATCAGGAATGTTAGGTACACCTTCGATCTGCGAAATTTCTGAATAAAGAAAATCCCGCATAAAGAACGATTCGGAAAGACGCACTCGCCCCAGAGTTTCGAGAGACTTGACTGTTTTTGGTGATTGCATAGCAATATACAGATATAACTGATCATTACGTTCTGGAGACCAATATCCAATACATACTACACCGAATACTTGAAATAATATGTAAAGTTATGCAGCATCAGTCAACACTAGTAGTAAGCATAATTTCTACCTCGATTTAAGGACATAAGGATATGGCCAAAGCAGCTCGTTTAGGTGACACCTGCAGTGCACATGGATGCTTCCCTCCAACCCCGGTTACTTCTGGTAGTGGTAACGTTTTAATCAATGGCCTACCCGCCGCCAGAGTCAGCGACAGCGCTGCGCCTCATGGTTGCGGTAAATGTCCGCCTCATGGACGTAGCATTGCAGCAGGTTCAGCCACAGTTTTTATTAATGGTCGACCCGCCGCCAGGGTTGGGGATACGATAAGTTGCGGGGGTAATGTTGCAACAGGCTCTGATAATGTACTGATCGGTGATTCCGCTGGCCTCCCATCTGCTGCCGCTTCAATGTATGCAGATTTAATTGCAGAAGTTGGCGTTTCTGGCACGGGTAATGAAAACACTCAGACAAGCTCCCGCAAACTGGATTCTGCTCAGAAATCAGCAATAGCAGATCCTACCCGTTCAGATACTACTCGTTCCTCAAGAACCTCTGAAAATGCATACCCCACGGCAGAAACTGAGCCCACGCATATAACAGAACAAACAACTTCAGCAGTGGCCTCACTCTCATCACCGGCCCCGAATACCGAAGAAAATATTGAACCTGAACCTTTTGCTGCAGGATTTATCTGGAATACTCAGGTATCCACACAGATACAGCTTTATAAAGAGCATTATGGCCGTTTTAACAGCGATACATGGAAGTTATTCAAACAAGCGAACAGTCACTTAGGCTCAGATGAAGTATTACCCGGCGAGTTGATTATTTTTGCCAACGCCCCAGTAACACAAGCTGATCAGGCCGCCCTGGATGCGTTACAGGCACAGGCAAAATCTGCAAGTCAGGGAATTCAGCAACTGACGCCGGAAGAAGCCCATACCGTCGTCCAGCATTTTACGCTACTGGATGCCGTAAACTCTGACCAGCTTGCAAACAGCTCTGCCGCCGTGGGGGTTTCAACTGCGGTGGTCGGCCAGCGTATGACTGATTTGCAGCAGGTTCTTGTCAATATTCAGCAAAACTATCTGGACAGTGTTGAAGTCGTGAACGGCAAGGCCCGTTTTACACAGGGCTTCTATACCCGTCGCGCAATGTTATTTCGTCAGCTAGATAACAGTCTGAACAGGCTGACCTTCAAAGCGATTGATATTCCGGTTTCGCCAAAGGTCAAACATACCCTGCAACTCTCCTCCAAATCGCTTCTCCATAACTGGGATGAAATCGCTGCGACAGGAACAGTGCCTCAATTGGGCGATCGTATCAACACCGTTGCCCGGGTAGCTAAAGGCGCGAAACGGGCAGGCTATATAGGTATCGCTTTAGATTTTGGCGTGAGTGCTAATGCAATAAATAAGGCGTGTTTTGAGCTTGAAAACGATCAATGTGAATTGGTGACTTATAAAGAAGGTGGGCGTTTTATTGGAAGCACCGCTGGAGGTTATGCTGGAGCTAAATTTGGAGGTTCTTTAGCCGTAGGTGCGGCAGGAACAATAGCACTAGCTGTAGGTGTAACATTATCTTGGCCAGTTATTGCTATTGTAGGCGTCACTGGCGTAGCAGTCGGCGCATATGGAGGTTCATCACTAGGAGGGTCTATAGGCGAAGGAAGTGGAGAATTATTGTATAAATATTTTAATTAGTAGGTGCCACCGTGATTTTGGATGTATTTGTTATAGTATCCGTTGGTTTTGCGATATTCTCAGCATTAAATGGTATATTTGTTGCTCAGGGTGGAGTGAAAATTGCCGATAAGTACTTTGAAGAGCCAGTCAATGAATGGGAAAAGCATTACCCCCCAGACTGTTATTTCCGATTTAACTTTAAATACTGTTTTAAATTTTGCTTTGGCGTAAAAGAGGAAGCTATGCCGTTGCATCTTAAAATTTGGATGCTCACCGCAGCAATTGGCAATCTTAGCCTTATGGGCTGGCTTTTTGCTGGTGGAGTGTACAAACTCCTATATTGATTTGAGTCTTTAGCATGCTTCTCTGTAGGGTAGGTACTATAACCATTTCATACAGGCTCACCACTACTTCCAACCCTGCCGCCAACGCTCGCTGTCTTTCAGTTCACGCCAGTCTGTCAGGGTATAACTGTTCTGATTTATCACCGCTTCGAGTACGCAGCCTGTGATCACTTCGTCTTCATCACGAATCAGTTCTGTTACCAGAAAGTGCTTTTCTCTGTTCTGCGGCACCTGAGCCGTCCATTTGCTCAGGTGCAGCTTGCGTGGATTGACCTGATTTGCCATCAGAAATCGATCGATCAGAAACCAGTGATTGGCTGCACCAGCTTGCCAAACAGAGTAGTAAAGCGCAGTGGTGCGTCAGTAGCGATCAGACAGATACAATCCTCCTGACTGTCCACCAGCGGCTGATGTTCAACCTGATCATCCAGGTCGGCAATATCACCCGGCCCGAAGCGCCCCATCTCGTCAGAGAATGAACCACGCAGTACCAGTGTCAGCTCATTGCCATCATGAGTGTGAGGCAACATGGATTTTCCTGGTGAGATTCTCAGCAGCCGTGAAACACCACGACCTTGCCAGGGCATATCGTAGTAAGAGACACCCGGTACAATGCGCTTCCACTCCAGATCATCAAATGAACCAGGAATATAAGCCCGTAAGGGGGCAGGAACCTCAGGGTCTGCATGAACAGGTTCTACAGGTTTCTCAGGCTCTATGTCATCCAACTGCATCAGAATAGTATCCAGCATACTGGCGGATACCGCTTCAGAATCCAGTGACTCGAGCAGTGCGCCGCCGACAGAGTCAGCCTTACGACTACGTTCCTGGCATTCAGGGCAGAACGCCAGATGACATGCCACAACCAGTGCCATTCCCTGGGACAGAGAGCCAGCGGAATAGCTCAGCAGTGTTGCTTCATCCAGATGGTGATTAATGTTCATATTCACCTCCCCAGATCAGTTTCAGTTTTTCAGCGGCCAGACGGATACGCGATTTAACACTTCCCAGGGGGATATCTAACCGGCTGGCTATATCTCCGTGGGATCGTCCTTCGAAGAACGACATGTAGATCACCTGAGCCTGCTTTTCAGGCAGCGTTTCAATCGCTTTAATCATACGGTCTGATGTCACGGTTTCTTCACCCTTGCCATCCTCCATCGCGGTTTCACTCCACTCTTCGAGGCTGTACTCAGGGTATTTCTGTTTGCGCATCCAATCGATGCTCTGGTTACGTGCCAGCGTGAAAATCCAGGTGCTGGCTGCCGCTTTTTCGATATGGTACATGTGCGCTTTACGCCACACCGAGAGCATTACTTCCTGAGTCAGCTCTTCTGCAGCAGCGCCATTAACACCCAGACGAATAATGTAGGCCTTCACTTTAGGTGCAAAGTGATGGAACAGCTGGGCATATAATTTTTTGTCCCGACTTTCAGCAAGACTGGCCAGCATCTGGCTCCACTCCTTGCATGTCGGTTCCGACTGTTTAATATTCACGATGTTACTCACATCATCACCCGGTGGTTTGTTATCCATAACCCTCTCTACGTAGCCTTATCGGAAACAGATCAGTGATCCTATCAGCAATTTCTGTCGTACATGGAAGAAACAATCAGTATGGATATCCCGATGAATATCTCCGCAATCCGCCCACAGAAAATAGCTGTTATCGGCTCAGGCATCTCCGGACTAAGCTGTGCCTGGCTGTTAAATAAAGCACACAATGTCACCCTGTATGAAAAGGATGACCGGCTCGGCGGACACTCCAATACTGTATCGTTTACCTTAGATGGCCAACAGGTGGATGTCGACACCGGCTTCATCGTATTTAATCCGGTCAACTACCCGAACCTGGTGCAGTTCTTCCGTCATCTGGATGTTGAGACCTGCGCCACCGACATGTCCTTTGCTGTATCCATTGATAATGGTGCAACTGCACCTCTGGAATACAGCGGCTCAGGGCTGGGGGGACTGTTCGCGCAGAAACGCAATCTGATCAGTCCCTCCTTCTGGTCTATGATCCGGGACCTGTTACGTTTTTACCGTAATTCCGAAGCACTGGAACAACAGCCGGGGTTGGATCAGATCAGCCTGGGCCAGCTACTGCATCAGCACGGTTACGGTGATCATTTTATCTATAACCATCTGCTACCGATGGGTGCCGCTATCTGGTCCACCCCGGTCAAGCAGATGCTGGATTACCCAGCGCTGAGTTTTCTGCGCTTCTGCCGCAATCACGGTCTGGTACAGCTGAAAGATCGCCCCCAATGGAGCACTGTGGTGGGCGGCAGTATTCGCTACGTCAACAAGGTAGCCGATGAACTGCAGGACAAGATCCGACTTAACAGCCGCATCCATCGGGTTATTCGTAACGATGGCGAGATCATCATCGAAGATCTGCACGGTGGTCGTGAGTACTACGACCATGTAGTACTCGCATGTCACTCCGATCAGGCCCTGGCACTGCTGTCAGACCCGAGCGCTGCAGAGCAGACACTGCTGAACAGTTTCCCCTATCAGCGCAATCAGGCATTCCTGCATCTGGATCAGTCCTTGTTGCCTGAGGACCCTGCCGTCTGGTCCAGCTGGAACTATATGGCCAGCGGAGAGCAGGATGATCGGCAGGTTTCAGTCAGTTATCTGATGAATCAGCTTCAGCCACTGAATACCGACACGCCGGTGATTGTTTCGCTGAATCCGCTGAAAGATCCTGCTCCGGATACCCTGATCCGCAGCTTCTTCTATGACCATCCGGCATTCGGACGCGACAGTTACTCGGCTCAACAAAAGCTCTGGCAACTGCAGGGCCAGCAGAACACCTGGTACTGTGGCGCATATTTCGGCTATGGTTTTCATGAGGACGGCATTCAGTCAGGCCTTGCGGTTGCGGAACAACTGGGCGGAGTTCCTCGCCCGTGGCAACTGGATAACCCAAGCAGCCGTATTTTTGTAACAGAGCCACCAGCCAGGCAGTCGGTGACAGGACAACCGCTCAGGGAGCAGGCTAATGGCTGATTCTGGCAATGCACAACCAGCCCTTTTGAATTCTGCCGTTTATCAGGGCCATGTGATGCACCATCGCTTTACGCCCAAACGTCACCGGTTTATTTATCGGGTATTTTCGGTGTGTCTGGATCTGGATGAGCTGCCCCTGCTCAACCGCATGAAGCTGTTCGCTGTTAACCGTTGGGGCCTGTTCTCGTTTCATGAGAAAGACCACGGTACCGGCCAGGGCCAGCTGCGCAGGGAAATAACCGAACTACTGACACAACGGGGCTATGGCTCAGCCACGGCCAGTATCCGCTTACTGTGTTACCCACGCATTCTGGGTTACACCTTTAATCCACTCAGCGTATATTTTTGCTACAACAGCGCTGATCAGCTCGAAGTTATTCTGTATGAAGTCAGCAATACCTTCGGTCAGCGTCACAGTTACCTGCTACCGGCATCGGATAGCGATGATCCGGTGGTACGTCACAGCTGTAATAAGCTGATGTATGTCAGCCCGTTTATGCCGATGGATACTGCGTATGGTTTCCGTATCCGGCCACCGGAAAACCAGGTGTCGGTCTGTATTCGTCAGAGTAACCGTGACAGCCAGGAAGCCGTATTGCATGCCACCTTCAGTGGTAAAAAACGAGCGCTGACCGACAGTAGCCTGACCCGACTCTTTATAAGCCATCCTCTGATGACACTGAAAGTGGTTGCCGCGATCCACTGGGAAGCACTGCGACTGTGGAGCAAAGGGCTGCGACTGCAACCAAGAAAAACAAGCCGAACCTGCAGCATCAGCTGGTCTGACACCAAGGGAGAACATCACTATGAAAACCTGTAACGATTCTGCCAGCCGCTTTATCCCTCAGCAGAGCTCACAGCCCACCTGGCTGGAGCAACGGGTGATCGGCTTTCTTCGTAAGCGTCTGCAGAACTGTCAAGGCCACCTGTATCTGACTCTGCCCAGCGGATATCACTGCGATTTTGGCAGCGGTGATCCAGCCGTTCGTGTACAGCTTCACAGTTTCAGATCGCTGTTACGTCTGTTCGCCGGTGGCATCAACGGCTGGTCAGAAGGCTATATCGCCGGTGAATGGAACAGTCCGGATCTGACGACTCTGGTTCGCTGGGCGCTGCAGAACGAAAAGCACCTGAGTCAGATCGCCAAAGCCAGTTTCCTGACAGAGATGCTGCATAATCTCTATCACCGCAGAAACCACAACAGCCGCAAAGGCAGCCGCCGCAATATCGCCGCGCACTACGACCTGGGGAATGATTTCTACGAACTCTGGCTCGATCCCAGCATGACCTACTCCTCGGCACTGTTTGAATCAGAAGATCAGCCCCTGCAGGCGGCTCAGACCTCTAAGTATCAGCGTATTCTGGATATGCTGGCCCCGCAGTCCGGCGACCATGTAGTCGAGATCGGCTGCGGCTGGGGTGGTTTCGCCGAACATGCGCTGCAGCAGAGCGATATTCGTCTGCACGGTATAACCCTCTCCGAAGAACAGCTGAACTGGAGCCGCGAACGCCTGCAACAGGCCGGGCTGGCGGAACAATCAGATATCAGCCTGACCGACTATCGGGATCTGTTAAAGCAGTATGACGGGGTGGTGTCGATTGAGATGTTTGAAGCGGTAGGCGAACAGTACTGGGATACCTATTTCAGCACGCTGAACAAGTGCCTAAAGCCGGAAGGCACCGCGGTTCTGCAGGTCATCAGTATCGAAGATGAACGGTTTGAACGCTATCGCAACCAGGCTGACTTTATCCAGCGCTACATTTTCCCGGGCGGTATGCTGCCCAGTATCAGTAAACTTGAAGACAAGTTCCGCGAGCATGGTTTTGAACTGGTCAATAAACACCTGTTCGGCGCCGACTATGCCAAAACCCTGAAACTCTGGCGTGAAGCCTTCGAACGCAAAACAGAAGAACTTTCAGCACTGGGATACGATGAGACTTTCCGTCGTCTGTGGCGCTACTACCTGTGCTACTGCGAAGGAGGGTTTGATGAGGGCAGCATCGATGTCGGTCTTTATCAGATCCGTCGGATTCAATAAGCCCTGCTTTTAGAGTTTTCCCCCATCCTTGCTCGTTAGTTTGCGCTAGCTGGATCAGTCTTAAAATGCTGATCCAGCTCAGTTTATTAAATACCCATTCAAAACAGATGTTGAAATCTATCGATAAAGCAGATAGTTTCTATCGCGCCTGTACCACAGGCGACAAAAGTATAACTCTGAAACCCTCGATGTTATTCCTGCACACCAACGTCGACCAGATAATCACGGTGTAATATCCTCATGAAAAAGCTTTTCAAAACAGTCGCTGTTGCTGCGGCTATGCTGACTTCGTCCGTCGCATTCTCAGCGGAAAAATCCACTCTGGACAGCATCCTGGATGCTGGTGAAATGAAAGTGTGTTTCGATGCGGGTTACATCCCATTCGAAATGAAAGCGAAGGACGGTGGTTTCATCGGTTTTGATATCGATCTGGCTAAGCAGATGACCAAGGCGATGGGCGTTAAATTCACACCGGTAAACACTGCGTGGGACGGTATCATCCCGACCCTGCTGACCGGTAAGTGCGACATCATCATGGGTGGTATGACCATCACCGCACAGCGTAACCTGAAAGTAAACTTCGCTGATCCATACGTTATCGTGGGCCAGACCATCCTGCTGCGTCCTGAGCTGGAAGGTAAAATCAACTCTTACCGTGATCTGAACAGCGGTGAGTACACTGTAGCAACCAAGCTGGGTACTACCGGTGAAGCAGCTGTAAAACGTCTTATCGGCAAGTCCAACATCAGCCTGTTCGAAACTCAGGCCGACGCGGTACTGGAAGTGGCTAATGGTAAAGCGGATGCATTCGTTTACGATCTGCCATTCAACGCACTGTACGCGAGCCAGAACCCAGAGCAGGTTTCCCACATCGATCAGCCATTTACCTTTGAGCCACTGGGCTGGGCTGTACGTAAAGGCGATCCTGATTTCCTGAACTTCCTGAACAACTTCCTGCGTCAGATTAAAGGCGACGGTTCTTACGATCGCATCTACGCGAAGTGGTTCAAGTCTGACAAGTGGCTGAGCAAAGTTCAGTAATCACACCGTCATTCCAGACCGTTGTATCTTGCCGGAAACAGTGATCCTGTTTCCGGCAAGCTTGTTTATAAGCCTGAGTGATTTCCGGCTTAACTTTTTTAACCTTAACAAGGTCACCTAACATGCGTGCAACACAAAGAGCGCTGCTCTGGAACAGTGTATTCGTGGCTGTTCTGGTCGGTCTGTGCTTCTCGGTGTACATGTCCGGCAAGCGTATCGACTATACCTGGCGCTGGGATCGTGTCGTCCCTTACATCATCAATACCGATCCGGTTGAGATCTCTGCCGAACGCAGCGGCACCGTCGAACTCAGTGCAGATAAATCTGAATTAGTCCTGATTCCGGATTCCGGTGAAGACAACTACACCATTACCGGATTTGACAGTCTGATGGTCAGCGACGGCGATCTGGTATTTGAAGGCGATACCCTGGCACGGATCGAAAGCTGGCGAACCGGGCCCATTATTCATGGTCTGATCGTCACCATAGAGATATCTTTTTACTCCCTGATCATCGCCCTGGCACTGGGCCTGGTGGTCGGTCTGATGCGCATAAGCAGTAACCCCGCGGCGCGGAAACTGGCGATAGTCTATATCGAAGTAATCCGGGGCACACCGCTGCTGGTTCAGATCTTCATCATGTACTTCTTTATCGGTACGGTACTGGATCTGGAACGTTTTACCTCCGGTGTTGTGGCGCTGTCCGTATTCACCGCGGCCTATGTGGCAGAAATTATCCGTGCCGGTATTCAGTCCATTCCAAACGGTCAGATGGAAGCAGCCCGCTCGCTGGGTATGAGTTATCCGAAAGCGATGATCTATGTAATCCTGCCACAGGCGTTTAAACGGACTCTGCCACCGCTGGCAGGTCAGTTTATCAACCTGATCAAAGACTCCTCTCTGGTTTCAGTAATCTCCATTACTGATCTGACCAAAGCCGGCCGGGAAGTGGTCAGCGGCAGTTTTGCACCATTCGAAGTCTGGTTCACTGTCGCCCTGCTCTACCTGATTCTGACCGGAGCCCTGTCGCTTGCCATCCAGCGTTTAGAGAAGAGGTTATCCACCAGTGACTGATCGTGACGACATCATTATCGCCAAAAACGTCGATAAATATTTTGGCAAAGTACACGCACTCAAAGATATCTCCACCTCGGTAAAACGCGGTGAGGTGGTGGTGATTATCGGCCCATCAGGGTCGGGTAAATCCACCTTCCTGCGCACGCTGAATCAGCTTGAAGAGATCGAAAACGGTACGCTGGTTATCGATGGTATCGATATGTACGCCCGTTCGACTAACATCAACAAGCTGCGTGAAGATGTGGGTATGGTGTTCCAGAGCTTCAATCTGTTCCCTCATAAGACAGCGATCGAAAACGTCAAACTGGCGCCTTTGAAGGTTGCCGGACGTCCACAGGATGAGGTTCATGAAGACGCCAGGGAACTGATGTTCAAGGTCGGTCTTTCTGACCGTATGAACAACTATCCGTCACAACTGTCCGGTGGTCAGCAGCAGCGTGTTGCTATCGCCCGCGCGCTGGCGATGAAACCAAATATCATGTTGTTTGACGAACCGACCTCTGCGCTTGATCCGGAGATGGTTGGTGAGGTGCTGGACGTGATGAAAGGGCTGGCGAAAGAAGGTATGACCATGGTGGTGGTCACCCACGAAATGGGCTTTGCCAAAGAAGTGGCTGACCGGGTGCTGTTTATGGAAGATGGCGCACTGCTGGTAGAAGACACACCAGAGAACTTCTTCGACAATCCAACCCATCCCCGGTTGGTGCAGTTCCTGGGTAAGGTGCTTTAAGGCCTGAACCAGCGATAATCTGAATGCTGTTCAGATTTGTAGCGAGGCACGTCCTCGTGCCGAT
>JAOXSA010000185.1 GCA_025800245.1 Amphritea sp. | reverse complement strand
GTGTAGCTCAGCATATCATACAACCGGCACTAAAGTGTTTGTATGAAGCAAGGTATGCCCAACATTCATGGTCCACCGTTTAGTGTTTTGCGTTTTAGCGATAACGAGTAATAATAATGGCCTCCGTCGGTCGGTCTCGACCAAGGATGATGCGCCCTCAATTGGATGCCATGGTACTTCCGCGACTGGCACAGCGTCGACTGTGACTAGACAGTCCGATTCGGGAAAGGCAGACTTTTCCGCAGCTGACACAGGTGTGGATTGTCGCTGGGTCTGCCTCACTTGTACGTGCCTTTCGTCTGGCTCTCTTCTCCTCGGCTAGGGTCTGGATCTGCATGCTCCTCCCCTGCCTTGAGCTGTCTCTGAAGCATAGAGCGCCAACTGTTACGGTCAGCTGCCATGTCTTCCCAGCACTGGATGTTGATGTCCAGGGCTTTCAGGTCGCGCTTCCAGACATCCTTGTAGCGCAGCTGAAGGCAGCCTACAGATCTTTTGCCTGAGGCAAGCTCGCCATATAAGATGTCCTTTGGTATGCGCCCATCTTCCATCCGTCGCACGTGGCCGAGCCAGCTCAGCCTTTGTTGTCGGAGCAGCGTGTACATG
>JAOXSA010000176.1 GCA_025800245.1 Amphritea sp. | reverse complement strand
ACTCCGGAGTTTTAATCCAAGTGACCCTCTCGTGCAGGATATTTTATCTCGCCTTACGTCGTTGGATCGAGCTGGAAGTCTGTCCAGTTCTGCTGGATACCCAGCCACGTCGGCATCACGGGCAACGAGCTGGCGGACGCTGCTGCGAGACGTGCTGCCTCAGCACCCTGCACTCGTCGCCTGCCATTGCCGGCACGGGATTTCTTCCCTGCAGTCCGTGTCTTCGTGTATTCCCAGTGGCAGCAGGCCTGGGATACACAGCGCAGCAACAAGCTCCGGGAGATCAAGCCGACACTCAGACCCTGGCGGTCGAGCTTACGGAGCAGCCGATGGGAGGAGGTCGTTCTCTGTAGACTGCGCATTGGCCACTCGTACGCTACGCACGGATATCACTTCCGTGGCGAAGACAAGCCGACGTGTCCTCGGTGCCGCGCGCCGCTCACTGTGGCGCATGTTCTGCTGTCCTGCCCGCGTCTTCGCAGTTTTCGAGCCCTCCATCTCGGTCGCATCCCTCTTAGCACCACCCTCCGTGAGCTCCTTGGAGATGAGTCAGACTGGGTTCTGACTGGAAGTCTTTTCTCCTTTATCCGAGCCATCCAGTTTCCCGTGATTTATTCACAGTAAGCTCATAAAATAATGTTATGGGCTCAAATTGACCATAGCAGTCGGCGCGCCCTAAAACACCAATTAACAAACAAACAAACCATTGGCATCCACTCATAGTAATATCCATGAAATATAATAAAGTTATGACATATTTTCTGAAACACTGCTTATTTTTA
>JAOXSA010000161.1 GCA_025800245.1 Amphritea sp. | reverse complement strand
TAAGAAGATATGTTCGTTATCAGGAAAAATCAGCTTACGAAGAAGAGCAGCGCCAAATTCAGTTAGAAATAAATTAAGAAGTAACGCCCCCTTATAGGGGGCATAAAGCAAAGCCACCTTCTATGAAGGTGGATTTTTACTGGCGCTAATTCATATGCCGTAGGGAGGGCCTTCCAGGCCCGATCATAGAAGGAAGCCCCACAGGTTTTGTAACAATGTTATCGGGCCTGGAAGGCCCTCGCTACAAATTGCTATCTGTCTGACTCCTGTTTGTCTGATAGAGGGACCTGCAAATCCTTTTTTGCTGTTTTCATTGGCGTTATAGTTACGCCATGAAACGTAAAATACTGATTCTCTATGCCGGTGGTACCATCGGTATGCAAGCGTCCGAGCAGGGCTATATACCGGTGAGCGGCTTTGAGCAGCTGCTACGTGAGCAATTACGCGTGGGTGCGACACAGCAACTGCCGGATTTTGAAGTTCAGGAGCTGGAACAGCTGATTGACAGTTCCAATCTGCAGCCTTCCCACTGGAGTGAACTGTCGGAACAGCTCATCAGTCAGTGGCGGGATTATGACGGTTTTATCATCCTGCACGGTACTGACACCATGGCGTATACTGCGTCTGCCTTGTCTTTTATTCTGCAGGGGATCGATAAACCGGTGATTATTACCGGCTCTCAGATTCCGCTATCAGAACTCCGTAACGATGCTCAGGATAATCTGATTACCGCGCTGATCCTAGCGGGTAACTATGATATTGCTGAAGTCTGTATCTACTTTAATGGTCGTCTGCTGCGGGGTAATCGCAGCAGTAAGCTGAAAAGTACCGGCTTTGACGCTTTCGATACCCCGAACTACCCCTGGTTAGCGCAGGTGGGGATTCATATCGATCTGCATCCAAATTTACTGCAGGCCGGTGGCAGCCCTGAGTTTCTCGACAAAGGGTATCAGGTGCCTGATTTCAATCCGGATGCTGTGGTCGTACTACCGGTGTATCCGGGTCTTTCAGCACGTGTCGCTCAGGATATGCTGAATCACTCTGAGGTCAAAGGCTTGATACTGCTGAGTTATGGGGTCGGTAATCCGCCGGATGCTAATACTGAACTGATGTCGACGCTGGAGCAGGCTGTTCAATCAGGCGTAACTGTCCTGAATATCACTCAGTGCCTGCAGGGGCGTGTTAGTCAGGGCGCTTATGCCACGGGGGCTACGTTGAATCGCATTGGTGTGGTGCCGGGCAGTGATCTGACCCTGGAAGCCGCGTTCACTAAGTTGCATTATCTGATCGCAACGCAACCCGCTCAGAAAATTGCCGGACTGATGCAGCAGTCGCTATGTGGTGAATTGTCGGAGTAGGTCGTGATTTCTTAATGTGCAGGCCCTGGGATATTTGATTATTGCTTTGGCTCAGACTATACCTATTGAAACCCCTAATATGGCTGGATTATCCGATTCATAGGATTTCTGCATGATAAACGGGTAGTCCACCTGCCAGCTCATCATCAATATTACCCAGGGAGGGTGTAATGAATGTCGATGCTCTGATTACCCGGATGAAAGAGGATTGCAAGATCCGGGGGAATGCACACCGTAATCGCTTCTCTTTCTACCGCCAGATCCATATCTCTATCGGCCTGCCATCTGCGCTGTTGGCTACGGTGGCAGGCTCTGTTGCGACCATTAACGCCAATAATGCTGGCGATGATGTGTTTTCTGCGCTCGATATTATCAGCCTGTTGGTGGCCTGGGTGGTGGCACTTTTAACCGCAGCGAACTCTTTTCTTAATCCACATCAGACATCTCAGAGCCACCGGGATAAAGCTACCGGTTACGATGTGCAGTTCGGCAAAATCGGCCGGGCTCAGGCCTTCCTGCAAAATGATGACCTGAAGAATCAGTTAGAAGAAATTGATGCCCGCATAGAAGAATTGAAGCTGTCTGAACCTATTCTGAGTGACCGGCAGATAGCGAAAACCAAGCAGGCGTTAATGCAATCAGGTGAACTTAATCAGGTATGTGGTATGTAGCAGCCTGATTCGGAAAAGACTCTCACAACAGAAGGAACTGATCATGAAAGATGTTGCGCTAATCACGCTGCATGGTATGGGGCGTGAAAAAGATGGTTATTATGCTGACCTTGAAGCTGGACTTAAAAAACAGTTGGGCGATCAGTGGTACCGGGTTTCTTTTCAGAACGTTTACTACGCCAGGGTTCTGCAGCAGCCCCAGGATCGGTTATGGCAAGCGATGATGGCTGAGCCGGAAAATTCTCTTGATGGTACTAAACTGAGGCAGTTTCTGTTATTTGGTTTTGGTGATGCGGGGTCTCTGGAGCACAGCGCACATAAAGATAAAGTTAAGTACATCAAAGTGCAGGAAGCGATTCAAAGTGCCCTGAAAAAGGCCTACATCGATCTGGGGGGAGATCCGACTAAACCGGTGATTATTATCGCTCAGTCCCTAGGGTGCCAGGTCATATCCAATTACCTCTGGGATGCCGAGCACGATAAATTCATATTTGAAAACCCTGCAGTCGATGATCCGGATGAGCTTGTTTTTCTGAAACTTAAGTCTTTGTCTAATCTGATGACCACCGGTTGTAATATTCCCCTGTTTATATCCGGTATTGAAAACCGCGAGTGCTTTGCCCCGCCGAATGACTACTTCCGTTGGGATAACTTCTATGATGCCGATGATGTGCTGGGCTGGCCGCTAAAACAGCTTGGATCTTCGTTTAGTATTGTTCATGACCACGACATAAATGCCGGTGGTTTGTTTACCGCCTGGAATACATTTAGTCACGGCAAATACTGGTCCGATAAAGATGTGATAAAACCCCTGGCCAGGGCTCTGTTAGATCAGATGCCTGCGTGAAAGACAAACCAAATTCAGTAGAGCCGAGTGTACGTTCATATTGTGAATCCATAAAGGAGATGATGATGTTGCTACGATGGAAGTGTGGTGTTGTGTTACTGGTGTTGGGGCTGCTTAGCGGTTGTACCAATTTGGCTGCAGTGAGGCAGTACGCAGAAACAGCTGATGCATCACTGGCAAAAGTACCGGATGTTGTCAGTGATTTCTCGGGTTCTTGTCAGCGCAGAGCTGGATTTCAGCCACCGGAGCGCCAGCCGGACTGCAGCAAAGTAAAAGCAGAAACAGCACCGTTGCTGGAGGTTGTTACACTGCTGCAGAAATACAATCAGTCGCTGGGTAAGCTGGCGGCTGATGAGGCGATTACCTTTACAGCGGATCTTGATAAGCTGGAGCAGCAGGTCACTGGTCTGAACCGGTTCGATAAAGACCGGGTTGCTGCAACTGTCAGCATGGCGGACTATTTATCAAAACTGGCAACTGAACGTTATCGTCGGCAAAGAGTACAACAGGCGATTAAAGCGAACAATCAGCCCATCCAGACTGTGATTGCCGGGGTCGCGGATATCATCGAATCCGATTATCGATCCTTGCTGGAAAATGAGCAGTTAGCAATTAACAAGCACTATCGAGGCATGGAGACACGCTATGCTGACACTGAGCCGTTGGCTCTGAGCTTGGCATTACGCGAGCGTCAGGCCGATCAGCAAGCGGTGGCAAAGAAACTTGAGGGAATAACACCGCTGGTGACTTTGATCCGAAAAGTTGCCAGTGAGCATGACAAGCTTAATGGCCGCGCCGGTCAGTTAGGATCTGAAGAGGTGTTTAAGCTAGTCAAAGCGTATGTTGATGAAGCTAAACCGGTGCTGAAACAAATTAAGGATGCATACCAGTAATGGTCAGGGAGAGCGTAATGTCAGAAATTACACTGGAGGATGCACGGGCAATTGCCGGTGCTTTAAGGAAACTCTCAGCGGATCTGGGGGAATATCGGTTTGCTAACTGGGATAGTCTGGATGAGTCAGAACGCAGCCGGATTGAGAGTCTCGAATGGACGCTGTTGAACTATTCGTCGGACATGACTGCGACGTCTATCTCTATCGCTGTTAATAACTTACAGCCAGAGGTTGATCAGATTCGCTCGACTGTCGACTTGTTACAGGATGCGATCGGTCTTACCTTGACGGTATCAAAGGTAATCAATATTGCGGCAGGTGTTACCGCACTCGGAGCTGCTATCGCTACAGGCAATCTGGCAGCGATCAGAGATGCGGCCAGAGCGGTACGTGATGCACTGGCTGAGCAGGACGAGCAAGACGAATAGTCTGTACGCAGATTTTTTGAAATCTGTCGTTAACATCAGGTTGCACTATATAAACCAGTCAGTTTCAGGCTCTGATGGCAGGGCTGGTTTTTATCGCAGCTTCAATGCTAACTAGAAGACCGGAGCTTTTGCTCCGGTCTTCTACAATCCTATTGCGCTGAGCAATCAGGCTTTCTTAACAAACGCGGCTGTTACCATCATCTCGCCAGCGCCGTCTACCCGGCAGTCCAGTTGATGGTCTTTACCATCGACGATCCGCTTGATCAGGGCTTTGGTACCAATTTTCAGCACCTGGGAGCTGCCTTTTACCTTCAGATCTTTAATCAGAGTGACCTTGTCACCTTCTGCCAGTCGGGTGCCGTTCGCATCTTTAACATTCGGAGTATCGTCTTCAGGTTCTTCTGAAGGGTTCCATTCGTAGCCACATTCAGGACAGATCAGCATCTCCTGATCCTGATAGACGTATTCAGAGTTGCATTTAGGGCAGGCGGGCAGGGACATACGCAATCGCTTCTTTCGGTGAATTTGCTGTGCATGGTAATGGCAATGACCGGATTTGGCGAGTGGTTTTTCCGGACAGAAGCCGATAAGTCCAGCGAAGAGTGCACTCTGGTCTCAATACTTCCGAAACGTTATGATCTCAGCTATATCTGAGTCTTCACGGAGTACCGACGATTTCAATACAACATACTCTGAAGCGGCTACGGCCAGCAAAAGTTGAGCTCCATTATGATCGGGCCGAAGACGGTGCACTGCTGAAGCAAAGTGTGCCTTTTCAGGTTGCAGCTATTGGCAGCAGGGTCGCTGAGATTCTGCCTGAAATGCAGGCAATCGGAACCGAGGTGCTGCCACTGTGCTCTGAGGGTATCCTGTCCGGGGCTGAGAAAGTCGACAGTCAGCACCATTATTCTCTGATTGTGATATCCATATCGAAGCCACTGATTCTGGCGAAGAACACCCGGTTACAAGCTCTGGCAACGCAACAGTGCGTACCGATTATTTGTGTTCCCTCTGACGGGTTTGACGAACTTCGGTGCTGGCTTGCAGAGCTGGACAGGCAGTTTGATCAGTCTGGTTGGTTTTCAGACTTTACCCCGCCAGAGCTACCGCTCAGTCTGTTCCTGCCGGATGTTGACACAGTTGCTGTGTCTGACGCGGCCCGGTTTTGTGGTTTGCGTTTTGTTACCGCTCTCAGGATGACAGTTCAGGCGTTCTGGCAGAATAAAGAACTCGCAGGTTCTGATCTCCATGCTTTAGCACTGGCGCTGAAGAACTGGATCAGCCAGTTTGTTCTTCTGGATGCGGAGGCTCCACAGTTGGTGAAAGCACGTTATCCGCTCTGCGCCGCTGACATCCAGGTCCTGTCATCTGATATGCTGCAATTGGATATATCACTGAGTTTCGACTTTGTCGAACCGGTGGCAATGACATTCCGGATTCCGGCCTTTCCAGAAGGTAATATTAATGAGTCTGATTAGTTGGATTGCAACCCTGATTATTCTGACGGGGTTAGCTTTGTATGGCTTATCACTGTTCGCTGCGTTTGTACTTAATCTCAGAGTTCTGGCGTCATTCAGGGCTGTGATTATGGCCAACCTGGGGCGTAATGTTGGTATGCCAGCATCAGCAGTCAGTGCTTTTTGTATTGTCATTATTTTCTGGGAATTATTTCCGCCCGCAGCCGTGAACGATGGCATTGCTCTTGAGTTATTCGGGCTTGGCTTTACCGGGCCCACCGGGCCGGTGACCTTGTGGATCAGCTGTTTTGCAACTTTCATCTTTGGCATTAAAGTGTTGTCGCATAAACAAGGCAGCGATGATTGACTGCCATTAGCACAACCCGGTGAACTGTCTGAACAGTTGTACCGGGTGTGTAGTGGAAGAGTAACCTTAAGAGCAGTTACCAGGGCCTGGTTCCGGCAATACCGGAAGCACCACTGAATCCATCGCATGGATAATGCCGTTATCGGCTTCTACATTCAGTGCAGCGGTAATCAGATTTGAGGTACGATCCAGATTATCGGTCAGAACCGCAGAGTCCTGCCTAAGCGAACCTCCGGCAAGCATATTGATTTCCCGGGCTCCAACCACCTGGTCTGAATTCCAGCGACCTTCTGCAACGTGATACATCAGGACCGCATTGACTACTTTAGGGTCCAGGTCGCCCAGACTGCAGTAGCCCAGAGTCTGTACAGTGGCCTCAAGTTCACTGAAAGCATCATCGGTCGGGGCAAAAACGGTGTACTGGCCTTTGCTGTCCAGGGCTTTGAGAATGTCCGAACGCCCTTCAACGTCCTGGGTCAACAGTGCAATAAGCGTATCGAAAGAGCCAGCGAACGGGCTGTTCTCACTGTTAACGGCGACGGCCACATCCACCAGGCTGTTAATATCTTTATCGGCTTTGTAGCTACCGGCAACAGTGTTGAAAGAAAAGGTCAGAGTAATTGCAGCGATGGCTGCGGGAATAGTGAGTTTCACGGTATATCTCCCATTGAGTGCGAGCTGTGCGCATTGGGTTTAAGTATCCCTACCGGAGTTCTCCTGAAAGCTATCTGTACTTACGGAATTCCTGTCGGTTCCGATCATTTTTTAATCAGTTTTTTGTGATTTTCTGTTCTCTTTCTGGGGATACTGATAACTGCAACAGTGAACAAAGGCGATATGATCATCTATCTCCTCAGAAAGGCTGAAGATATGGAAAAACTGATCCCTCTGATCGCTGTCGTTGTGATTGCAATACTGGCATACCGCATTCATAGGAAAGCGGTGGCTGCCCGTCGTGAAAGGCTGATCGAAAGCTACGTATTTCCTCAGACTGTGACAACAAAGTTGCTTGAACGGTATCCGCACCTGACTGAACAGGATGCAATGCTGGTTATTGCAGCGCTGCGTGATTACTTTCATATCTGTAACAGTGCGGGGAAGCGCATGGTTTCTATGCCATCCCAGGCCGTGGATGTGGTCTGGCACGAGTTTATTCTTTTTACCCGCAAGTATGAACGGTTCTGCAATCAGGCTGTGGGCCGCTTTCTGCACCACACACCGGCAGAGGCGATGAAGGCTCCGACTCTGGCTCAGGAAGGAATCAAACGAGCCTGGAAGTACGCTTGTTTACGGGACAATATCAAACCGGATAATGCGCATAAGTTACCGCTGATCTTCGCCATTGATACACAACTGAATATTCCGGATGGTTTTCGTTATTCACTGAACTGTACTGGTCGGGATGATTATTGTTCCGGTCATATCGGATGTAGCTCAGGCTGTGGTGGTGATTCGGGCTCCAGTGACTCATCCAGCAGTGACTCTGGTTGTGGTGGCGGTTGCGGTGGGGACTGAGGGGCAATCTGAAGAGGCTGTCTGTGATAGAGAGAACGCTATGATTAAGAGAACGTTTATTGCCCTGAAACCGGATGGCAACAGAATTACGCTGACTGTAACAGTAACTCCGCCGGAGCAGGATGAGAGGGACGACAATGGCGATTTCTACTGTCGCGTTGAAATCCCCGAACTCTCCGTTCAGCAGCGCAGTTACGGCATTGATGCTTTGCAGGCGCTTTGTCTGGTCAATCCCTGTCTCAGATCAGTATTCGTGCCTCTGATTGATCAGGGCTGGACTTTTTATCTGCCTGAGGACCCTTCAGAGGCACTGGACCTGTTGGCCTGTTATTTTCCAGCGGTTGAGGTTTGAGTCAGTCTGGGTATCAAGAGTACAAAAAAGCCCCGCAATTGCGGGGCTTTTTTGTGAAGGGTAGAGTCAGATCAGTCGATCTTGTTGATGGTTTTGAAACCACCTTTGCCGTCCATCTCGATACGACCGTCTACAACTTCGTAGCTCCACTGAGCTGTACGACGCAGACCACCCAGTGGGTACATGTGTACGCCGGTGATACCGCAGTTCGGATCAGTTGCATGGTAGTGAGCCAGATCGTGTACCTGCTTATCAGGAGTGTTAACAACCAGCAGCTTGGACAGGTTCTTAGCTTGCTTGGTCAGTACCTTCATGGAAGCACCAACACCACAGGCTTTAGCGTGAGCCAGCAGAGACTTCAGAGAGGCCAGACCCGGAACACCGATGTGGATTGGCAGCTCGTTGCCTTCAGCCTGCATTGCCTTATCCCAGGCGATGATTGGCTCAACGTCGAATGCAAACTGGGTAACCATGTACATATCAGTACCGGTTTCACGAGCGTACGCATTTTTCCAGCGCATCGCATCGATGATCGCAGAGGTTGGCATATCTGGGCTTCCTTCCGGGTGACCGGCTACAGCGATCTTGTTGATGCCGTGCTTCTCGAACAGGCCGGTTTGCAGCAGTTGCATAGAGTCAGTGAACTGACCCAGAGGGTTGTTTACAGCACCTGCAATTGCCAGTACCCAGTCAACACCCGCTTCGCCAACAACGCGCTTGATGTTTTCTTCCAGTACCTGCTCGCTGGTGATACTGCGGGCAGCAAAGTGTGGTACAGGGATGAAACCTTCTTTACGCAGGCGTACAGCGACATCAACAGTGTCCTTGAAGTCAGAACCTGGCAGGAAGGTGATGTAAACCACGGTACCTTCACGCAGGTGCTCGCGGAAATCAGGAATCTTGGCAGCGCCGCCAGGAGTGGTTTCGGCAGTGAAGCCGCTAAGGAATTTTGAGATAACTTCAGGACTGGACATATTTTTTATTACCTTACCAGGACACGCTGTTAGCTGTTGATGATGCTGGTTTTTTAAAGCATCCGTTATGTTGCGTAGTCTGTCCTTTAATAGCCCTTGTTAATTATCTGGTGGCGTCCAAAAATGGCTTGTTTGAGACTAAACCTGTGCTGACAGGTCTGATGGTTAATATTTTTGTGATAACCGCTCTGATTGGCTAATCATTATCCAGTGCTGGCTGTTAAAGCCGTATTAAAGGTTGTAGGGTAGCGTTTCTATTGTGTTTCAGCGCAGAGTGCTGCTCTGCTCAGTTTTATCTGGTGAATATCTACCATGTCTGAATCCCGACAAACCCCATCCCGGCATTACGCTGTTTGTCCTCATGATTGCCCGAGCACCTGTGCGCTTGAGGTGGAAAAACTGGATGACAATACGATTGGTCGTGTGCACGGCAGTAAAAATAACAGCTACACCGCCAGTGTAATCTGCGCCAAGGTGGCTCGCTATGCCGAGCGTGTGCATCACCCTGACCGTCTGATGACGCCATTGCGCAGGGTCGGTGAAAAAGGCATCGGTGTTTCAGCTTTTGAACCGATCAGTTGGGATGAAGCGCTAGAAACCATCGTTGATCGGTTTACTCAGATCGAACAGGAACATGGAGCAGAGGCAATCTGGCCCTATTTTTATGCCGGTACCATGGGCTGGTGTCATCGTGGCGCTAATCATCGGTTGCGTCACGCTAAGCGCTATTCCGGGCAGAAAGAGACTATCTGTATTTCTATCTCCGACGCGGGCTGGAAAGCTGGTACCGGGTCAAAGCGTGGCGTTGATGCCCGGGAGATTGCAGAAAGTGATCTGATTGTAGTCTGGGGCGGTAATCCGGTGCATACCCAGATTAACGTGATGACCCATATCGCTAAAGCGGCAAAGCAGGGCGCTAAGCTGGTGGTAATTGATCCGTATCGCACGCCCACCGCGGCTAAAGCTGATATGCACCTGATGCTTAAGCCGGGCACGGATGGTGCGCTGGCCTGTGCGGTGATGCATCAGCTGTTAAAGGATGGTTATGAGGATGCAGACTATCTGGCTCGCTTTACCGACTTTGATGAAGACGTGCGTCAGCATCTGGCAGATAAAACTCCTGAATGGGCCGCGCAGATTACGGGGCTGAGTGTCGATGAAATTATCGCATTTGCCCGACTCTACGGTGAACACAAGAAGAGCTATCTGCGTCTGGGCTATGGTATGAGCCGCTCCCGCAATGGCGCACCGAATATGCATGCTGTCAGTTGCCTGCCCGCCATTACCGGTGCCTGGCAGTATCCTGGCGGCGGAGCTCTGTACGGTCAGAGTGAAATCTATAAAGGTATGGACCGAGCACCGTTACACGGTACTGATCTGGCGGATTCTTCTGTACGTGAGCTGGATATGTCCCGGATCGGTCCGGTGCTGACCGGAGATCGGCGTGATCTGGGTGATGGCCCTGAAGTGAAGGCGCTGTTTATTCAGAATACCAATCCAATGGCGGTGGCCCCGGACCTGAATAAAGTCCACGAAGGTTTCCGCCGTGAAGATCTGTTTGTTGTGGTCCACGAACAGATGATGACCGAAACGGCGGCCATGGCGGATATTGTACTGCCGGCAACCACTTTCCTTGAGCATGATGATATCTACACCGCCAGTGGCCATACCCATCTGCAGGTGAGCAAAGCAATTATCAATGCACAGGGTGAGTGTCGCAGTAATCACGATGTTGTGAGTGAACTGGCTAAACGACTGGGTGTTGACCATCAGCTGTTTGAAGTCAGCGCGCTGGAGATTATAGAAAAATCTCTGCAGGACAGTAATCTGCCAACCGCGGAGCAGATTCATCAGCAGCAGGGACTGGATCTGCTGGGCAGCTTTGAAGAATCCCATTTCCTGAACGGCTTTGGTCATGCCGATGGCCGTTTCCACTTCTATGCAGACTGGCAGGCGTTGGGCGATAAAGAGGGTGTACTGCCCCGGTTACCTGATCATGCCGAACTGATCGATGCAGCCGATGCGGAGCATCCGTTCCGGCTGGTAACGGCACCAGCCCGTACTTTCCTCAATACCAGCTTTACTGAAACGCCGGGATCGGTGAAGAAAGAGAAACAGCCGATGGCTTTTATCCATCCAGAGGATTGCGATGCGCTGGCGCTGGAAGAGGGGGGCTGGGTGGCGTTGGGTAACAGCCTGGGGGAAGTCCGGCTTAAAGCGAAGCCTTTTGCCGGTGTGCAGGCTGGTGTTGTGATTGTAGAGGGGATCTGGCCCAACCATGCTTTTATTGATGGTATCGGGATTAACGCGCTGGTCAGCGCAGAACCAGCGCTGCCAGATGGTGGTGCGGTATTCCATGATACGAAGGTGTGGCTGAAAGCGGGGCGGTCTTAACCTGTAGCCTTAACTTATAGCGAGTACGCCCCCGTGCCGATAAATGATTAAATCGGCACGAGGACGTGCCTCGCTACAAATCTGAACAGCATTCAGATTATCGCTGTTCAGGCCTTAAAGCACCTTACCCAGGAACTGCACCAACCGGGGATGGGTTGGATTGTCGAAGAAGTTCTCTGGTGTGTCTTCTACCAGCAGTGCGCCATCTTCCATAAACAGCACCCGGTCAGCCACTTCTTTGGC
>JAOXSA010000141.1 GCA_025800245.1 Amphritea sp. | reverse complement strand
TACCGCTGAAGTGAGATCCATATTCGGTTTTGTAAAGTTAAAGTCCCGCAGTGACACCTTGCCCGGCCGAATAGCCTCTGCATATTGAAAACGGAACAGGTGCTGTTCGGAGACGGCACCCTGAGCATGATGGTAATAAGGGATTTCGGTATCACCGCTTATAAAGGGTGAAGAGTACGAGGCATCACTGAAGACAATGGTGTGCTTATCAGCACTATGTTCAAAGTAATAATGAATCCCTTCGTCTTCGAGCAGACGCTCAATAAAATTAAGATCGGATTCAGCGTACTGCACACAGTACTGACGTTCGGAATAAGAACGGGTCAGTTCGAAACGGTATTCATCGCCCTGATACTCATGTTCATCCAGCACTTGGCTAATGATGTCGCGCACAGAGAGGAATTGAAATATACGACTGTTGATACGATGCTGCAGCAACCAGAGTTTCGGCACCAGTACAACGCGGTAGCCGGTTTGCCTGACACCTTCTTCACCCAGTGCCGCGTAAGCGATAATGCCGTGAATATACCGGGTCTGCTCGTTTTCATCACCGGTCTGATCCATCAGTGTGACTGCTGCGGCCTGCCCCATCAGTGATTCCAGCGCAATATCAGCCTGCCTGGATACCAGCTCTATTTCAAAGCTGAAAAC
>JAOXSA010000134.1 GCA_025800245.1 Amphritea sp. | reverse complement strand
TACCGCTGGGTATGACCTCTTCTAAAGAGTATGCCGAGCTGGAATGGCCCATCGATATTCTGATTACCCTGGTGTGGGTGGCCTACGGTATTGTGTTCTTCGGCACCATTGTTAAACGTAAGACTTCGCACATCTACGTTGCCAACTGGTTCTTCGGCTCATTTATTCTGACCATTGCGGTGTTGCACGTCGTCAACTCTGCCGCCATCCCAGTTACCATGACTAAATCCTACTCGGCCTACGCCGGTGCGATGGATGCCATGATTCAGTGGTGGTACGGTCACAACGCGGTAGGTTTCTTCCTGACTGCGGGCTTCCTGGGTATTATGTACTACTTCGTGCCCAAGCAAGCTGAGCGCCCCGTCTTCTCTTACCGCTTGTCCATCATCCACTTCTGGGCGTTGGTATCCATCTACATCTGGGCCGGTCCTCACCACCTGCACTACACCGCTCTGCCAGACTGGACTCAGGGCTTAGGTATGGTGATGTCGCTGATCCTGTTGGCGCCTTCCTGGGGTGGTATGATCAACGGTATTATGACTCTGTCCGGCGCTTGGCATAAGCTGCGCACCGACCCAACCCTGCGTTTCTTGGTGGTATCTCTGTCCTTCTACGGTATGTCCACCTTCGAAGGCCCAATGATGTCTATCAAGACTGTAAACGCCCTGTCTCACTACACTGACTGGACTGTTGGCCACGTACACTCGGGCGCTCTCGGTTGGGTTGCCATGGTATCCATCGGTGCTCTCTACCACTTGATCCCAGCTCTCTTGGGCCGCAAGGAAATGTGGAGTGTGAAACTGGTTAACCTGCACTTCTGGATGGCCACCATCGGTACGGTACTGTACATCGCCTCCATGTGGGTAAACGGCATCTTGCAAGGTCTGATGTGGCGCGCGTTTAACGCCGACGGCACCCTGACCTACAGCTTTGTTTCATCTGTAGAAGCCAGCTACCCCGGCCACTATGTGCGTGTTCTGGGCGGCTTTATCTTCTTCAGCGGCATGCTGTTTATGGCCTTTAACACTTACCGCACCTTCGCCGCTGAAAAAGACGCTAACGCTTCTGCGCAGCCACAGTCAGCCTAAGGTAGAGGAGAGATAACCGTGAATGCTCACGAAAAAGTAGAAAAGAACATCGGCCTGATGATGATCCTGATGGT
>JAOXSA010000125.1 GCA_025800245.1 Amphritea sp. | reverse complement strand
ACGGCAGCGGAAATGCCAGCCAAGGCCTTTCCTGCCATGCGCGCTGATTTTGCGACACGGTTGTTGGCATCGCTGGCACCATCTGCCTTTTTTACAAAACGGCCAAATTCGTCGCGGGTGCGATTGGTTGTTTCGCCTAGCTTTTCACTCGCACCGTCCGCATCCCTAGATGCCCTCGTAAATTTGCCGAGAGCTTCAGTGGCTGTTTTGACTCTGCCGGAATCGACCGCGATACCTAAGCGTGCAATGTCTTTCATGGCTTGCCCTTTCTCAGGAAGCGGTTCAACCTCCGGTCATTTGCAGACAGGAGGTTGCGATGAAGAATATGAGAACGTTCGGTTTTATCGGTGTGCTGGCCTTGTCAGCATTCTGCGCCACCACTTTTCATGTACACGCCGAGCCGCTTGATATACCTGAGCCAAACAGCCGTAGAATCCTGCAGTCCGGAAAGATCCTGGCCAGCTGGTCTGCTGGACAATTGCCGGGTGTGAACTTCGCGCGCCTTTTTTACGTCGCAGCAGGCGATCAAGTTTATCTGTGCAGAGTGGAGGAGCGTAATCGTGACATTGATGTCGATTGTTTTGCGCGCAGTACGCCAACAAATTAGAACCTAGCGGAGGCTAAATTGGCATTAGTAAGCCCCCATCAACGGGGGCTTTTCCTTCTTATGACAGCGCCTTGAGGCTGGCGCGGATGTTGGCGAACAGTGCCTTATGCGGGTCAGCCGGAAAGCAGAGGTCTACCTTGTCCTCGATGGCAAATTCCACCTGCGCCAGCACACCGGCAACAGTGGCAGCTGGCGTCATGCAGATGCGCTTGCCGATTTCCCAGTACACATCATCATCGGCCCCGTCTGTGGTGTTGAAGTGGGCCACCTCCGCCCGCCACTGCTCCAGCAAGGCCGGATGCGGATCAACAGGTGTTGCCTTGGCAAAAGAACCAGCGCAACCGGCGACAGGAACAGCAGCAGCGGCGGCGATCAGGTTACGACGGTGGATCATGCGGCACCACCTTCCATCGGAAGTACTTTTGCTAAACGCGCCAACCCTTTAGGAGTGACAACTAAAGTCGCATCGACCTTATCCTCGCCAGTTCTCGGATCTTGATAGTGGCGCAGCTTGTGGTCTAGGAACCCGTCCTTCCGGCGTTGAGAGTAAGCCTGCAGAGGCCCCCTGCCATTCTGTCTAAACGCCCAGCCATTCACCTCCATCCATTTTGTCAGCTTCTTCTCAGGAAAGCCTAGAACCTTACTCGCGGGCCGAATGGTCAAGTCCCCATCGGAGCTATCCAGCCGATCGTATGCTTCTGCTTTGGGCGCAAGAGCAGAAACTTGCGCCTCCGCAATCTGTGTGCGCTGCGCATAATTTGCAAGCAATGGCACCAGTTGGTCTGGGTCGTTAAGATCGATCATCTGGGGCTTTGCAGCTGCATCTTTCGCCTGCCGCTCCATCTCGATGAAGTATTGACGAGCTTCTTTGCCTTTTTCGGTACGCTCCACCATCGACAGCTCTTTCGCCATATCAAGCGAGATATGGTAGTCTTTGCGCGGGCGACCACCAGATGAGTTTTCCCCCGTTTGGTGGAAAACCTCGACATAGTCCCTATTCAGCTCGAAGCCATAGGTGGCAACCTGCTTTGAAAGCCAAGTTGAAAGGTCGCGTGCGACCCCCAAAAACGCATGCAGATCACGCGCATTCACTGTGTTAACGGCTTCACCGTTGATTTCTCCGTCATGAATGATAATATCCATCGTCGATTACCCTTTCTCACATGCTTGGGTTTCGGCAGCGGAGGTCTTGACGCCAATCTTTCCCTCCGCTGCAATTTTTTCCTGTAAAGTCAAAATGATCTGAGCATTTTTTGAAATGCCGCGCTCTTTCGCGCGCAAACCAGCCCATTCGTCTACCGCACCGGGCATACGCACCGTTACGCGAGTGATGTCAGTTTCTGACATTGCGATCTCCTTTCGTGACACCAATTTAGTGTGACACCATTACAGTGTCAACAATAATCCTTGCTTTCAGACATCAATTTGGTGCAATGCTCTCGCATGGCTAAACAAGATGACTGGTCTCGTATTACTCTGCGCTTGCCTCGTGACCTTCACGAGGTGCTAGTTGATCGTGCGGGAGTAAAAAGCCTCAACGCTGAGATCGTCGAAAGACTTGAACGCAGCCTTTCCCAACCAAACCCAGAACGCGACAACGCCGCACTTCGTGAACTCAAGGAAGGCTTGGACCGTAACGAACGCCTGAAAGAGTTTGCTCAACGCATCTTGGATGCAGCGCATGAGTTGGACTTAGATATTTAATCAGAGCGTTCATTGTCTCCAGCGCCAACGCTTTCTTTTGCTCAACCTCATCTGCCCATGCACGGGCGGCAGCGGCAGGGTCTGCAAAGTTGGGTAGCTGCGGCACAGATTGTGCTTCCAGTTCTTCCAGCCGCTTCACGACGCGATAGCGAAGGTCA
>JAOXSA010000115.1 GCA_025800245.1 Amphritea sp. | reverse complement strand
CATCTTCAAACGCGCGAACCTGGCCGACTTCAATGCCATCCAGATAGCCGTTCACACCAGCGTAAATCACAGCAACCTGCTCTTCCACTTTCAGTGGGGAGAATTGCGGCTGTTTCAAAAGCTCGGTGAGGCGGGCACCACGGTTCAGCAATTTCTGCGTTGTGGCATCAAGGTCGGAACCGAACTGCGCAAAGGCAGCCATTTCACGATACTGAGCCAGCTCACCCTTAATCGGGCCAGCAACTTGCTTCATTGCTTTCACCTGGGCAGAAGAGCCCACGCGGGACACGGAAAGACCCACATTCACAGCAGGGCGAATACCCTGATAGAAGAGATCGGTTTCCAGGAAGATCTGACCATCAGTAATGGAAATCACGTTGGTCGGAATAAACGCAGACACGTCATTCGCCTGGGTTTCAATAACCGGCAGAGCGGTCATAGAACCAAGACCATTGTCTTCGTTCAGCTTCGCAGCGCGTTCCAGCAAACGGGAATGCAGATAGAAAACGTCACCAGGATAAGCTTCACGTCCAGGAGGACGACGCAGCAACAGGGACATCTGACGATAAGCAACAGCCTGCTTGGACAGATCATCATAAACCAGCAGGGAATGCATACCGTTATCACGGAAATACTCACCCATTGCACAACCGGCAAATGGCGCAAGGAACTGCATAGGCGCTGGATCGGAAGCGGTCGCAGCAACAACGATGGAATAATCCAGAGCGCCATTTTCTTCGAGCGTTTTCACGAACTGGGCAACGGTAGAACGCTTCTGGCCAATCGCCACATAAACGCAATACAGTTTTTCGTTCTCGGCACCAGTGTCATTCACAGACTTCTGGTTCAGGATCGCGTCCAGAGCAACAGCGGTTTTACCGGTCTGGCGGTCACCAATGATCAGCTCACGCTGGCCACGGCCGATTGGAATCAACGCATCCACAGCCTTCAGGCCGGTCTGCATTGGTTCGTGAACGGACTTGCGAGGGATAATCCCTGGAGCCTTCACATCCACACGACGACGTTCGGTAGCCTCAATAGGCCCCTTACCGTCAATTGGGTTTCCGAGCGGATCAACAACACGGCCCAGCAGGCCTTTTCCAACAGGAACGTCCACAATAGCGCCGGTACGCTTTACGACATCACCTTCTTTAACGGCACGGTCGTCACCGAAAAGCACGGCACCGACATTGTCCATTTCAAGGTTAAGCGCCATACCGCGCATTCCACCAGGGAATTCCACCATCTCACCAGCCTGAACATTGTCCAGACCATAGATGCGGGCGATACCATCACCAACAGACAGAACCTGTCCGACTTCAGAGACTTGCGCATCTGAGCCGAAGTTTTTGATCTGCTCTTTAAGGATTGCGGAAATTTCCGCGGCCCGAATATCCATCAGCCGACCTCTTTCAGTGCAATCTTGAGCGAGTTGAGTTTTGTGCGCACAGAGGAATCAACCATCTGCGAACCTACTTTTACGACAAGGCC
>JAOXSA010000254.1 GCA_025800245.1 Amphritea sp. | reverse complement strand
CAGCTTAAACCTAGGATCTTCAACCGTTGCTGTTGCGCGTCAAGCAGCGGAAACAGTAACCGATTTGCTGACTGATATCAAAGGCAAAATCGTTGCTGCACAAGAAGAGAACGTTGATCGTGCAAAGATCCAAACTGATATCGATGCTTTGCGCGATCAAATCAACGCTGTCGTTGGTGCAGCCCAATTCAATGGGTTAAACCTTCTCAAAAATTCTGACACCACTGCCGGCTCTGGCACGGTAAACATTCTATCGTCCCTTGACCGTTCTGGTACGGGTGTAGCAGCTTCTGACATTACCGTAAGAAAGCAAGACCTGGGCACGCAACAAGAATCTATTGACACGTCAGGTGGTGCAACATTCACTGCTACCGCAGCAACCGCACTGACCATCAATAACGCCAATGGCTCGGATGCGTTTGATCTTAGCAGCTTGACGATTACCGCTGGCACCGCCTACGCACTGAACTGGGTAGGGACCGACGCGGACTCCAACTCCTTTACACCCGCAACATATACCAATGCGACAGCAGGTGGTACTCTGATTGCGGAAGCAGCCGCTTCCGTAACCTATGTTGCACGTGACGGCGATACCGCGGCCGACATCGCCAAAGGTCTGGCAGCTGCTTACGCGGACTTTGCCGCAGACAACAGTCTGGATACCGATGTACTCAATATAACCGCAACTAACGGCTCGCTCACAGCATCAAAATCAAATACTTACACTGATGCTGCGGACCAAATCGTAGTGCGTTTTTCTAGCATTGCCTCAACCGCTAACGTGATCGGTGGCGGGCTGGCTGAGCTTGCAAACATCAACGTGACCACCCAGTCAAGCGTTGATCAAGCCCTCACCAACATTGAAGGTTTGATCCAAACTGCGATCGACTCAGCCGCTGCGTTCGGTTCGGCTCAGGGCCGCATTGATACACAGTCCAAGTTTGTTTCTGGCCTTACAGACGCTTTGAAATCCGGAATCGGCACCTTGGTTGACGCAGATATGGAAGAAGCGTCCGCGCGTCTTCAAGCGCTGCAAGTTCAGCAGCAATTGGGTGTACAGGCGCTGTCGATCGCCAACCAGGCACCACAGTCGCTCTTGTCGCTGTTCCAATAAACTGACCGGGAA
>JAOXSA010000253.1 GCA_025800245.1 Amphritea sp. | reverse complement strand
ATTATAAGAGAGACTTTCGTTACATAGATCCTGATGAGCTTGATTATAAATTAGGGCAGCTAGTTGAAGCGATAAAACTAATAAAGCAGCTAAAAAAATCTTGCAAAGAGGACAGGCTGCCACAATAACTATAGTACCGCCTTCTGGATTTTAGGAATCAAAGCCACCTTACGAAGGTGGTTTTTTCTTTTATGCCATTAGAATTGATTTTGGAAAGTTGCTATTCAGTTATCTCGGTGTAAATTGTTTGTAATCACTTAGGCGAAGGGATCCGAAATGAAAATTACCAGAAAGGATCTGGATAAAGCCGCCAGCGAACAGATCATCTCAACAGATCAGGCAGAAGCACTGTATGAGTGGTTGCAGGTGCAGTCGCAGGATGTCCCCCGGTTCACCTTTAACCATGTGCTCTATTATCTGGGCGGGCTTATTGCAATTGGCGCAATGACCCTGTTTATGAATCTGGGGTGGGAAGCGTTTGGCGGTGCCGGTATTGTGTTTATTTCACTGCTCTATGCCGGTGTAGGGCTGAAGTTCACCCACTCCTTTGCGGCTAAGAATCTGGCCATTCCTGCCGGTATCTGCGCGACATTTGTGGTTTGTTTAACACCTCTGGCAGTTTATGGTTTACAGCAGTGGCTTGGACTCTGGCCGGACGACACCGTATACCGGGATTATCACCGGTATATCAAGTGGCACTGGCTGTATATGGAGCTGGCAACGCTGGCGGTGGGGGTGATCCTCGCCTGGCGCTATAAATATCCGTTTCTGGTGATGCCGATCGCGGTGACACTCTGGTATATGACCATGGATATCACCGCAATGATTTCCGGTGGCGACTTTTCCTGGGATCTGCGCAAACTGGTATCGCTGTATACCGGATTACTGATGATCGGACTGGCATTCTGGGTGGATATCCGTTCCCGGCACCAGGCGGATTATGCATTCTGGATCTATATCTTTGGCGTTATCGCATTCTGGGGTGGCCTCTCCCTGCAGAATTCCGGCAGTGAGTTGTCGAAGTTTCTCTACTTCTGCATCAACCTGTTGATGATCGGGGTTGGGGTACTGCTGATGCGTAAGGTGTTCGTCATTTTTGGTGCGCTGGGATGCTGCGGTTATATGGGGCATCTGGCCTATGAGGTATTTGAGGACAGCTGGGTGTTCCCGTTCGTGCTGACCTTTATTGGCCTGGGCATCATCTGGCTGGGCATTCTCTGGCAGAAACATGAAAAGGTTATCACCGGGAAGTTAAGATCTTTTCTCCCGACTGCTTTCCGGGAGTTGCTTGAACAGCGTTCATAAGCCGTTATGGTTTTTATTTTCAGACAAGGTGTTTATTCAGGGAAAGGTATTTATTTATGGAGGGAAAGCCTATTAACGGCAAAGAGAGACTGAATCCAGTGATTCAGGAAGAAACCACCGGTTGCGGTATCGCATCTGTTGCTAACATTCTTGGCAAGTCCTATGCCGATATGAAGGCGGTTGCTAATGGCATGGGGATCTATGCCACGGATGAGTCGCTATGGTCTGATACCGACTATGTCCGGCGTTTATTAGCGGCGGAAGGTGTCGTCACATCTGCGACCGAAATCCCGTTTGAGTCATGGGAAGTATTGCCTGACCTGGCACTGCTATCGATCAAGCATCATCAGGAAAACGGCAAAAATTTCTGGCACTGGGTGGTCTTTCGACGCGTGGATGGTCAGCCTTGTGTGCTTGATTCTGCCAGCTATCTGCCAGCGAATATTCGTACCGATTTTGATGCAATGCAACCGAAGTGGTTTATCAGGGTTGAGGTGTCCTGAGATGGAGCTCATCAAGGTGACTGAAAGCCAT
This sequence comes from Amphritea sp., assembly GCA_025800245.1. GTDB lineage: Bacteria > Pseudomonadota > Gammaproteobacteria > Pseudomonadales > Balneatricaceae > Amphritea. The sequence continues at coordinate 84,775 of JAOXSA010000253.1, read as the reverse complement.
CTGCAGAGCATGATGGAGTGGTTTCCGGATCAGCAGACGCTGAAAGACTGGGCCGGCCCAGGGTTTCGTTATCCCTATGATGAAATGACGTTCAGGGAAGATCTTAACCTTGATCAGCTGGTGAGCCGGGCTCTGGTGTCTGATGGTGGTGAACTGCTGGGATTCGGGCAGTTTTATTCACGTCTTGGACGCTGCCATCTGGGACGGCTGGTCGTTAACCCCGGGTGTCGGGGGCAGGGTGTGGTCGATGAACTGATTAATCAGTTAGCAGCGTTAGGGATGCCTGCATTGCAGACGACCGAATGCTCTTTGTTTGTTTTACAGCACAACAGGGCAGCGGTGCATGCCTACCAGCGTAATGGTTTTGAGCAGGCTGACTACCCTGAACAATCACCAATGGATAACTGTATTTATATGGTGAAGACAGAGCGTTAGCACGGATATTCGATAGGATTAAATAATGATTGTTGTTTACGGTATCAGGGACCGGCTGAACCCTGTTAAAGCTGAACTTTCTGACATACTCCACCGCTGTATGATGGCCGTCTTAGGCATGCCGGAAGATAAGCGTGCACACCGTTTTATACCACTGGAGCGCGATGACTTTTACTATCCCGGTGGTCGCAGTGATGCTTATACGGTGATCGAAATAAACATGATGGCAGGGCGAAAACCAGACACTCAGAAGGCGCTGATAAAGGCTATCTTTCAGGCGGTTGAAGCAGAGTTGGGTATCGGAGCGGTCGACATCGAGATCACTATCAAAGAGCAGCAACCCTATCAGTGGGGATTCCGCGGAATGACCGGCGATGAGGTGCAGGATCTTAAATATCAGGTGAATATCTGATGCCACTGTTATACCGCCTGCTCCTGACCAGTTCTCACCGGCTTTGAAATCTCCGTTTATCAACTACCCTTAGTAAGCTGAACCTGTCGGTTCTCAGAGAATCTGCATGGGGGGGATAAACAGAGGAGATACGCAATGGCTTTACGCATTAATGACCAGGCGCCCAATTTTCAGGCTGATACCACCCAGGGGCGGATCGATTTCCATGACTGGATCGGTGATGGCTGGGCGGTTTTGTTTTCTCACCCGAAAGACTTCACCCCGGTGTGTACTACTGAGCTGGGCTATATGGCAAAAATTCAGCCGGAGTTTGATAAGCGCAACACTAAGATTATCGGATTGAGTATCGATCCACTGGATGATCATGTTGCGTGGTTGAAAGATGTTGAAGAGGTTGGCAGTTGTACCGTGAACTACCCGGTAATTGCTGATACGGACCTGAGCATTGCCAAGCTTTACAACATGTTTCCGGCAGATGAAGCCGGTACGGCAGAAGGCCGGACAGCGCTGACTAATGCCACTGTGAGATCGGTATTTGTGGTGGGGCCGGATAAGAATATCAAACTGATGATCACCTATCCGATGACCACGGGTCGTAATTTTGACGAGATTCTGCGGGTGATTGATTCCATGCAGCTCACCGCGAAGCATAGGGTGGCGACACCGGTAAACTGGCAGCAGGGTGAGGATGTTATAATCGTTCCTGCGGTCAGCAACGAAGAGGCAGAGACTCTCTATCCGAATGGTTGGGATACGGTGAAACCTTATCTGCGCAAGGTGAAACAGCCCGTTTGATCGGGGTATTTAAACAACGCGGTGTTTTAGCGGGGCTGATCAGCCCCGCTTTTATTGAAGGTAATAGCGAATGCAACTGATACAGTTTGATTCTTCTCAGGCAGCCGATGTGATCGATCTGTTTGGCTCGGTGTTCAGTGACTCTGAAGGTCAGGATGAAGGTCGGATGATTGCGGATCTGGTTGCCAGCCTGATCTCATCAACTGATGCTGCTGATCTGGAAGGTTTTATTTCATTGTCAGATAGTCGGGTAGAAGGGGCTATCTTCTTCAGTCGACTCTGGTTCCTGGATAACCGAACCGGCTTTATTCTTTCTCCCGTCGCTGTAGCAACCAGGCAACAGGGGAAGGGAGTGGGTCAGCAACTGATTCGCCACGGATTGATGCAGCTAGAGAAAAAGGGAGTCGATCTGGTGTTTACCTATGGCGATCCGGCTTTTTACGGCAAGCTGGGTTTTCAGCCGATCAGCGAGTCGGTTGTTAAAGCGCCGCTGAACCTGAGTTATCCCCACGGTTGGCTGGCTCAGTCTTTGGCAGGACTGCCCATTCTGCCAGCACAAGGTGCCGTTCGTTGCGTTGAAGCATTGAATGATCAGAAATACTGGTAGTACTATCACTGGATACTGAATCAGGGATACAACAGGTTAATCGATGGATCACAACTTTCCTTTAGCAGAAGAGAAGAAGCTCACGGTTATTTTCCGGGTGGAATCCGGCTGTCTTGGACCTCAGGGAGCGACTGAAGTGCTGCGCTTCTGTCCCTTCGCGCAGCAAGGGATGGGACCGGTAGAGCCGGACTGTATCAATTGGAAAGTGATTCCCCGTACCAATAAAACCGATCCTGAAATTGAATTTACCATCGGCGGTAAATTACTCACCGATTCCATGGCTGAGCGCTATCTGGGGATGTTCGGTATCTGTAAGGACAGCCTTGAGATGAACATGCTGGATGAAATCACTAATCTGATCGATCTCTTTATGGGCCGTCCGGTCCGCCTTAACTGAGCGTCACTGTTTGTCCGTTTTACATGAATAAGTCCGACGCACTGAAAGAGATCATCCGTTTCGGAATTCAGAGGGATGATGCTTTTGCCGTTCTGCTGGATAGTGACAAGCCTGAATTAACCGTTGCTGTAACCGGCGCGGATCTGCTTGACGTTCTGCAACGCTATCTGATCTCCGAGCTGGATCTGGATGATCTTGAAGAGTGGGCGATGTTGCTGGAGTGCCGGGAAGAGATCGATTGTTCCGCTATTGAAGACTATCTCTACGCGCTGTCCAATCCGGAACTGATGGGTGGGATTAACAGCGCCAGCATCAGTAGAATGGTGGCGCTGCTTCAGGCAGAAGGGTTTTAAAGAATCTCTTCCAGTTCAGGTCTGGTTTCCTCTTCAAGTTCTTCAAAATGACCGATCGCTGCTACTTGCGCCAGTTCGATGCGGTCACGACCATTCTGCTTGGCCAGATACAGTGCCTCATCAGCGGCTTTGATGGTGTATTCCATGGTCTCAGCATGCACCGGGTAGGCCGCGATACCGATTGACGAGGTGACTTTACCCAGCGCCATCTTATTCATGGTCAGCTCCAGTACACTGATCGCTTTACGGATACGCTCTGCGATCTGTTGAGCTTGCTCTGCGCTGGTGGTCGGGCAGACAATACAGAACTCTTCACCGCCGAAGCGGCAGGCAATATCTTCCTGGCGGATAGAATCTTTCAGTACCTGGGCGACCGCTTTCAGCACATGATCACCGGCATCATGGCCGAAGTTATCATTAAACATCTTGAAGTGGTCGAGGTCGATCATCATTACCGCAATATCAGATTTGGTACGTTCTGCCCGACTATGGGCCTGATCCAGTGCCTCCAGCATATAACGGCGATTGAACAGGCCGGTCAGCGGATCACGGATCGCCTGTTCACGCAGACTGTCACGCAGCTGGATGTTGGCCAGGGTAAGACCGATCTGTTCCGCCAGTGCGTTCCACAGTCCCTGCGCATTTTCCATATCAATATCCACAGGCATCACGAAGTGCAGCACACCAATGGTTTCCCCTTGCGCCAGCAGAGGGATACAGAGTGTTTGCTGGTTGTCATCTGGCTTTTCCAGCCAGTGGTTACAGGTGGTCTGAATACCGTGCTCGGTGGAAAAGTGTTGGTGGCCCTTTCGCAGAGCCCAGCATTCGCCGGGTGCAAAACGTTCTGCTCCCGGCCAGTCACCGCCCCAGTGTGCAATGCTGTCGAGTCGGTTGCGGGATGACTTGATGATGGATATGCCACCTTTCAGTTCAGGCAGTAGCTTAGGGATCACGTTGTTGAGTACTTCGCTGGCTTCATCCAGTGTCGAGCAGGCATTCAGCAGTCCGCCAAAGGTCTGCAGAATAGAGATCTCTGTGGTGCGGTCCTGAACCCGCTTTTCCAGCAGTTGTTGTTCGTTCTGTACGGTGCGGTTGAGGGTACGGGCACCCAGCATTCCCAGGGCCAGAACGGCGGCCAGACTGAGTACGCCGGTTAGCACCAGTGTCTCGCGCATTTCATGAATGGTGCCCTGTACCGTTGCCTGAGAGCGGGATATGCGGGCGACCAGAGGGTGGGCAATATGCGAGGTATCATCCGTATAGTGAGATTCATTAGAGCGGGCAGCGACATAGAGCATCCCGATATTAAGGGTGCTGCTGAATCGCTCAGATGAGCCGGTGCCACTCTCCATCGCCTGAATAATTTCCGGACGGTCGGCATGGTTTTCGAGATGATTCAGCTGATCAAAACTCAGATCAGAGTCGCCCAGTACTTTGCCGTTGGCGTCGATGTAGGTAACTCGGAAGTCCCCGGCGTGGGAAAAGTTTTCTGCCAGACGCTGGAAAGAGCGCAGGATCTCAGTGTCGTTTGCGGCTTCAGCTTTTTCTAGTGTGCGGACCGATTCCAGTGAAGCTTCAGCCAGTACGTTGAGTTCTTTCTTATTGATATCGAGCAGATGGGATTCGAGATAAAGCTCGATAATCAGAACGGTGGTGGATATCACCAGCAGCATAACTGCCAGTGGGATAACAACAATTTTGTGCTGGATCTTCATAAAACTACAACCTATCCCTATGGTAAAGCGTAAAGCGTGGTCATATGACCTTAGTCAAAACAGTATAAGCGTGAAATATGATATTGAGAGGCGTCGTTGGTTAAATACACACTAAAATGGGGATTATACCGTTGGGGGATTGTCTGTCTGATCAAGAAAAAGTCGCGATAACGACTGAATTTTCTGTTCAGCAGGGTATTCTTATGACTTAACTGTTTATCGGTAAACAGTATCAGTATGCAGTTCAGGCTCAGAGGAGATAAGCGTGACAATTCGTATTATGGAAACCGGTGATCTGGCAGGTGCAGCAGAAGTACACGCGGATGCATTTACCCGTCAGACTCAGTCACAGCAATGGCTGGAATGTAATCTGAATGCCGCGCCGCGTTTTCTCTGCTATGTCTGTGAAGAGCAGGGTAAGATTATCGGTTACATTATCTGGGCGCAGAAAAGCGGTTTCCGCCCTGAAGCTGTAATGGAAGTAGAGCAGCTGGCTGTGCATCCGGAACATCAGTGTCAGGGGGTGGGTAAGCGGCTGATCAATGAATCATTACCGCTGGTCAGACAGGCGCTGGCTGAGCAGGATTCTGTGCTGAAGCATGTGATCGTCAGCACCCGTGCCGATAATCACGCTCAGAAGCTTTATCGCGATACGCTGGATGCCGAAGTAGAGGCTACTCTGACCAATCTGTATTCTGCTGATGAGGTGCTGATGGTCGCACGTCATGTGCAACCCTGACCCCTGGGCGGATACTCTTAATCTTCTGATCGGGAGCGACCAGCTTCGGGCTAAGGCTCTGAGTTGTGTCGCTCAGCTCAATCTGCCTGACCACTACATCGCCGCGGGTTTTATCCGCAATCGGGTGTGGGATCATCTTCATGGTTATACCCGACCGACCCCTCTCAATGATATCGACCTGATCTATTTTGATCCTGCAGAGCAGGATGAATGCTGTTATCTGCAGTATGAACAGCAACTCCGGCTGATGATGCCTGAGGTGCAGTGGCAGGTTCGCAATCAGGCCCTGATGCATCTCCGCAACGGTGATCGTCCTTATCAAAACTCACTGGATGCGATGGGATTCTGGCCGGAAAAAGAGACGGCCGTCGGTGTTCGAAAAGACAGCACCGGTCGCTACATCTGGGTTTCGGCTTTTGGCTTTGAGTCCTTGTTTAACCTGCAGCTGAGCCATAATCCAGCCCGCTCTGAAACCCTGTTTAATGAGCGTTTGCAAAGCAAGCGCTGGTTGGAAATCTGGCCCCATCTGGCCGTAGTAAAAAATACAGAAATCTGATTCTCTGCTGATTCGTTTGCAGATGTCGCATTACGAACAGTTTGCGCCGCCCGTGAGTTACGTCATTGTTGGTCTTTTTGATAGTTTGCGACGTTGAGGTTTTGTCTTTTTTTATTCTGAGGTTGGCTATGTCTTTTCGTCTGGGTATTGATACTGGTGGCACCTATACCGATGCGGTACTGGTAAATGAGAGTCAGAAGGTGGTGGCGACGTTTAAAAGTCTGACCACGCGTCATGATCTGACGATCGGTATTAACAATGCTTTATCGGGTCTGCCTCAGGATATGATGCAGGAGATCACGCTGGTTGCGCTGTCCACCACTCTGACTACCAACTCCGTGGTTGAAGGTCATGGTGCGCCGGTTTGCGCATTGCTGCCGGGTTACAACGAGCGTCAGCTGCAGCAGAGTGGCCTGAACAATATTATCGCTGAAGACGGTGCTATTCTGCTGGCCGGTGGCCACGATGCTAACGGTGAAGAGCAGGAACAGTTGGATCTGGAAAAAGCCCGTGCGGCCATTGAAGCACAGAAAGACCGGGTATCCGCGTTCGCGATCTCCTCTATGTTTGGTACCCGCAACATCAGCCATGAAGTAAAACTCCGTGACCTGGTAGAGGAGATGACCGGTAAGCCTGTGGCGTGCGGTCATGAACTGGCCAGCAGTCTGGGGGCTCCGCAGCGGGCGCTGACGGCTGTATTGAATGCCCGGATGGTACCTTACATTCAGCGTCTGATTATTTCGGTACAGCAGATTTTCACGGATCACGATATCGCTGCGCCGCTGATGATTGTTAAGGGTGACGGTTCTCTCGTGAATACCGAAACTGCACTGCAACAACCGGTAACGACCGTATTGTCCGGTCCTGCAGCGAGTGTTGTGGGTGCCTGTGCACTGAGTGGCCTGCAGAACGCCATTGTCACGGATATGGGGGGGACCACCACCGATGTTGCCGTGGTCACTGATGGTCAGCCAGAGCTGTGCTCCGACGGTGCCCGGGTAGGTGACTGGCAGCCAATGATTGAGGCGGTCAAGGTATATTCTGTCGGCCTGGGTGGCGACAGTGAAGTGCACTACAGCACTTCTGAAGGTATTGGTATCGGGCCGCGTCGTGTTGTGCCTATGTGTCTGCTGGGTAAAGAGCATCCCTGGGTACTGGAGCGACTTAAGTTTCAGCTCGATAACTACCCGAATGCCCGTAACAACCGCTTTGTGATGCGCCTTGAATCGAACGATGAGGTGCTGAATCACCTGGGTGATGACGAACGTTATGCCTGGGAGCGTCTGGCAGATGGCCCGATCGAGCTGGAAGCGGCTGTCGCTGAAGATCGTGCGCTGGCGCGGGCGCTGGCGAAACTGCAGCGTGCCGGTCTGGCAATTTACAGTGGCTTCACGCCTTCCGATGTTGCTCACGTGCTGGGACTGAGTAGCCACTGGTGCCGGGATACTGCAGAAGTGGCCGCTGAAGTCTGGGCCAAGCAGCTGCGTAATCTGTACGGTATGGGCAAGTGGGAGCTGGGTGATGCGAAGAGTCCATGTCGTGAAGTTTACGAAATGATTGTTACCAAGATCAGCACCACCATGGTGGAAGCGGGTCTGCATCAGGCTGGTAAGCTGAGTGAAGCGAAAGCACAGAATCTGGCGGGTCTGCTGACGCAGCTGATCTTTAATAAAGGCCGTGAGCCAGGTGCAGGTGCGCTGTTCAATCTCGACTTTGCATCCGACTATCCGGTGGTGGCGGTCGGTGCGCCGTCTGCAAGCTACTATCCGGTGGTGGCCGATATGCTCGGTGCTGAACTGGTACTGCCTGAAAACGGCAGCGTGGCCAACGCGGTGGGTGCGGTAATGGGATCTGTCGTACAGCGTGCGCAGGTAACCATCTCCCAGCCGACCTATGGCCATTTTGCCCTGTATCATAAAGGTGAGCCGAAGCGCTTCAGCAGTCTGGACGATGCGATGGCGTGCGCTGATGGAATTGTTCGTGAAGAAGCGCTGGAAGCTGCGTTGGCTGCAGGTGCAACCTCTGTTGAGGTGGCTGTGACTCATACCGAGAACCACATTAAGCATGATATCGATGGTGATCTGTTCCTGGATTGCGTGGTAACCGGTACTGCCAGCGGTCGTCCTGACTGCAGCGAACTGACACTGGGTGAGTCTGCTTCGGTTCAGGCTGTGCCAACTGGCGGTGTTGCTGCCGACTGAGTTCTGATGAACGGGCAGGAGAGAGGTCTGTGATGACGGCAATTCCTGAGTCAGCTTCTGAGAACACTTGTGATGTGACTCTCGGCGCTGTTAAACAGCGAATTGCCGGTTTCGGACTGGAACTGCTCGGTGCCCTGAAACTAAATCCTGAAGACCCGCTGCAACCGGCGGGTCTTCCTTTTTCCAGCCGTTCAATATTGCTGATCGGCAACGCCGGATCGTCAATCTGGCCTGCTTTCAGCCAGTCACCTGAATATCTTGATGGTCAGCCAGATCCACTGGATCGCTGGAGTGAAAGAGTCGCTGGCGAGCTGTCCGGAGAACTCGGAGCGGAACCGCTGTTTCCGTTTGCCGGGCCGCCCTATCAGCCATTTCTGCGTTGGGCTGAAAAAGCCGGTGCCGGCAAGCCATCCCCTTTAGGTCTGACTCTGCATCCTGATTTCGGCTTATGGCACGGTTACCGGTTTGCGCTGGCTTTTTCGGGAACTGTGGTTGGAATTTCGGAGCAGGTAGCGTCTGATCATGCTTGCGACAGTTGTCACTCGAAACCCTGTCTGCAGGCATGTCCGGTCAGCGCTTTTACCGGTAGTAGCTATCAGGTTACCGAATGTGCAGGGTTTCTGAAGCGTAATCCGAATTATCATTGTAATCATCAGGGCTGTGATGCACGTCGACAATGCCCTCAGGGGCAGCAGTATCATTACGACGAAGCGCATGCCCGTTTTCATATGGGTATTTTTGTAGCCAACAGGGCGCCAAAGGAGATCTGAGTATGGGATACCGGCTACACGGTGCACCGGACAGTGCCAACATTGTTATTCATATGATTCTTGAGCAGCTGCAGGCTGATTATGAGCTGGTCTGGGTTGATCGGAGTAGTAAACAGCACCGCAGCGAAGCTTTCCGACAGACCCTTAATCCGCAGGGGCTGATACCGGTATTGCAGGACGGTGAGCTGACGATTTTTGAAACGGCAGCCATCGCGCTTTACCTGGCAGATAAGCATCAGCAACTGGCGCCGGCTTTTACTGATGTCCCGCGGCGCGCCGGTTTTACCCAGTGGCTGTTCTATCTCTCCAATACCCTGCACGCGGATCTGCGGGTGCAGTTTTATCCCCATCGGCATGTATCAGACAGTGATGCTATTCCGGCACTGCTGGAGCAGACCCGACAGCGGGTTGTCGGCCATCTCTCTCTGATCGAAGATCATCTGGCAAAACAGGACGGTGACTGGTTTATGGGAGACGAGCTGAGCATACTGGATTTTTATCTGGCTGCTCTGTGTCGCTGGGCGATGATTTATCCCCGGGGCGAGTCTCTGTCAGCGGACCAGCTGACAAATATGGATTGTCTGGGTCGCTTGCTGGCAAAAATGCAGGCGCTAACATCGGTACAGTCGGTGATGCCGGAGCACAAGATTTCGATGCCCTGTTTTATTACTCCGGAGCCACCGGATCTGCCTGCAGAGCAGGTCTCTGCGTCTTAGTAAGGCTGTAAAGGCTTTTCTGAACGCTGGTGGCCTTTATAATGGGTTACCTCAATCTCTGTAGAAGCTAGAAGTTATAAGGAGCTCTCTGACATGAAGCAGTTGATACTGGGCGGTGCCCGCTCCGGTAAGAGTGCAATCGCTGAGCGTCTGGCCGATGAATCAGGCTGTGAGGTTCTGTACATAGCGACCGCAACGGTTGGCGATGGTGAGATGGAGGAGCGGATTCGTCTGCATCGGGAGCGTCGTCCTGATCACTGGTTGCTGGCCGAAGAGCCGCTGCAGCTGGCCGCAATTCTGACTGAGCAGGCTGCCGAAGGGCGCTGTATTCTGGTGGACTGTCTGACTCTGTGGCTAACCAATATCATGTTTATGGATGACGGAGCACACTTTCAGTCAGAGATGGATAAGTTGCTTGAAATCCTGCCGGACTTACCCGGTGAGATCATTATGGTGGGCAACGAAGTAGGAATGGGAATTGTGCCGATGGGCGAGATGTCCCGGCGCTTCCAGGATGAGTCCGGTCGGCTGCATCAGAACATCGCAGCGATCTGTGATCGGGTGGTATTAACCGTGGCGGGGTTGCCGCATACATTAAAAGGCGAAGCATTGTGACAATTGAATGGCTGAACAACCCGACCAGGGCGTTAGATGAAGGTTTTAAAAACGCGGGGCTGGAACGTCAGGGGCAACTGACCAAGCCACCGGGTTCTCTGGGGCGGCTGGAAGATATCGCGGTACGCCTGTGTGCTATGCAGGGCCAGGAAAAACCAGCGCTGGACCAGATCAGTATTAATATTTTTGCCGGTGATCACGGTGTGGCTGCTTCCGGCGTCTCTGCTTTCCCGCAGGAAGTGACCGTGCAGATGGTGGCGAACTTCTCTGCCGGTGGTGCCGCGATCAGTGTGCTGGCTAAGAGTCTGGGGGCTGATCTGCAGGTTGTTGATGTGGGTACTGTATCCGACCCTGGTGAGATGCCGGGTGTGATCAGTCGCCGTGCCGGTAACGGTACCGCTAATCTGCATACTGAAGATGCGATGACTGATGAGCAACTGGCGATTGCAATGAATGCCGGTCGTGAATCCGTGATGCGAGCGCAGGAGATGGGCGCTGATCTGTATATCGGTGGTGATATGGGGATTGGTAATACCACGCCGGCAGCAGCGATTGCCTGTGCCTTGCTGGAGGCTGATCCGGTTGCGCTGGCAGGCCCTGGAACCGGTCTGGACAGTGAAGGTGTTTCTCACAAGGCGAAGGTATTGGGAGAAGCGCTGGCTCGCTATGATGATCTGTCATCTGCACCTTTGGAAGTGCTGCGTTGTCTGGGCGGTTTTGAAATCGCAGCGCTGGCCGGAGCCTATCTGAGCTGTGCCCAGCAGGGTATTCCGGCCGTGGTGGATGGTTATATCACTACCGCTGCAGCGTTGGTTGCGATTAAGTTAGAGCCTTCTGTCGAAGACTGGTTATTCTTCTCTCACCGTTCCGCTGAGCCGGGTCATAAGGCGATGCTGGATGCGCTGCAGGTCGCACCTCTGCTGGATCTGGGTATGCGTCTGGGTGAGGGTAGTGGAGCTGCGTCTGCTGTACCAACTCTGCGTCTGGCCTGTGATCTGCATAACGGTATGGCGACCTTTGCCGATGCCGGAGTCGCAGAAGGCTAAGCTTTCTGAATTATGTGAAAAGGCGTCCATGCGGACGCCTTGTTTGTGTCTGTAGTGCGGTTTAAGGTGCGTTATAACGCACCCTACAGGTAGATTCATCCTGGATTGTAGGGTGTGTTAGCGCAGCGTAACGCGCCAATGAATAAAATCAGGAAAAGGCGGCCATACGAGCGCTTTTTTTGTGTTTGTGGTGTGGTTCAAGGTGCGTTATAACGCACCCTACAGGTAAGTTCATCCTGGATTGTAGGGTGTGTTAGCGCAGCGTAACGCACCATTGTGCTTACACCCGGGTGTCAGGTATCAGATCAGGTGCCAGTGTTATAACGCACCCTACGGAGCTATAGTATTGGTAGGGTGCATTAGCGTAGCGTAATGCACCAATCAGAAATCAGAGAAAGGAGTCTCTGTTATGCCCGATTACCGGAGGGTATGGATACCCGGAGGTACTTATTTTTTCACGGTCAGTCTTGCCAGACGTCATAAGAATGATCTGCTGATCCGGCATATTGATTGTCTTCGAGCTGCTGTCCGGCAAACCAGACAGAAGTATCCTTTTGTAATCCATGGCTGGGTCGTCCTGCCTGATCATATGCATTGTATTATCTCGTTGCCTGAGCATGATGCTGATTTTGCATTGCGTTGGCGGCTGATTAAGTCTGCTTTTTCAAGGCAGCTTACTGATATTGATGAGTGGCGATCCTTATCTCGTGTAAAAAGAGCAGAGCGGGGAGTATGGCAGCGTCGTTATTGGGAGCATCTGATCAGAGATTCAGAGGATTACAATGCGCATATGGACTATCTTCATTTCAATCCGGTAAAGCATGGATATGTTGCAAAGGTGGATGATTGGCCTTATTCGACGTTTCATCACTGCGTCAGGCAGGGGCTTTACCCACAAGATTGGAGTGATAATAGGGCTTCAGATCAATTACGGATTCCTGATTAAAGATAATGGTGCGTTATAACGCACCCTACCAGATAGGCTCAACCAGAATTGTAGGGTGTGTTAGCACAGCTTAACGCACCGTTGATATTCGACGCTTTATCACTGCGTCAGGCAGGGGCTTTACCCGCAAGACTGGAGTGATAATAGGGCTTCAGATCAATTACGGATTCCTGATTAAAGATAATGGTGCGTTATAACGCACCCTACCAGATAGGCTCAACCAGAATTGTAGGGTGTGTTAGCGCAGCTTAACGCACCGTTGATATTTGACGCTTTATCACTGCATCAGGCTGGGGCTATACCCGCAAGACTGGAGTGGTAATGGGGTTTCAGATCAATTGCGTATTCCTGATTAAAGATAATGGTGCGTTAAAACGCACCCTACAGGTAGATTCGTCCCGGATTGTAGGGTGTGTTAGCGGAGCGTAACGCACCATAGAGCACCATAGCGCTTACACCCCGGTGTCAGGTATCAGATGCGGTGCCAACAGTTCGAAGATCTCTTTCTGTTCCTGATATCTGAGCTGGAAATCAAACAGGCTGCGGTTTATCAGTCTGAGCTGGCCCTGTTCTGAGATCAGATAGGGTTGCAGGGTGGCGGGATCGATAAAGTTAATTTTTGGAATTTCTTTAATACATTGCTGCAGGAATCTGCAGTTATGCTCCACCGCCAGTTTCTCGCCGCCAGGGTAGACCGCTTCGGGCGTTTTAGCGTGTACGTTGATCTTGCGGTAGCGTTCGATATTGATAAACGAAACCGGATCAAAGATATGCATCTCCTGCTGGTCACCCCAGGCGATAGTGGCCGGTGGAGTGCCCTTGGATACGCTGTTATCCAGAAAGTGGTAGTTAAACTTTGGCTTCTTATAGGCCAGCCATTTGAACAGCAGCTTGGGCATGCCGGTATAGGCTTCGATGCTGTGACCGAGAAAATCTTCTACTGACTTATAACGGCCACGCTCAAGGCCCCGCAACCAGCCCCGTTCTACGGTGGCTTCCGGTGGAGTGACAACGAAATACATATACATCGTATCGACATACTTAGCGTAGGTGTCGTGCAGGATCATGGATATCTTTTCGCTGGTGAAACTGTCAAACCGGAACCGGTCGATCAGCAGGTTGGGAATCGAGCGCTGTTCGGTGGCTTTGTTACGGATATAGCGATCCAGTTTACTGTCGATGATGCTGACTTCGTTGCTGGTCAGGCGGCCGGCGTATTTGTACTGATCTCCCAGAGAGTCGTAATCCAGTAGCAATCGCCGCCAGATATCTGGGCTGATGGTGGCGTAGTCATTCTCACCGATACCCTGATAAGCCATGATCTGTTTCAGCATCGGGCGGAGTGAGCTTTTGCCGGCGGCAGAAGCGCCTTTCAGGCTGATCAGTAACGGCGCTTCTGCTTTGTGAGTCCGGGTATAGCCCTCCTGACTGATAGCTTGCTCAACACACTGACCGATACGTTGACCGATCATACGGCTGCCATAGTTGTTGCAGACGTGCCGGATCACCAGTTCGCTGAGCAGTTGCCTGTCAGTGCCGACATAGCCGTGGGTACTGGCCAGCGTACCGAATACCCGGTAAAGACTCTTGTAGATTGCCCGTTCCTGAGAGGTCTCAGCGGCCAGGCCTTTCTCTTTGTATCCATTAATCAGCAGATGTTCTTTTTCCTGTGTGCTGAGTGCCGGTGTCAGCGATCTTGCCGGTTTAGGCTTTCGTCCGAACAGGCGCTGCAGGAATGTCGGTTTGACGGCGGTTTCTGCTGGAGCGAATAGTGTCTCGCTGAGTATCGCATTGACCCGGGTTGTCGTATCCAGTTTGAGTTTGCGGTGGCTGGCTTGTAGCTCCGGCAGCAGCGGTGCAATGTAGTTGTTCAGCAGGGTGTGGACGATGGCCCTGAAATTGATGCCCAGCGCTTCTTCCTCTTCACCTTCGCAAACCACAATATCGGCGGTGACGCGTACGATCAGTTCGTGCAGTGCCAGTCGTTCCGGCCGGAAAGTGACCAGCTCTTCGGCAGGCAGGCCGGTGCGTTGCATCAGCTCCGGAATCTCTTCATAGCGGGTGATTACGTGCTCGTCACGATAGATCGTTTCGAGGCGGCGCAGCGCTTCCGGGATCTCTGTTTCGATTCCCGGATTCCAGGCATGGTTGTGGCTCTGTGTGTTGCTGTCGGTCGGCATAGTATCAGGATAGCTGCTATGTGAATGGCACAAAAAAGGGACCCGAGAGTCCCTTTATAGCAAAACCTGTGTTCTGAAAATGATCAGTTTGCGACCGGAATCCACTCAGGTACCGGCAGGTTGTTCTGACGGTAGGTGGAGATCAGGGTGTTCAGCAGCAGGCAGGCGATGGTCATCGGGCCTACGCCGCCCGGTACCGGAGTGATTGCACCGGCTACTTCACTTGCGCTGGCGAACTCAACATCACCGACCAGACGGTAACCGCCGTCTTCTTTATCAACGCGGTTAATACCCACATCAATCACAGTTGCACCTGGTTTAATCCAGCTGCCTTTAACCATTTCCGGGCGGCCTACTGCAGCTACCAGGATGTCTGCGCGACGGCACTCTTCTTCCAGATCCGCAGTGCGGGAGTGCGCCATAGTGACGGTGCAGTTCTCGTTCAGCAGCAGTGTGCCCATCGGCTTACCGACGATGTTAGAACGACCCAGTACCAGTGCGCGCTTGCCGCTCATATCGCCCAGGTGATCTTTCAGCATCATCAGGCAGCCCAGAGGAGTGCAGGGTACGGAGCCGATACCACCGGTGGTGAACAGGCCAACGTTCATCGGGTGGAAACCGTCTGCGTCTTTTTCCGGTGCAATTGAGTTCAGCACGGTATCAGAGTCGATCTGAGCAGGCAGTGGCAGCTGTACCAGAATGCCATTGACGCTGTCGTCGTTGTTCAGCTTGTTGATCAGGTTCAGCAGCTCTTCCTGAGTGGTAGATTCAGGCAGCTTATGGCTGAAGGATGACATGCCAACCTCAACGGTCTGCTTGCCTTTGCTGCGAACATAAACCTGACTGGCAGGGTCTTCACCAACCAGCACTACAGCCAGTCCCGGGGTGATTCCCTTTTCCTTCAGTGCATCTACTTCTTTAGCGATATCCTGTCTCAGGTTCGCGGCAAATGCTTTGCCATCAATAATCTGTGCCATGTGTGTTCGGCCCTTTGTCTTAAATTTCCGGTGTTCGGGTGAAGCCCACACTTTCTCTCAGGATGTCGCTGGCTGTGGTGAAGACAGCGGCAGATCCGTGGTTATTCTAGTTATAGTGTGAGGCAGAGCGCATTATACATGCACTGCCTTATTTGTTTCATCGTTGTGATGAGAGAATGTTGGGCTGCGTCAAATTATGGGAACATTCGAATAAGCCAGACGCTTTCTCTGCGGGCCGCTAAAACAGCCTTGTGCGCGAAAGAAAGAAAGTGAAGTGTAATGGTGACCCCTTTCCAAACTTTCTGACAAAGCAAAAGGCTGTTCTAGCGTCCGCCCTTCGGGGCTTTCAGAGCGATCCGATCTCTGTGTTAACAATTTTCGACAGGCAACCAGCATGCCTGTAATCGTTGTCGTGAGCTCGAACCGCTCTGAAAGCCAGAGGTGCGTATGGCTTGTTCGTATGTTCCTCAGCCTGTAAAGCTTAAGTCGGACAGTATATAGCGCATACTCTCTCGCGACCTGCTTTTTGCATCACGCGACGGTTGCATATTTATTACCGACATCGGTTTGGAAGGGGCTTACCTATCTGCTTGATTTAGCGAGGCTGATTGACGGTTTTATGACGAAAATATAGCTGTGTCGCTTTCCAGTAACTTTAAGTCGCACGAATATCAGAATACAGAAGCCTCTGACCCTAATCTACAATCACATTATCCGTCCCTGTGGCGGTCGCGTTTAATTAACTGTTAGGTAGGGGTTGCCTGATGTCTGATGTAGAAGAAATGTACGACGACGAAGAACTGGATCTTTCCACTCTTCCAGATGATGAACTTGTTGAGCAGATGTATGACGATCTGTACAACGGTCTGCGTGAAGAAATTATGGAAGGTACCGAGATTCTTCTCGAGCGCGGCTGGGAACCTGCCAAAGTTCTGAACGAAGCACTGGTTGCCGGTATGGCGATCGTAGGTGTTGATTTCCGTGACGGTATCCTGTTCGTGCCAGAAGTACTGTCTGCTGCGAACGCTATGAAAGGCGGTATGGAAATCCTGCGTCCGCTGCTGGCTGAGACCGGTGCGGAGTCTATCGGTAAGATGGTTATCGGTACCGTTAAGGGCGATATCCACGATATCGGTAAGAACCTGGTAGCGATGATGATGGAAGGTGCTGGTTTCGAAGTAATCGATATCGGTATCAACATCCCGGTTGAAGAGTACCTGGAAGCGCTGGAAGAACACAAACCAGACATCCTGGGTATGTCTGCACTGCTGACCACCACCATGCCTTACATGAAGGTTGTTATCGATACTCTGAAAGAGAAGGGTATCCGTGATGACTACATCGTACTGGTAGGCGGCGCACCACTGAACGAAGAGTTCGGTGAAGCGATCGGTGCTTGTGCATACTGCCGTGACGCAGCGGTTGCTGTTGATATGGCTAAAGAGCTGGTTGCTGCGCGCCGCGCTGCTTAATCAGCACTGAGAAACAGGTAAGAGCCGATGCAGACAAATCACGTAACACTGGATCCGGCTGATGAGATGATGCCGGCTACCAATGAAACGGTAGCTGATGCGTCTGCAGTGGTAATTACCTGTTCAGCCCTGTACCGGGATATAACTAATTTATGCCGGGCTAATGGCTGGTCGCATCTGGATGTGCAGTGTATTACCGCTGAACTCCATAACCGTCCGGAAAAAATTACCGGCGCGGTAAAAGAGCTGATTGATGCGGCAAAACAGAAACAGCAGGATGTATTTGTTGCTTATGGCGATTGTGGTACCGGCGGACAGCTGGATACCCTGCTGGAAGCAGAAGGTGTCGACCGGATTCCCGGTGCCCACTGCTATGAATTTTTCTCAGGTGCTGATCGCTTTGCAGAGTTCTCTGAAGCCGAGATCGGTACCTTCTATCTGACCGATTTTCTGGTTCGCCATTTTGATCGCCTGGTTATCCGTGGTTTGGGTATCGATAAGCGTCCAGAACTCGAATCAATGTACTTCGGTCATTACCGGAAACTACTCTACATTGCACAGAGCCATGATCCTGATCTGGTTGAGCGCGCTAAAGCAGCCGCAGAGCGGTTAGGTGTTGAGTATGAATACTTCTATGGCGGCAGTGGTGAGTTAGGCACTGCGCTGGAAGATTTTAACCGCAGAATTGCGGTTGAGCTGAAGGATTGAGTTACTGAATCCGTCTGAGTCAGCGATGTTATTGAGTAAGAGTTGTCGAGAAAAGTTGTCGAGTAAGCTGGTATCACAAGGTGTTTAATTTTTATCTTTAGCGCCGGTGATACCTGATAAGAATAAGGAGACGACAGTGTATTTTGATGATGAACCATTAGCGGGAGAGAACCTTCCGATTTTACCTGGCCATGTTTCTGCCGGGCGTTTTGAAAGGGTGTTACGGTCCGGTCACTTTGCAGTTACCACCGAGCTTGCAGCGCCGGACTCTGCTGATCCGCAGGATGTCTATGACCGGATCAGAGTGTTTGATGGCTTTATTGATGCAGTTGTGGCCAGTGATGATGCCGGCGCCAACTGTCATATGTCCAGTATTGGTGTCTGCTCGCTGTTGTCCCGGATTGGCTACTCGTCGATCCTGCAGCTGACGTGTCGCGATAAAAATCGTATTGCACTGCAGGGCGATGTGCTGGGTGCGGCAGCAATGGGTGTTGCCAATGTGCATTGTCTCAGCGGCAATGCGGTGAAGGGGGGGGATCACCCGGACGCAAAACAGGTTTTCGATCTTGATTGCATGTCGCTGTTAGAAAGTATTCGTGACCTGCGTGATAAGAATGAGTTTCAGAGCGGGCGTAGTATTACAGCACCTCCCCGGGTTTTTATCGGGGCAACTGTGAATCCGTTTGCGATGTCGCTAGATCAGTGTACCGGTCAGCTGGCTGAAAAAATCAAAGCCGGTGCTCAGTACATTATGACTGATCACTGCTTTGATGTAGCTCGTTTTAAAGAGTTCATGAGCCGTTCGCGGGATCAGGGACTGCTGGAAGATGTATACATTCTGCCGGGTGTCGGGCCGATGGTTTCAGCTCAGGCGGCGGACTGGATTCGTAACCATGTGCCGGGAATGCATATCCCCGACACGATTATTAAGCGCCTGGAAGGTGCCAGTGATCAACAGAAAGAGGGCCTGAATATCGCCATTGAGCTGATTCAGGAACTGCGTGAAGTTGCTGGTGTTAACGGGGTTCATGTAGTGGCTTTTCGTCAGGAAGAGACGGTAGCTGAAATTATTGATCGTTCCGGTGTTCTGGAAGGCCGTGTGCCCTGGTATCCAGGACGGGACGAAGTACATTCCTAAGAGAGAGTGAGAAAATGACCGATACTATTATCAGCTCAGCAACCAAAGAAGTTGTTATCGGCTTTGAGCGCCCATTCACCATCATCGGTGAGCGTATTAACCCAACCGGCCGTAAAGTGCTGGCTGAAGAGATGAAGAATGGTGACTATAGCCGTGTTGAAGCTGATGCTCTTGCTCAGATCGCAGCAGGCGCGCACATCCTGGATGTGAACGCGGGTATCCCTCTGGCTGATGAGCCTAAGATCCTGGCTGAAATCATCCAGCTGATTCAGGGCATCACTGATATGCCGCTGTGTATCGACTCTTCTATCGTTAAGGCGCTGGAATCCGGTCTGGAAGTGTACAAGGGTAAAGCACTGGTAAACTCTGTAACCGGTGAAGAAGAGCAGATGGAGCAGGTACTGCCACTGGTTAAGAAGTACGGTGCTGCGGTTGTCGCGATCTCTAACGATGAAACTGGTATCTCTCAGGATCCGGACGTACGTTTCGACGTAGCCAAGAAGATCGTTGAGCGTGCTGCTGACTACGGTATCCCGGCATCTGACGTTGTTGTAGATCCACTGGTAATGCCTGTTGGTGCAGTAAACACTGCCGGTGTTCAGGTAATGAAACTGATCCACCGTCTGCGTACTGAGCTGAAAGTAAATACCACCTGTGGTGCGTCTAACATCAGCTTCGGTCTGCCAAACCGTGACGGCGTTAACGGTGCGTTCCTGAGCATGGCAATTGCTGCGGGTATGACCTCTGCAATCGCGAACCCGCTGCACAAAGAAGTTATCGCAGCGACTCTGGGTGCTGACGTAATGATGGGTCGTGACCCGGATTGCATGAACTGGATCCAGCGTTTCCGTGAGCCTGCAGCTGAGGGCGAAGGTGCACGCGGTCGTCGTACCAGCGGTCGTCGCGGCCGTCGTCCAGCTTAATAAGCAAGACAATCCGGTATGTATAAAAAAGTCCCGTAGCGTTTCCAACCTGCGGGACTTTGTTCGTTTTCAATACCTAAGAATTAGATACTAGAACCTGTTCTTATTCATGCAACAAAACTGCTGGTTCCATTATGGTGTCCAGCAAGGCGAAATACATGAGGTTTAGTCATTCTAAATGAGCGTATTTCAACGCAGTTGGAGGCCGTAATGGAGCCAGCCCTTCGGGTTACGGCTAAAAAAGCCTCTATCTGTGTTGCTCGTCACTTATTTGGAATAACCAAACTGCGTTTCTCGCGCCTTGATTGAAGCATTTTTAGCCGCAACAGTTACTGTTGCATGAGTACGAGCAGGTTCTAAAAAAGTACGCAAGAGGTTTGTTCTATGTCTGATAAGGCTACTGTTGTATTTACGCCAACCGGTCTCAGGGGTGAGTTTCCGGTCGGTACTTCGGTACTCCAGGCTGCACAGCAATTGGGTGTGGATCTGGAGTCCAGTTGTGGTGGACGCGGTATCTGTGGTCGTTGTCAGGTAATCCATAGTGTGGGCGAGTTTCCTAAGCATGGTATTACTTCTCTGGCAGAGAACCTCACCGGTCCGACTGAGCGTGAAGAGGGCCGCAACAGTGAAGTGCTGATGCACGGTCGTCGTCTGGGCTGCTCTGCGCAGATTCTCGGCGATATGGTTATCGATGTTCCTTCTGACAGCCAGGTTCACAAGCAGCACATCGTTAAAGAAGCGACTGCGGTTGAGATCGATCATGATCCGGCGGTTAAGCTGTTTACCGTTCAGGTACCACCACCGAATATGGATGAACCGCAGTCGGATCTGCGCCGGGTGCAGCAGATGTTGCTCGACCAGCACTGGATTACTGCGATTGCGACTAATCTGAATGTGCTGCAAGCCTTGCAGCCAGCGCTGGACAGTGCTGAGCGCCAACTGACTGTGGCGGTGTATCAGGATACTGCCGATCAGAATCAGATTATTGCGGTCTGGCCAGGCGTCAAAGAAAAAGTCTTTGGTCTGGCGGTTGACCTGGGCTCCACCACTGTGGCGGCACACCTGTGTGACCTGAGCAATGGTGATGTGGTATCCAGCGCCTCTGTGATGAACCCACAGATCCGTTTTGGTGAAGACCTGATGAGTCGGGTGTCCTACGTAATGATGAACGAGGGCGGCGATAAGGATATGACCAAAGCGGTCCGTGATGCCTTCGGTGTTATGGCTAAAGAAGCGGCCGACAAGGCGGGTGTTGAAGTCAGTGATATTCTTGAACTGACCGTGGTTTGTAACCCGATCATGCACCATCTGTTCTTGGGTATTGATCCGACGCCTCTGGGTTCTGCACCTTTTGCGCTGGCGACCGATCGTTCGGTAACCCTGAAAGCATCTGAGCTGGATATTCATCTGCATCCGCAGGCGCGTTGCTTCGTGCTGCCGTGTATCGCTGGTCACATCGGTGCTGATACCGCCGGTGTTATTCTGGCGGAGCGGCCGGACCAGGTGGATGACATTACGCTGATCGTGGATGTGGGTACCAATGCCGAAGTGGTGCTGGGTAACAAAGATCGTCTGCTGGCGGCTTCCAGCCCGACGGGCCCTGCATTTGAAGGTGCGCAGATCAGCTGTGGTCAGCGTGCTGCCCCGGGTGCGATTGAGCGTGTCCGTATTGATCGCGAGACGCTGGAACCGAGCTTTAAGGTGATCGGCTCTGATCTCTGGTCCGATGATCCCGAGTTTGCTAATGAGACAAAAAAGACCGGTGTTACCGGTGTCTGTGGCTCCGGTATCATTGAAGTGCTGGCGGAGCTGTTCCTGGCCGGTGTTATCGATTCTGATGGTGTGATTGATCCGGCAATTGCTGAAAAGTCACCGCGGGTTGTTGCCAATGGCCGTACGTTCTCCTACATCCTGCATGAAGGTGATAAGACACTGGCGATCACTCAGAATGATGTTCGGGCTATTCAGCTGGCTAAGGCGGCACTGTACGCGGGTACTCAGTTGCTGCTGGATCATCTGGGCATTACTAAGGTTGATCGTGTATCGCTGGCGGGTGCTTTCGGTAGTCATATCGATGTGAAATACGCCATGGTACTGGGCCTGATCCCTGACTGTGATCTGGCGAAAGTGGGGCCTGTGGGTAACTCTGCTGGTACCGGTGCACGTATTGCGCTACTGAACCGTAACAAGCGTAATGAGATTGAAGGTGTGCTGCGTCGGGTTGAGAAGATTGAGACCGCGACAGAAGCTAAGTTCCAGGATCACTTTGTGCAGTCAATGGCGATTCCTCACCTGACTGATCCGTTCGCTGAGCTGGCCAAAGAAGTGGATCTGCCGGAGCGTCGGGTGGTAAATACCGCGCCGCAAGGCCGTGCCGGTGGCCGTCGTCGTCGGGTACGTAAAGCATCCTGATCGTAGTCAGTCAGGATAAAGATAAAAAACCGGACATCTGTCCGGTTTTTTGTGTCTGAAGGATAAGGGTTATACCCCCTGATCATCGGTGCCGGCTTTACGCAGCTTGCGCTCGTCTCTTGGCGGCAGTCCGAAATAGTCCCGGTAGCACTTGGAGAAGTGGGGCGCTGAAACAAAGCCACAGGCCAGGGATACATCCACTACAGATTTATCTGTCTGCAGCAGTAGGCGGCGAGCGCAGTTCAGGCGCAGGTCCATATAGTAGCGGGTAGGTACACAGTTCAGATACTTCTGGAACAGGCGCTCGAGCTGACGACGGGATACGCCGACCAGTTGCGAGATCTCGTCAACACTCATCGGCTCTTCGATGTTGGCTTCCATCAATGTCACCGCTTCGATCAGTTTTGGCTGGCCGGAGCCCAGATGCAGTTGCAGCGGGGTGCGCTGACGATCATGGCGGCCACGAATCCGGTCACACATAAACTGTTCGGAGATATTGGCTGACAGTTTACCGCCGTTGGTGTCGGTAATCAGTTTCAGCATCATGTCCATCGGCGCGCTGCCGCCAGCGCAGGTGTAGCGGTCGCGGTCAATCTCATACAACTCGTCACTGACCCGGGAATTAGGGAATTCTTCCCGCATGCTGGCCATATTTTCCCAGTGGATTGTACAGCTGTAGCCATCCATCAGCCCGGAACGGGCCAGTAGATAGGTACCGGTGCAGAGGCCGCCGAGTTTTACACCCTGGCGATCCAGCTGGTGCAGGTGTTTCTGCAAGTCCTTGGTAAAGACGCCGGATACATCGACGCCGGAGCAGATGAACATAACATCTACGTCAGGGGCGTTGTCGATCGAGTATTCCGGTGCGATCATCAGGCCGTTACTGGCAGCAACCGGGTTGCCATCCAGAGTGATTACCGGCCATTTATAGAGCTCTTTCTCGAGCAGTCGGTTTGCCATGCGTAAAGGCTCAATGGCAGTGGTCACTGCAATCATCGAGTACTTAGGTACAAGCAGAAAGCCAAAACTGAATAGGTTCTCTTCCTGGAGCGGAGATGTCATGCTTTTCTCACTGTTTAATACATCAGGTGAACTCGGTACAGCTATGTATTGAGCATAGCCTCTGCTGGGCGAGTTGCGAAACGCCCATCGGGTTCACACTATTATTATTGTCAGAACTGCACATTCAGGACAGCATTCGCTTTGCACGAAAGGCCTTCAGTTGGCAGCTTTGCTTCTTATCTTTTCGGGATTATGGTCCCGATAGTGGCAGCAGGAACTTTTGAGATCATTATTATAGTAACGGTTATTTTATAAAGAAAAACGCCGCCGGGATAGGCTCCATGGCGGCGTTTCTTATATGTTCGCGACGTCTTATCAGATATTTGAATCCGGGAAGGACGCTTTGCGTTCTTCGATATAATCGCGCAGCTTCTGATCAACTTCAGGATCCAGTGCCGGAGCCTGGTAGTCGCTCAGCATCTTCTTGTACAGTGCGTGAGCGCGCTCTTCGTGAGTCTTACGACCTTCCGCATCCCACTGCTCGAAGCTGTTGTTATCGGTCAGTGGTGACAGGTAGAACGCAGTCTTGAAGTTAGCCTGAGTGTGCGCACAGCCCAGGAAGTGGTTACCCGGACCTACTTCGCGGATCGCGTCCATTGCCTGACCGTTTTCGGACAGATCAACGCCTTTCAGCATAGTGCACGCCATGCCAGCCAGGTCAGCATCCATTACGAACTTTTCATAACCCATTACCAGACCACCTTCCTGCCAGCCTGCGGTGTGCAGAGCGAAGTTTACGCCTGCCAGTGCGGTAGCATTCAGGGTGTTAGCCGCTTCAGATGCAGCCTGAGCATCAGGTACTTTTGCTGCGCAGAAACCACCACCGGAACGGAATGGAACGCCCAGACGACGTGCCAGATTAGCCATAACGTACAGTACCAGTGCAGGTTCCGGAGTACCGAAAGTCGGTGCGCCTGACTGCATGGAGATGGAGCTTGCGAAGCTACCGAATACAACCGGAGCACCTGGATTAACCAGCTGAACGAATGCCATACCGGCCATCGCTTCTGCCAGAGTCTGAGCAGCGGTACCGGCTACGGTTACCGGAGACATTGCGCCTGCCAGGATGAATGGGGTTACCACACAAGCCTGGTTGTTGCGTGCGTATACTTTTGCCGCACCCAGCATGGTGTCGTCGAACGTCATTGGCGAGTTCGCGTTGATCAGGCTGGTCATAAAGGTTTTCGGCTTGCCGTTTTCATCGTAGAAATCGTCACCGAACAGAATTTTACACATCTCGACGCTGTCTTCAGCACGCTCTGGTGCTGTTACAGAGCCCATGAAAGGCTTGTCGGAGTATTTCATGTGTGCGTACAGCATGTCGAAGTGACGCTTGTTAACCGGCAGGTCAACAGGCTCACAGATAGTACCGCCTGAGTGGTGCAGGGCAGGAGACATGTATGCCAGTTTTACGAAGTTCTCGAAATCTTCGATGGTCGCGTAACGACGGCCTTTTTCCATGTCGTAAACAAATGGCGCACCGTAAGCAGGTACGAAACAGGTGTTCTTGCCACCGATTACAACGTTACGCTCCGGGTTACGGGCGTGCTGAGTATATTCAGATGGTGCAGATGCCTGAATGATGGAACGACACATACCGCGTGGGAATTTAACCAGCTGACCTTCAACGGTCGCACCGGCGTCACGCCAGATCTGCAGCGCTTCTTCATCATCACGGAACTCGATACCCACTTCATTCAGAATGGTTTCAGCGTTTTCTTCGATCAGGCTCAGGCCTTTATCATCCAGTACTTCGAAGTATGGGATGTTACGGGTGATGTATGGCACGATCGGTGCTGACTGGCCTGCGGCTGCCTGGCGTGCTGCGCGACCACCGCCACGGCGACCGCCGCGACGTGCTTTTGTTGGGGTTTCTGTTTCGCTCATTGTGTTACTCCGAATTCAGACGGGCCTGATTAAAAAAATGCCAGAACGTTTTGTTATTGGTGTTGAATAGCAACAGCCCCGTTGGCAGTTATGGGCTCAGTATCGTTTGCGGGGCGTTTGCAGGCTGATCTCCTGGCGACATGATTCTATGTCCTGGCGTCACTTAAAAAGTAGGGATATTCGCTATCTGAGTGCTTTAACTGCTTGTTTCGGTGGGATATCGGAGACTTAATAATATTCTGAGTATTTGTCGCATTGAGTACACTGCTGTCGTGTCAGTACCGGACGGGTCGCACCTGAGATATTTTTTCGGACCTTTCTTTGCTACATTGCCGCATTAGTCCCATGCTTTATCAGGACTTTGTTCCGAATCGGATGCCTGGCACCCGATCAGTTGTATCAGGAGAGTGTGAGTTGAATTATCTGCCACTGTTTTTCAAACTGGAAAACCGCACGGTTGTTATTGTCGGCGGTGGTCAGGTTGCTATGCGTAAAGCCAGCATTCTGGTGCGCGCCGGTGCCAGGCCCCTGGTGGTTAGCCGGGCAGTATTGCCTGAGCTGGAGAACCTGATAGAGCAACATAATGGCCAGGTTGTTGTTGGTGAATACCATCCGGAACTGCTTGATAATGCCGATCTGGTTGTCGCCGCGACCGATGACAAACTGCTGAATCAGCGCGTACATTTCGATGCGCAGCAGCGCAATCTGCCGGTCAGTGTTGCAGATGATCCATCCCTCTGTTCCTTTATCTTCCCGGCGATAATTGATCGTTCACCGGTCATTGTCGGTGTCTCTTCCGGTGGCGAGTCGCCGGTACTGACGCGTTTGTTGCGGGCTAAGCTGGAAACCTGGATTCCTCAGGGTTATAGCGGTCTGGGCAAACTTGTTTCGCAGTTTAAAGATCAGGTTAAAGCCCGCTTTAAGAAGCCGGATGAGCAACGGGCATTCTGGGAGAAAACCCTGCAGGGCCAGGTTGCTGAGAAGATGTTTACCGGTTGCGAAGAAGCGGCGCAAATGCTGATGCAGGAAGCGCTGGAGCAGAGCAATCCGGATCATCAGGTGGGCGAAGTTTATCTGGTCGGTGGTGGCTCCGGTGATCCGGAACTGCTGACCTTCAAGGCGCTGCGTCTGATGCAGCAGGCAGATATTGTGCTGTACGACCAACTGGTTTCCCCGGAAGTGGTTGATCTGTGTCCGCGCGACGTTGAGAAAATCTTTGTCGGCAAACGCCGGGATAATCATGCCGTGGCACAGGGTCAGATTAACGATCTTTTGGTTAAGTATGCCCTTGAGGGTAAGCGTGTACTGCGCCTGAAGGGCGGTGATCCTTTCGTATTTGGTCGTGGCGGTGAAGAGCTTCAGGCACTTAAAGGTCACAATATTCCGTTTCAGGTGGTGCCCGGCATTACTGCAGCCAGTGCCTGCTCAACTTATGCCGGTATCCCTCTGACGCACCGGGATCATGCTCAGTCTGTGACGCTGATTACGGGTTACCTGAAAAACAATACGCCTAATGTGAATTTTTCTGAGCTGGTGTATCCCCATCAGACAGTGGTGTTCTATATGGGGCTGAATAATCTGCCGTTTCTCTGTGAGCAACTGATCGCCCATGGACGTGCATCGACTACGCCAGCGGCAATTGTTTCACGAGGTACAACACCTGATCAGAAGATTCTGACTGGTACTCTGGCAGATCTGGCAGAGAAACAGGCTGAAGCAAAACTGCCGACGCCTGCATTGATTATCGTGGGTGAGGTTGTCAGCTTGCACGAAGACCTGTGCTGGTTTGGTGATGACGTGCTGTATAATCACGGTTTGCTGAAGCCGGAAGAGATGGTGGCTCAGGTTGCCGCAGGTCACTGAAGACCGACCCTGAAACTAAAAAAGCCCGGTTTTTATACCGGGCTTTTTTTGTGTTTGAGGCTGTTCAGCTATAGCTGGCGACAGGCTCGCCTAAAGCGCTCATGATCGGAGTAATACCCAGGCCTGGTGTCTGTGGTGCCCGAACCATACCATCAACGAGTGGAAAATCCCCTGTTGCTGTTTGCAGGGTGACAACATCGCGACATTCAAGTACTGACCTTAACAGGTTCGGACGTACTGTCTGCCCCAGATGGACAATGGCGGCGAAGGCGATATCAGAGCCGACAGTGTCCTGAACACTGATGGTCAGCCCGGCGGCTGTGCACATATCCCGTTGTCGGCGTCCCTGAGTCAGGCCACCATTTTTCGAGATTTTAAGGCCGATACCGTCAGCAGCATTATCCGCGATCAGCTGGCTGATGCTGCGATCATCCTGAGCCAGTTCATCGGCAATAATAGGGACATTGGTGCGCTGACGCAGGCGCATGCATTCGTTCCAGGTGGCGCAAGGTGCTTCAAGAACGAAATCCAGCCCACTCGGCAGAAGGCGTAATACCCGTAAGGCGTGTTCTACAGTCATGCCACCGTTCGCATCGACGATGTAATACTCGCCTGGCTGGCGATCTGCCAGAGACTCTGCGATACGGGCTGCATCAAGTGAGGGGCCGCCTTCTGCCTCTGTTGCACCAATCTTCACTGAATGGCTCTTGTATCCCATTTCACGGTGTTTAGCGACCCGCTCACGCATATCTTGCGGCGTACCGGCATAGATTGATGAGATGATCGGCATAGGCTGGTTTGTACTACCGCCAAGGAGTTCACAGACCGGCAGATTCACGCTTTTGCCTAACAGGTCCCAGCAGGCAATATCGAGTGGGGTTTTTGCGTGTAGGTGGCCTACCAGTGCGTTGTCCATCGCATCATAAATACGGTCAACCTGGCGTGGGTCACGGCCAATCAGGTGTGGGGCAATCTCTGCGATACCAGCCCGT
This sequence comes from Amphritea sp., assembly GCA_025800245.1. Classification (GTDB taxonomy): domain Bacteria; phylum Pseudomonadota; class Gammaproteobacteria; order Pseudomonadales; family Balneatricaceae; genus Amphritea. The sequence goes on along the minus strand of JAOXSA010000253.1, from coordinate 56,858 downwards.
ACACCCATAGCATGGGAAGCAATATAGGTGGAACCGAACGGTGTGGATTCACCCCAGCCTTCCAGTCCGTTATCGGTGGTAATACGTACAAAGGTTGCATCAAAACTGCTGTAAAGCCGTCCGCCGGACAGTTCATAGGTACCGCCTGAATAGGGTAGGTCGGCCTGGAAAACATCGATCTGTCTGATTTTCATTGCTGTTCCTTATTTCCGGACCTGAATGCATTGTTCGTACAGGCTCCGCGATCTTATTATTCTGGCACGTCAATTCAGTTTTTGTAGTGCCGGGAAAGGTTACAATAATGAAGTTTCGGTGGTTCAGACAAACGAATAATACTGAAGGATCAGTTCAGGGTAATTAAACTGTAATCGGGTGGCTTTTTGCCCTGCAAAAAGAGACGGGGCGCCGTTTACAGCGTCCCGGATTGTGCGGCTTCTGTGACTTCTTTCAGTTGTGCCTGGTACCAGAGCAGGAAGGATTCTGCCGGCATCGGGCGGGCCACCAGATAACCCTGAATCTGGTCGCAGTTGAGTTTTTTCATGACCCGGCGCTGGGCTTTGGTTTCGATACCTTCGGCGATTACCGACAGCCCCATCACATGGCTCATCTCGATAATGGAAGAGACGATTGCCTGATCAACTTCGGATTCAACAATGTTGATCAGGAAGCTGCGGTCAATTTTCAGAACATCCAGCTTGATATTGCGGATATAGCTCAGACTGGAGTAGCCGGTACCGAAATCATCAATGGCAACCTCAATGCCCGCTGCCCGCAGTGTATTGATGCCCTGTTGGGTTTCATCCAGACAGTGAAGGAAGCTGGATTCGGTCAGTTCTACTGACAGCAAGTGACCCGACACATCACGCTCCTGAAGTGCGCCCAGAATACGTTCGGCAATATCTCCCTGAAGAATCTGCTTGGCCGAAACATTAATAGCCACGGGTATTTCCAGCCCAATGGTGCGCCACTCTGCGATCTGGCGGACCGCATCCTCGATAACGAACTGACCGATTTTGCTGATCAGCCCCATATCCTCGGCAAGCGGAATAAATTCAGCGGGTGATACGTAGCCCAGTTGTGGGTGGTGCCAGCGTAACAGCGTTTCACAGCCCACGGCTTTATTGGTTTTCAGATCCAGCTTTGGCTGGAAGTAAAGCTGGAACTCGCCGTTTCCGATAGCGGCCTGCAGATCGTTACCCAACTGATAACGGGACTGGATCAGACGGTGCTGTTCCTGAGAGAAAAAGCGAAAACTGTTACGGCCAAAATCTTTTGCCATATGCACGGCGGAGTCGGCACATTGCAGCAGACCTTCAGCATCGCTGGCGTCGGTCGGGAAGAAGCTGACACCGATGCTCACAGTTGCCTTGATCTGTTTATCCCCGAACGCGATCGGCTGGCTGATGTTGGTCAGCAGGCGGTTCAGGAAATCACTCATACCCGGATTGCCGTCGACATCGGTCAGGATCAGATTGAACTCATCGCCGCCAAAGCGGGCGACGGTATCGCCTTCATCCAGCTCCTGTTCGATGCGATTGGCGACCTCTCTTAACACGGTATCGCCAGCTTCATGGCCATGCAGATCGTTTATCTGCTGGAAGAAGTCCATGTCGATAAATGCCACTGCTACCCGGTGGTTGTGCTCCCGGGCGTAACCCAGAGACAGCTGCAGGCGGTCATTGAACAGTTTGCGATTGGGCAGACGGGTCAGTTCATCGAAGTAGGCCAGACGTTTGATACGGGCTTCAGATTTCTTAACCTCGGTGAGATCAGAAAAGATCGATGCGTATTGGGTTATCTCGCCGGTGTCATCGGTAATTGCTGAGATGCTCAGCCATTCCGGGTAGACGCTGCCATCTTTGCGTCTATTCCAGATCTCGCCCTGCCAGAAGCCCTGCTCATTGAGGCTCTTCCACATCGCCTGATAGAAGTTATCGTCATGGCGGCCAGAGCTGAGCATATTCGGATTCTGGCCCAGTACTTCGTGTTCTTCGTAACCGGTAATATCGGTGAAGGCCGGATTGATGCTCTGAATACGGGCAAAGCGGTCGGTAATGATGATCGCTTCCATGGAGGCGGCGATGACCCGTTCGGCCAGCATCAGGTTATGCTGAGATTGCTCCAGCGCCTGATCCCGTTCATTCAGCAGTTCCCGCAGGCGATAGACGTAGTCTGTTTCGACGCTACGCAGAATATCGTTATAGGAGACCAGACCAGTAACATCCCCCGTCTCATCGGTGATAGCAAGGTGATGAAACTGGTGTTCGTGAAATACTTTGCGGGCGTTATAGAGACTGAGATCTTTTTCAATCGTGACCAGTGAATCACTGCAGCATTCACCGGTCAGTACATCCAGTTTATTCCGTGCCAGTAACGAGACGATGTCCCGTTCGGTGAGAATACCCTTAATCCGGTTATCCTCAGTGACCAGCACGGCTGTCTGGTGGCTTTCCGCCAGTCTGACCAGCGCTTCACGCAGTGGTCGGGTGCTGCTGATACGGATCGGGCTGAGGTTAGCGACATCGATCACAGAGCGCAGGAACAGATCGTGTTCGATCTCCTGGCTATTCACGACATCGGTTTCAGAAATAATACCGCTGAGGGTGCCCTGTTCATCAACCACTACCAGATGGCGGACGTTCTCGGTAATGAACTTCAGACCAGCGTCATCCACGGATGTGGTATCGACGACGGTCTTTACCGGGGTCGACATCAGAACGCTGGCGTGCACCTCATTAGGCAGTTTATCCAGCAGCGCCAGACGAATCATATCCCGTCGGGTGATTACCCCGATCGGCATATGATTTTCACAAACCACCATGCACCCGATGTTCCGTCTGGACATGGTTTGCAGAATGCTCGCAGCATGAGTGCTGGGGCTGCAGGTATGCAGGTTCTTCTGCGCAATGTGGCGAACCAGCAGGTCTGCTTTACGGGTAAGCGGTTTGGTCATTAACGGGGTGGGCCTATTAAAACGGAATTACAGTTAAATCGACGGGCAATGGTATCACGGGAGTAAAACATGAATCACGGGCTGATACCTAAAATGAGTGGGTTAACATGAATATATTTAAACAAGAATAACGTTTGAATGAATTATTTATTAAAACGTTTGCGCGTGATTCCTGCTGGTTGATTCGGCGCTGTGCCTGATGATCTTTTTCTGCTCTTTTCTCGTAGAGAGAGTCAGGAGGAAATCGTACATGTTTTCGGGTATTTCACAGCGATTCTGGATCAATCTGCTCGGTTTTCAGCTGGCATGGTGGTGCGCCATTCTTTTAAGGCAGGATGGGCTGTTGATCATGGCACTGTTGTTACTGGCTCACCTGATGCTGCACCGGCAGCCTGGACAGGAGCTGAAAGCTATCCTGCTGTGTGGCTGTACCGGTTTTGCCATCGATCTGATTCTGACCCGAATGGGCTTGTTTATTTTCGCTGAAGGGCACTGGCCTCCGGTCTGGTTACTGTGTCTCTGGTTCTGCTTTTCAGCCACGCTCAGACAAAGCCTCAGCTATTTCCGTGAGCATCCTTTACTTGCCTCGGGCTGCGGCGCAGTGGCAGGCAGTCTGACTTATCTGGCGGCTGCCAGGTTAGGTGCTGTGTCATTCGGCGTTTCTGAACTGGCTATGTTCGGAATGCTGTTGGTGATCTGGATGCTGCTGTTTCCTCTGTTACTCAAATTAAGTCATTCAGAAATCCGGGAGGTATGGGGCGATGCGAATTAGTCTGCTGCTTTTTTCACTGTTATTTGTTCTGGCGGGAGTGGCGCATGCCTACTCTCAGCCGAAGCCCGGCAATATGACCACGGTAGGGGAGGCGACGTTAAAGGTGTTCTGGTTTGAAATCTACGACGCACGACTGGACAGCCTCACCGGACAGTACACTCAGACCGACCAGCCGATGTCGCTGGAGCTGACTTATAAGCGTGATATCAGTCGTCAGGATCTTCTGGATGAGACAGCAAAGCAGTGGCGGAGACAGGGTATCAGCACCGATCAATTCACGCCCTGGTTAGCGCTGTTGACTGATATCTGGCCGGATATCCGCAAGCAGGATTCACTGATGTTCTATCAGGACGATCAGAACAACGGTCACTTCTACTTAAATAACCAGTTTATCGGTTCAGTGAATGAACCCGGTTTCAGTCAGGCCTTTCTGGCTATCTGGCTCTCTGAAAACAGCGCTTTTCCTGAACTCAGCCGGTCACTGAGAGGGGAATAATCGCAGGATGGATATTATGAATGCTACCGCTCTGATCACTCTGGCACTGCCGTTTCTGTTGCTACTGCCCGGCTGTGCCAGCAATGTAAAAGATTATGAAAATGAAACCCCTAAGCTGGAGCTGGATCAGTTTTTCTCAGGTCGTCTGGTGGCTCACGGCATGGTGCAGAACTTCAGTGGTAAGGTGACACGCCGCTTTACTGCTGACATCGTTGCCAACTGGCAGGACAACACCGGGATTCTGGATGAGCAGTTTGTTTTCAACGATGGCGAGAAGCAGAGTCGTTGCTGGCGTCTGGAAAAGCAGGGCCAGCGCTACACCGGCTTCGCTGGTGATGTGGTCGGGCAAGCCGAGGGAGAGGCCCGGGGTAACGCTCTGAACTGGCAGTACACCCTGCAGATCCCGGTGAATGGCAAAGTCTGGAATATCGATCTGGATGACTGGCTTTACCTGATCGATGAAAACAATCTGCTGAATCGCACCCGAATGAAGAAGTTCGGCTTGCCGGTAGGTGAGCTGACGCTGCATATTCGCAAACTCAATGATGCTGAGGCGGCTGCGATGCCTGAACATATCAGTGCTTGTCAGGAGGGTGTTGAAATCTCCCAGCCTGATGATCCGGAGGTTATATGAGTAGCCAGACTCTGTCTTTACCCTGGAAGCGTGCCTGGGTGACCGGCGCTGGCCGTGGTATCGGAGCGGCGCTTGCCAGTCTGCTCTGTCACCGGGGAGTGATTGTCTATGCGACTGCTCGCAACAGTGCCGAGCTGGAGCAACTGCGTAACAGTCATCTTACGGCTGCCGGTGAAATCATTCCTATCACACTGGATATACAGGATGCGGAAGCTGTACGTGGGCAGGTTAACGAATGGCATGAACAACAGATAATGCCTGACTTAACGGTGTTAAATGCCGGAACCCATGACCCGTTTCCTGCTGAGGAATTCAGTAGTCAGCGCTGCAAACAGTTACTGGACGTTAATCTGCAGGGCACGATTAATTGTATAGATCCGATTTTATACCGTTACCTTGAGGTGAGTGGTGGACAGTTAGCAGTGATGGCTTCGGTGGCGGGTTATCGGGGATTACCGACAGCGGCAGCTTATGGTGCCAGTAAAGCCGCACTGATCAACCTCACGGAAGCGATACGCCTGGACCTGCAGGGAACCGGTGTGAAACTGCAACTCATTAATCCGGGTTTTGTGAGAACACCTCTGACAGACAAAAATACCTTTACGATGCCTGCACTGATGGAGCCTGAACAGGCGGCAGAGAGAATTGTGTCCGGGTTACTGAAAGAGAGCTTTGAAATAGTATTTCCCCGGCGCTTTGTTTACGTGCTAAAACTGCTGAAATTGTTACCCTACCGGTGGTATTTCCCGCTGGTGGCTAAAATGACCGGAACCGGTCGATAAGGAATACGCCGAATATGGATTCAATTGTGCAGTCTTCAGAGTCATTGCTACAGCGCTATGCTCAGGTATTGGATCATCTGCAGGCAGATAATCTGAATGATCTGAGTGAGTTGCTGGATAACAGGGTTCGATTTATCGATCCGTTCAACGACCTGTCGGGTAAGTCTGCATTTATTGGCGTAATGCGGGAGATGTTCGAAAAACTGGATGATGTTCGTTTTGACGTACTGCAACAGAATCAGAGTGAGCGCGATGGCTGGCTCTACTGGCGTTTTTCAGCGACGTCAGGTGTAACCGGCCCATTCAGTGTTGAAGGTTCAAGCCGTATTCGCTTTACGGTAGATGGGCTGGTGGAGCTACATCATGACTTCTGGGATGCCAGTCGGATGATGCAGGAGTTACCAGTGTTCGGCCGCTTGATTGCCGTCATCAGACGCCGTGCTGCTTATTCCTCTGCCGACTGAGCGGGCAAAGCGGCCTGCTTACGGCGCTTACTGATAGTCAGAATCAGCACAGACAGAGCCAGTAGCAGCGTGATCAGGTTGGCCAGAATCATGGGCAGATCAGAGATAATCACGCCATAGATCAGCCAACAGGCCACACCGAAAGTAAAGATCGAATACATCATCAGGGAGATACCTTCGACATTTCCGGTTTTAAGGATATGCACTACCTGTGGAATAAAAGATGCGGTAGTGCAGGTGGCTGCCAGTAAGCCAATAAGCGTGATGCTGTCCATTCGGTTGTCTCAGCGGTTAGTCATTCAGCGTCCGGAACGACGTGTTAATTCGTGAGCGAAAACGGGCGGATAATAGGATGATCGTGGTGCTGACTCAATAACAGTTTGATGACAGTGTCTGTTGCATCAGTATGACAGCCATCCTGATAACGCTGCATATGTCCTCTAATGATAAAAAAATAGCCCTTTACGATAATTGGTTTGTTGGTATGCCCGGCCAGAATAGAGCTTTTACCTCCTCCAAGGGCGCAGTATATGAATCAGGATCCTATCGTTATCAGCGGCACCGGCCTGTTTACCCCGGAACACTCCATTACCAATGACGAGCTGGTTGCCTGTTTTAATCAGTATGTTGAGCACTACAATGCCGAACACGCGGAAGCGATTGCGGCGGGTGATGTCCAGGCTCTGGAAGGTTCTTCTGCGGAGTTCATTGAAAAAGCTTCCGGTATTAAACAGCGTTATGTGATTGATAAAGAAGGTGTGCTTGATCCACAGCGGATGAAGCCACTGATTCCTGAACGCAGTAACGATGAGCCTTCGCTGCAGTGCGAGATGTCTGTTGCGGCCATTAATGATGCCCTGGCTAATGCCGGTAAAACGGCGGATCATGTGAATGCAGTGATTGTTGCCGCTTCCAATATGCAACGGCCTTATCCGGCAATGGCGGTAGAGATTCAGGCGGCACTGGGCATACAGGGCTTCGGTTACGATATGAATGTCGCCTGTTCTTCAGCAACCTTCGGGATTCAGGCGGCTTATAACGCAATTGCCGCGGGTAATGCTGATTGTGTTGTGGTGGTGAATCCGGAGATCTGTTCAGCACATCTGTGTTGGTACGACCGCGACTGTCACTTTATCTTCGGTGATGTGTGTACGGCTATCGTGGTCGAAAGGGCTTCTACGAGTAAGAGCAGTGATACCTTTGAGATTGTTGCAACCCGGTTGCAGACTCAGTTTTCGAATAATATTCGCAACAACTTCGGTTTTCTGAATAACTGTGATGAGAGCGGTATAGGACAGCGGGATAAGCTGTTTGTACAGAACGGCCGGAAAGTCTTTAAAGAGGTTTGTCCGGCGGTTGCGCAACAGATCACCGGGCATCTGCAGGATCAGGGCCTGAGTTCCGAACAGCTGAAGCGGCTCTGGCTGCATCAAGCTAACCTCACAATGAATACCCTGATCGCCCGCAAAGTGCTGGGGCGTGAAGCGACGGCGGAAGAAAATCCAACCATTCTGGATGAGTATGCCAATACCAGCTCAGCCGGATCGATCATCGCTTTTCATAAGCACCACAGTGACTTTAAAGCAGGTGATCTGGGCGTGCTCTGTTCCTTTGGTGCCGGTTATTCGATAGGCAGTGTGATACTCCGCAAATGCTGACCCGATTATAGGGTAGGTTGTTGCTGGGTGGAATTACTGGCATGCTCCGGTAATCTGTCTATAGCTGGAGAACAGTCATGGATATTGTTACCGCCAATACCATTCTTTACTGCGATCATTGGCAGGCCGCGGTTCACTTCTATGAAAAGCTGGGTTTCAGCGTACTGGAACAGAATAGCTGGTTCGTTGAGTTTGGTTTAACTGATCAGGCCCGGTTGAGTGTTGCCAATGCAGCCCGCGCTTCGATTAACAGCGGTCAGGGAAAGGGACTGACTATCACTCTGCAGGTTGCAGATGTCCGTGGATGGCTTGAAAGAGTCCGACAACTGAGAATAACTTCTGAGGGAATCAAGCGGCACGGTTGGGGGGCTGAGGTATTTTATATCTTCGATCCTGAAGGTAACCGGATTGAGTTCTGGTGCCCGGTCAATGATGACGGTTGAATGGAGGGTGTGTAATGCAAGGGACTGAACAGCGACTCAGAGAGCTTGGTATTGAGTTGCTTGATCTGGCAGATGTGGCTGGTGAGTATATTCATTGTAAACGTACCGGGAATCTACTGTTTCTTTCGGGTAAGGGGCCCGTGGATGCCGTAGGCAAGGTGGGGGCTGAATACACAGCTGAGCAAGCGGCAGATCTGGCCAGACAGGTCGGTTGTTATCTCCTGGCAGCAATGCGCTTACATACCGGCTCATTAGATAGTATTCATGGTGTTATTAAAGTGACAGGGTATATCAATGCTGTTGCCGATTTTACCGATCATCCACAGGTCATTGATGGTTGTTCCGGGTTGTTGATTAAGCTTTTCGGGGAACAAGGACGGCACTGCCGTGCATCAGTGGGTGTTGCATCGCTACCTGGTAATATGCCCATTGAGATTGAAGCTGTTGTAGAGCTCTATTCAGAATAAAACACTATAAATTTGTAATTATTTCAAGAGCATATATTCTGAATAGACCTGCAGCAAAGTGCAGGCGTGAATCTTATTAAAACAATAAAGGGGCGCACGCTTATGATCAGGATCGCAACAATTAACGACTTTGAAGGTATTAACCGGCTGGGGACTACGCTGGGCTATGAAGTGTCATCAGAAGAGCATGCTCATCAGCGCTTACTGCAGGTGCTGAATGCCAATAATACCCACCATGTCTGGGTATACGAAGAAGATGGCCGGGTACTGGGCTGGATTCACGGTTTCGTGTCTCTGCGCGTCGCATCGGATCCGTTTATCGAGATTGGCGGCATTGTAGTCGATGATGCGATTCGTCGCATGGGGATCGGCACCAAGCTGATTGAACATATCCGTGACTGGGCCGACGAGCTTGGCTACGGTTTACGGGTACGGAGTAATACTAAGCGACAGGACACCCACGACTTTTATAAGGCGCTGGGGCTGCAGGAAGAGAAAGAGCAGTATGTGTTTATCCGGCGCTGATAACAACAGGAGCTGGGTTCAGGGATGAATAGATGATCAGAATTCTGCTGTTTGACTGGGGCGATACCCTGATGGTGGATTTCCCTGAAGCCACTGGAAAAATGTGTGATTGGGAGCATGTCGCCTGCGTCGATGGAGCTGAGCAAACGCTGGCGACGCTGAGTCAGAACATGCAGGTTTACGTTGCCACCGGTGCAGCTGACTCAACCCGCGATGATATTATCAAAGCGTTTAAAAGAGTGGCCCTTGATCAGTATATTCAGGGGTATTTCTGTAGCGACACTCTGGGCGTGGGCAAGGACAGTCCTGATTTTTTCCCGCGTATTCTGCAAAAGCTCAACTGCTCTCCCTGCCAGGTGGCCATGATTGGCGATAGTCTCGAAAGAGATATCCTGCCGGCTGTCCAGGCGGGTATACAGGGGTATTATCTGAATGATAGTCGCGTCGGCTCTGGTGATTATAAGGCGATCACCCGCTTAAATGATCTGCTTACAATATCGGTAGGATAAAGAATGAGACGAGAATTTGTTTTAAGCGTGGCTGTCATGGTGCTGACTGGGTGCAGTTCGCAAACCTGGTATGAAGCCGCGCAGGAGGTAAGAAGGCAGCAGTGCGATACTTTGTCCGGTACCCAGCGGCAAAACTGCCTTGAAGGCACCGATAAATCATACCGGGAGTATGAAAAAGATCGCCGTGATGTGAATAGCACGGGCTCTTAAGGACCTGGTTTTTTAGATCAACGCTGGGTAAGGCTGGCCCAGTCCAGTTCTCTAAGCCGTTTGGCAGCGATATAGTAGATCGTACAACCCGGTTTTACCCGATGCTCCAGTGACGGATTCACTTCTGGCTTACCGTCATTATCGAGATCGATAGCGATCAGGGTCGCGCTGTAGTGCTCTTTCAGCGGAATGTACAGATCCCGGACAGTGATTTCCGGCAGTCTTTCCGGCATGACGACCGAATACTGGGTCATGCCGGTAGTGGCGTTCAGCAGTTCGTGATGCAGCAGACTGGAACCAGGATCCATAGCGGATTTCACCATCATCTCAGTTGATACCGACGGTGTGCATTCGATGTTGGGGCAGTGTTGCTTCAGCAGTTTGCTCAGGCTCTCATCACGGAAGTAGGCGATCATATGAGCGCTGCTGTTAAGGTTATAGATATTCAGGGCGGCGCTCAGGGTCTGATCATCCTGCGCACAGTCGATAATGATGGTGGATGCATCGGCAATGTCGGCGCGCTTCAGGTCCTCTTCATCGTTCAGACACAGCGCCCGGACAAACTCGATGGCACCCGGCATCGGGTTTTCCATCTCTGCTGCAACACAGAGGCAGATATCCCGGTTGCGATATTGCTGAGCTTCTTCGCGCAGCAGCTTCAGCAGTGATAAGGTGCGGTCTTCGTTCCAGCCAACCACCACGATATGATCATTCAGGTCTAGTTCTTTCAGGCCCATAACGCCTTTTCTCCACTGAAAAGCACTGAAGGCGGCAAATTTACCAGCCGTCAGCGCAAACATGCTTAATCCGAACGGGATGATATAAAACGCAACCACTGACTTGCCCAGCGGGGTTTCCGGTGACAGGTCACCATAACCGACGGTGGATGCGGTCACGATCAGCCAGTAGATAAAGTCTGAACCGAGCAGGGCGGACTCGCCGGCCCAGCGCAGCAGTACCCAGCTACTGAAACAGTAGATAAGCAGCAGAGCCGCCACGGCCTGCCATCTCATGTTTTTGAAATGTCGGTAGATAAGCTTTCGTAAGCTTTTGAAAACCAGCATAAAATTCCTTTTACCTCAGTCTGGCGAAAGCATTCTACAGAGCTTGCATATGATCTGCAAAAGCACCTGTCAGCTTTAAACAGAACAGAGAGTAAGATACTCTTGGTCGGGTTAATGATAGAAGACATGGAGTCAACAATGAAAACCTTCCTGATCGCCTTTACCGTGCTGTTCAGCAGTTCTGCTTTTGCCGCCTGTGACATAGGCGGAGCACCGAAAGACTGGATCACCGATAGCTGTATGTGGGAACTGGAGCAGGGGCCGGAAAGTAGCGCGGTCAGAAAGTGTGTGCGTAAGGCGCTTCGTGAACAGAGTGGCCGTGAAGCCTGTAAAGTAAAAACGTTGTACAAGAAGAAGGTCTGCCGTTATCAGTATGAAGACAGTGGCCGCACCCGCAGTACATCTACCTGTATGAAAGATGATTTTGTCCCGGAATACTGAAGTGATAAATGATTATCTTCAATCGCAGGTTCCTAAGCAGGAGTCACCTGGCGAAAATGTGGGTGAAGGTGACTATCAGCTTGCGTGAAGGTGGTAGTTATAAGTTGATCGGGGCTTTAAGCAAGCCAGGGTATGGCAGGCCACTGAAGGTTATCTGGTTATGGGTGGCGTCGGCCGTCATAAGCAGATCTCTATCAACTGTCGGCGGGTTACCATGGAGTGCACCCGATCATGAAAAAGCGCAAGGGATGTGGCTGATCCCCTGCGTATGAATGATCTGACTGATCACATCAGAACGCCTTGCATTGTTCCAGTGATTCAGACAGTGCTGCGACAATGTGCCCACGAGTAACAATACCCACCAGCTTCTGATCCTGGGTGACCGGATAGATTTTCGGTTTTGCTTTACCCATTAACTGTCCCAGAGCAAAGACCGTCAGTTCTTCCGAGACCGATAGCGGATTACGGCGCATGATGTCGGCAACCGTCACATGACTATCGCAGTGATAGCTCTCAGTCATCAGCTTCTGCAGGCAATCCTGTTCAGACAGGAAACCGATCAGAGTGTTGTTGCTATCGACCACCGGCAGGCCGAGTAAGCCGCTTTCGGTGATGTTCCTGACAGCGGGGGACAGGCCCATATCGTCAGTCAGTGCCAGAGTGTTTCTTACCATAATATCGCTGACTTTCAGCATGCTGATTTCCTCCGGGCAGCAGAGTTTATGCTGCTGCCTCTTCTGCTACAGGTTCACGAATCAGATGATCAAACGCGCTCAGTGCTGCCGTTGAACCGGAACCCATGGCGATGATAATCTGCTTGTACGGGACAGTGGTGACATCGCCGGCAGCGAAGACGCCGGGGATCGATGTTTCGCCACGATTATTGATCACGATCTCGCCGTGCTGGCTTAACTCAATATCACCTTTCAGCCACTCGGTGTTCGGTACCAGGCCAATCTGGACGAATACGCCAGCCAGCACCAACTGATGAGTTTCACCGCTGATCCGATCCTGATAGTTGAGTCCGGTGACACGCTGGCCGTCGCCTGCTACCTCAGTAGTCATGGCGTTGGTAATGATTTCAACATTGCCCAGTGAGCGGGCTTTGCGTTGCAGCACCTCGTCGGCTCGCAGGGTATCGGCAAATTCCAGTACGGTGACATGTTCAACGATACCGGCCAGATCAATCGCCGCTTCGATACCGGAGTTACCGCCACCGATCACTGCAACCGATTTACCCTTAAACAGCGGACCATCACAGTGCGGGCAGTAAGCCACACCTCTGCCGCGGTATTCCTGTTCACCGGGTACGTTCATCTCTCTCCAGCGGGCACCGGTTGAGAGAATGACGGAACGGCTTTTCAGGGTCGCGCCACTTTCCAGTTCGATCTCGATCAGCTCATTTTTGCGCAGTTTGGCGGCTTTCTGGCTCTGCACCAGATCGACGTCATAACTCAGCACGTGTTGTTCGAGGTTGGCCACCAGTTTCGGGCCTTCGGTGGCCTGTACCGAAATAAAGTTTTCGATCGCCATGGTATCCATGACCTGACCGCCAAAACGTTCGGCCACAATACCGGTGCGGATACCTTTACGGGCGGCATAGATTGCCGCAGATGCCCCTGCCGGACCGCCGCCGACGATCAGTACGTCGTAGGAATCTTTTTCATCCAGCTGCGCTGCTTTTTCCGCCGCAGAACCGCTGTCCAGCTTGTCGAGAATCTCCGTCAGTGTCATACGGCCCTGGCCAAACAGTTCGCCATTCAAATAGACGGCGGGTACGGCCATGATATTGCGTTGTTCCACTTCATCCTGGAACAGGGCGCCGTCAACCATACGGGCCTGTATATTCGGGTTGAGTACCGCCATCAGGTTGAATGCCTGTACTACCTCCGGGCAGTTCTGGCAGGAGAGCGAGATAAAGGTTTCAACCTCGATGGACTGATCCAGTTGTTTAATCTGATTCAGCAGCGCTTCTTCCTCTTTAGCCGGATGACCGCCGGATTGCAGCAGTGCCAGAATCAGGGATGTAAATTCGTGGCCCATCGGAATGCCGGCAAATTCTATGCGCGGTATCTCTCCCTGGGGGCCAATGGCCATGGAAGGCTGGCGGCCCGAAGGCGTGGTTCCGTGAGTCAGGCTTATTTTTCCGCTCAGGCTGGCAATTTCGGTTGCCAGTTGATTCAGCTCCTGAGATTTCGGGGTGTCGTCCAGTGACACAGTCACTTCAATCGGATTAACAATCTTCTGAAGGTATGCGTCTAACTGTTGTTTAACGTTGGCATCAAGCATTTTAAACCTCTGAAATGACGTATTCTTTTAGTCCTGTTAAGGGGGCCCGGGCACAGGCAAATGGGCGGAAGCCAGGCCCGGGCGGAGGCGATCAGAGCGATGCTCAGATCTTGCCAACCAGGTCCAGTGAAGGCGCCAGTGTCTCTTCACCTTCTTTCCATTTAGCCGGGCATACTTCACCCGGGTGTGCTGCAACGTACTGCGCCGCTTTAATCTTGCGAACCAGCTCACCTGCATCACGACCGATGCCGCCAGCGTTGATTTCGATGATCTGGATCTTGCCTTCCGGATCGATGACGAAAGTACCGCGTTCTGCCAGGCCTGCTTCTTCGATCATCACTTCAAAGTTGCGAGTGATCAGGCCGGTTGGATCGCCGATCATCGGGAACTGGATCTTGCCGATAGTGTCGGAGGTGTCATGCCATGCTTTATGAGTGAAGTGTGTATCTGTGGATACTGAGTAAACCTCGACACCCATTTTTTGCAATTCTGGGTAGTAATCCGCCAGATCACCCAGTTCAGTCGGGCAGACAAAGGTGAAGTCAGCAGGGTAGAAGAACACAACGGACCACTGACCTTTCAGGTTGGCGTCGGATACTTCGGTGAATTCGCCGTTGTGAAACGCCTGAGCGTTGAATGGTTTGATCTCGGTGTTAATCAGGGAGTTTGACATGATTGTCTCCATACTAAGCTTTGATAAAAAAGTTCTGATAAAAAGTTCTGAAAATAACTTCTTATCGTCCGCCTCTCTGAGCCGGTGCCGTGTTTCAGAGTGGCTCCATCAAGGTACGGATTTATAGTATGTGTCAGTAGAAATTTGTTGAAATTAATTATTTCTTTAACGTTTATAGGTTTTTGTAATTGAACTGTTCGGCGGTCACTGACGTGGCTATATAGGGCACAAGGGGAAACATGCATCACGTAATGCTTGACGTGGATGGTACGCTGGTGCAGCCGTACGGCTTTGATGAACGGAAGCGGTCTCTGATGTCGGATCGTTAACCTGCTTTGGCAATGGGGGGCGGGACAGAAGTGCCGGTGCGGAGCTGGGTTATAGCTTTGTACTGATCGGACAGAGAGCCTGCGATCATGAACAGCCTGATGGTTTTTAAGATCAGCAGAGCACACTGATGCTGCTGGGCATCGGGGGATGAGATTGATGGCAGGGGAGGGATACTGCCATCAGCACATTACTGAGCCTGCTTTTTTTGCTTTTCAGCAACAAACTCAAGACAAGCCTGCTTACTGTCACCGGTTCTGCTTTCGCAATCTTCAGGTGTTTCCGGGCAGGCTTTGCCAATTTCGCAATTATCGCTCAGCCAGTAGTTATTTATATCCTTAACAGTGCCTGGGGTGACGATAGTGCACGCCGTGAGCGGTAACACCGCTGCAACAGCCAGTAACAACTTAATACGTGCCATTTGTGTTTCCTTGTTTAGCATCATTTTGGTTAAAGCGGAGGCATTGTAACCCAGAGATCTGAGAAAAAATAAACGGATGCGCAAAACACTTGATCTGAATCGCTTTTATTATAATATAACGTTGCGATTAGCTTGCAGCGGTACTACAGTTTCTGCGTATCATTCGGACGCACCACGTAACTGGGCCTGTCATTCGACGGGCTGAAAAAGTGCCGCTGCTTTTTTTATCTGGAGAGAATATGTACAGATCACTGACATTGGTAAGCAGCCTGCTTCTTGTAGCAGGCAGTGTGCAGGCTTTTGAACGGCAGCACGACAGCCATGAACACGGTGTTGCTACAATGCTGGTGGCACTTGAAGGTAATGAACTGCAACTGGTGCTGGAAAGTCCGGCAGCTAACTTTGCGGGTTTCGAACACGCTCCACGCAATGATGAACAGCGTCAGGTACTGGCAAAGGTTGAGAAACAGCTGAAGATGCCTGAGGTGGTGCTGGCACTGCCGTCTGCGGCAGGCTGCCAGGTTGAGCATGCTAATCTGAATCACTCACTGGATAGTGATGGTCAGGAAGAGCATCATGATGACGGTCATAAAGACCACGACCATGACGAGCATCACGATGAAGGTCATAAAGGCCACGATCATGATGAGCACCACGATGATGATCATAAGGGCCACGACCATGATGAGCACGATCATGAAGGCGAAGAAACCAGTCACAGTGATTACCGTTTGGAATATCACTTTGAATGCAGCAACCCTGCGGCGCTGAAAGAGATCGAAGTCAATCTGTTCAAACACTTTTCTCTGTTGCACGACCTCGATGTCAATTATATTGGTCCGAATGGTCAGGGTGCTGCAGAACTGAATCCGGAAAATCCCCGTTTCCGCTTCTGAGCACTCTCTCAGAGTTAATTGATTGAGTGAAAAGTGGATGATTGATCTGCAACAGATCACGTTTGGCTGGCCTGACAGGCCAGCCCTCCTGGAAATACCACAACTGAGTATTGAGCAAGGGGAGCGGATATTTATCCATGGCCCTTCCGGTTGTGGTAAAACCACGCTACTGAATCTGATAGCAGGGATTCACCCGGCGCCGCAGGGCAGTATCACCCTGAATGGCGAGCAGTTGAATACACTGTCCGGCAGTCAGCGTGACCGTTTCCGTGCCGATCATATCGGTCTGATTTTTCAGCAGTTTAATCTGCTGCCTTATCTGTCGGTCCAGGCTAACGTTGAGTTACCTTGTCAGTTTTCTAAGATACGCCGGGAGCGTGCTGAACAGCGTTATGGTTCGGTGGCTGAGGCTGGACTTAGTCTGTTGCAGGAACTGGGACTCAGTGGTTTGCTTCAACAGCCGGTTACGGATCTGAGTATCGGTCAGCAACAACGGGTTGCGGCTGCCAGAGCTCTGATCGGTAGTCCTGAAATTATTATCGCTGATGAACCTACTTCTTCACTGGATAGTGCCAACCGTGCGGCGTTCATCGAACTGCTGATCAACGAATGTGATCAGAACGGTTCCACACTGCTGTTTGTCAGCCATGATCAGTCGCTGGCGCAGCAATTCCCGCGTCAGATCGATCTGCTGCAACTTAACCGTGCCGGGGAGGCTGTGTAATGAGCCTGTTATTATCCCTGACTCTGAAAAGTCTCTGGAATCGCCGTCTGACGGCATTGATGGTGATCGCTTCGATAGCAGTCAGCGTGATGCTACTGTTAGGCGTTGAAAAAGTCCGTACCGGCGCTAAAGAGAGTTTCAGCAGCACCATCTCAGGGACTGACCTGATTGTTGGTGCCCGTTCCGGTTCAGTCCAGCTGTTGTTGTATTCCGTTTTTCGTATGGGGAATGCTACCAATAATGTCAGCTGGAAAAGTTATCAGGATATCGCCAGTAACCGCCATGTGGCCTGGTCGGTACCGATATCGCTTGGAGATTCCCACCGAGGCTATCGGGTAATGGGCACAACAACAGCCTACTTTAAGCACTATCAGTATGGTCGTAAGCGGCCGTTAGTGTTTGCCCGGGGACAGCAGTTCGAACAACTGCATGATGTGGTTCTGGGCGCAGAAGTGGCCAGAGCACTGAACTATCAGATGGGCGACAAGTTAGTCATAGCTCATGGTATAGGCAGTACCAGTTTCGCGAAACATGAAGACCAGCCATTTACTGTTGTCGGTATTCTGGCACCCACCGGTACTCCTGTGGATCATACGCTTCATGTCAGCCTGCAGGCGATTGAAGCGATTCATATCGACTGGCAGACCGGAACCTACATTCCCGGCTCCGGTGGCACTACGCCGCTGTCTGAGCGGGAGCTGGAGCCAAAGCAGATTACGGCGTTTCTGTTAGGACTGAAATCCCGCCTGGCGACTTTTCAGTTACAACGCTCTATCAGCAATTATCGTGCTGAACCCTTACAGGCAGTACTTCCGGGAGTGGCGTTACAGGAACTCTGGAGTATGGTCGGGATTGCCGAGAATGCCTTGCTGATTATTTCCGCTTTTGTCGTCGTCTCGGGACTGTTCGGCATGTTGACAGTGTTGTTAACCGGCATGAATGAACGGCGACGGGAGCTGGCGATCCTCCGGGCTGTCGGCGCAAGGCCCTGGCAGATTCTGGTGTTGCTGGTTATGGAAACGGCACTGCTGACGCTGGCCGGTTTGTTGGTAGGTACAGCAGTACTTTATCTTGGATTACTGGCGTTGTTACCCTGGCTGGAGCAGGCTTACGGTTTGCAGGTTGCGCTCAGTCTGCCGGCTCAGAGAGAACTTTTACTGTTAATTGCTGTCTTTATCGCAGGTGTTGTAGCTGGCCTGATACCGGGGTATCGTGCCTATCGCTATTCACTGGCCGATGGTATGACGGTAAGAACCTGATGATAAAGAAATTAATTCTTGGATGTGCAGCGGTGTTGTTCAGTGCAACACTGTTTGCCAATACAATTAACGGTAAAGAGGTTGTTGAAACGGAATGGGATGCTCTTATGCCTCCTGATTTCAGTCTTCAGAGCCTGTTTGATGTGAGCCAGTTCGCCAGTCTGGATGATTATGACCCGATGGCGCAGATTAAGTTAAAAGCGCTGATGGAAGCGCTCAGCTCTGCACCGGTAGAAGAGTCCATGGATGGCAAGATGATTAAGATTCCCGGATTTGTCGTGCCGCTGGTTGAGGAAGGTCTGCGGGTCACAGAGTTCTTTCTGGTGCCTTATTTCGGCGCCTGTATTCATGTGCCACCGCCGCCGTCTAATCAGATGATCCATGTGACATTTGAGCCCGGTACCGACGTTGAAAATCTGTACGATGCAATCTGGATTTCCGGGGAGCTGAAGGTTGAGACCGTTGCCCATGAGCTGGGCACTTCAGGCTACACGATGGAAGCTTATCAGATTGAGCCTTACGAAGAGTAAGGCGAAGCCTGCTTGTTTTACTGCGTTAGCCATTCCAGATAAAGGAATCTCAGCTTCTTTAAAGTATCAATCTACTGTTTCAGTGTCGGATTTCTTACGTTGCTTTCAGGTGGTGAGGCACGCCCTCGTGCCGATTTAAAAGATTTTTTCGGCACGGGGCGTGCCTCTCTACAATTCCAGTCAAACCGCTTTTGTAGAATCAACTTTAAGTGAACGGCATTGGTATGGCGGTTGTTAAAGTCGTTCACATTGTTTTGACAAAAAACCGTGTATCCTGTTTCTCTTATGTTTAATCCGGCTCCCGGCTATAGTGATAGCAGGGTGGGCTCGAACGACGCTGCCCCGGGGTGTCAGAGTAATTTAACAGGAAAGATGAATGCGAGTACTGCTGGTAGAAGACAACCGCTCCCTGGCTGGCAATATCTATGACTTTCTGGAGCTGCAGGGGCATCAGGTCGACTTTGTCGATACCGGTAACCGCTGCCTGGCGCTGCTGGCAGAGGAGAGCTTTGATGTCATTATTCTTGATGTCATGATGCCGGGGATCGACGGCTATGAGGCCTGTCGCCAATTGCGGCAGAAGCTGTTCTGCCAGACTCCGGTGATCTTTCTGACTGCGAAATCCGAGCTGGAACATAAGCTGGAAGGCTTTGATGCAGGTGGCGACGATTACCTTACCAAACCGTTTGAACTGGATGAACTGCTCTGTCGACTGACTGCGCTGACGGCACGGGGAAAGCGTAAGGATATCGGGCAGATCCAGTATCGAGATCTCCTGCTCGACACCCGTACCGGAGAAGTGCGCCGGGATAATCAGAAACTGGAGGTCAACAATATCCAGTTTCGCATACTTCAGTGTCTTTACAGTCAGGCTCCACAGATCGTAACCCGCTCGGATCTGGAGTATGAAATATGGGGGGATGAGTGCCCTGACAGTGATGTCCTGAGAACCCATATCTATCAGCTGCGCAGGATTATCGATCCGACTGTGGGTGAGGGGTACATTGAAACCGTAAGAGGAAAGGGTTTCAGACTGAAGCCCTGAACCGATGATGATGATGATCCGCTATTTCCGTAACAAAGTTGCCCTGGCGCTGACTCTGTTCAGTGCCGCCCTGAGTGCGCTGTTCTGTGTGCTGGCTTTTTCGATTGTGCGTTCTACCGATGACTTCATCAGGGAAGGAGTTCTCACCAACTACTACCGGGTAGTCGAAAGAAGTTACGCCCAGTCGGGACAATTTCCTCAATTTGATGATCTTTCCGGTGTTGAGCTACTGGTAGAAGGCCGGGATCAGATCCCGACCTGGCTGGATGGGCACCGGCCCGGATATTTTGAACGGTATCCCCAGGGGCACTATGACGGTAAGGCAATTGAAACCCATTTTCTGGTAACTGATCTGGCGCATGAGCAGGAGTCCCGGCGTATCTACCTGGTTTACATTGCTGAAGGTAAAGCTACCCTGGATGTATATGAACCGGCTATTGAGCTGTTACTGCTGATTATCGCAGCGGCGGTCACCGTGCTGGGGTCTGTGCTGGGGCTCTTCATGGCCCGTCGGCTGGCGGACCCGGTACAGCAGCTGGCAGAACATGCCCGTAACATTGACCCGGATAATCCGGTGTTTGTACCACTGGACCGTCACGACGAATTCGGTGAGATCAGTCACGCATTTGAGACGGTAATCGATAAGATTAATCGGGTGGTTGAGCGCGAAAAACAGTTCTCCCGCTATGCCAGTCACGAGTTGCGTACTCCGGTGGCAGTGACCAAGTCATCGTTGTCACTATGGCAGGCCTGCAGTGACAAGCCGGATGCTGAGACAGCTGAGATCAAAGCACGGTTGATGGAGCGCATCGGATTAGCTAATCAGCAGATGGAGGATGTGATTCAGACATTCCTGTTGCTGAGTAAACGTGAAGTCCGCTGGCAGGAGCCGGAACCCTTTGATATGGAGCTGCTGTTGCAGGAGCTGATCGGTAAGTATGAGACCCTGAATCAGGATAAGGAGATCGCGGTCATTGCTGATATACGCGATCGTTGCCCGATTGAAAAAAATAAGGTCGCGGTGTCGCTGGTGCTGGCCAACGCTTTGCGCAATGCATTTGATTATTCGGCCAGTCAGATCGATATCTGTCTGACTGGATCCTCATTGATCATAACTAACGATATCGATCAGCTCAGGATAGAAAAAACCGAACACTTTGGCTTCGGATTGAAAATCATTGCTGATCTCTGTGCCACCCTGGACTGGCAGTTTCAGAGTAAAAAGCAGGACGATATCCACTTCATTATTCAGATCGACTTTAACTGAGACTCGCTTCACGCTGATTTCACCCACTACAGATTAGAGTATCAGCCTCATACATGATGGTTTAAAAAATCTCAGGGGTAACTCGGTCTATGAAAGCGCTCTGTAAAGCTGTTCCCGGTGTGGTTCTGCTTCTGCTTGTCTCCTTAAATCTGCGCGCCGCAACGGTTCTGGTCGCCGAAATTGAGCCGTTTCAGAAAGTGGTTCTGAGCGCTGAAGTAACAGGTGTTGTTAATCAGTTATCCGTCTCGCTGGGAGACCGGGTAACGGCAGATCAGGCGCTGGTGGCCTTTGATGCCACTGATTACCAGCTTACAGTGGATCTGGCCAGGGCCCGGGTAAAGCTGAGTCAGGCCGAACGCAAAGCTTATCAGCGTCAGCTTGAACGTTTACAGAAACTCTACAACGCAAAAAATATTTCCGGCAGCCAGCTGGATGAGCAGCAGCGCTTGTTTGATGTCAGTCAGGCCGAGTTACAGGTTAACCGGCTGGGCGTCAGACAGGCCCGGCAGGAGCTGAAGAAAACCCGTATCCGGGCACCTTTCGATGCCGTGGTATCACAGACTCTGGCAGAGCAGGGGCAACTGCTGAATCCGGGTGATCCGGTTCTGGAGCTGGTTGCGATTGACCAGGTGAAAATCGTTTTCTATCTGTTGGAAAGAGACTATCAGCAGCTGCATATTGGCGATCAGGTTGAGATTCAGGTGCCGGTACTTGAGGCATTCTCTCAGCAGGCAGCTGTCAGTCATATTGCGCCAGCAGAAACAGGTCAGAAGCCGGGCTACCGTGTCGAAGCGGTTATCGCCAACCCCCAGGGCGTACTAAAGCCCGGCTTCTCTGCCAGAGTCACGCTCTCTCCTGAGACTATTGTGGGAGATAGCAGTCAATGAAACAGCTACTGACTCACATTATCGGTCGTCGGATGACTGCTAATGTACTGACTCTGGCGGTTGTATTACTGGGGATCTATGCGGTTATTCGTTTGCCTCTGGCCGAGTATCCGGTCATCGATTTTGGTTCGGCCAGCATTGAAACCAGTTACCCGGGTGCCTCTGCAGAAGATGTTGAAGCGAATGTCACCAGCCGGATTGAAAAAGAGCTGCTGACACTGTCAGACATCAAGACCTTTACCTCAACCTCGGAAGATGGCTTTTCCAGTATCCGGGTACAGCTGAAAGATGATGTTAAAGATGTGCCCCGTGCTATGCAGGATATCCGTGATGCCGTAAGCCGGGTCAGTGATTTGCCTGCCGGTGTGACGGAATCACCCAGGGTCCGGGTGACTAAGTCCTCGAGTCTGGATTTTATGATTGTCGGGGTCAGCGGGGATATTCCCTATGCTCAACTGCGTCAGCATGCCCGCGCTCTGGAACTGGAGCTGCGACGTCTGCCAGGCATCGGTAATGTACTGCCCAACGATCTGCGTGAAAAAGAGTTCTGGATCGAGGTGGATCAGGCTCAGCTCTCCCGCTATGGGCTGACCCTGGATGATGTTGCCACGGCAGTGACAGAACGCAATGTGCTGATGACCGGCGGTAGTCTGGAGTCTTATCAGTCGGCGCAGGATCTGATTACCCTGTCAGAGCTTAAGAGCCTTGATGCATTGCGTGAGGTTCAGATCAGCCGGAGTCCGGTGATCCGGTTGGATGATGTCAGCGGTCAGATAAGCGAATCTTTTGAGCGGCCCGGTAGCTATGCCTCGATCAACGGTGAACAGGTGATCGCTTTTGATCTGCGTACTTCGGATGCGGTGGATGTCACCGCGACCGCGACAGCGGTGAGAGAGCTGCTGGCCCGTGAGCAACTCAAGGCCGGTGACCGGGTGGAATACCGGGTTGGTTTCGATCTGTCTGTAGAGATCCAGTCCAAGTTCGATGTGGTAAAGAATAACGGCATTGTCGGTCTGGTGCTGGTGATTATTACCCTGGCGCTGATGCTGAATCGTAATATTGCCCTGTGGGTGGCAATGGGTATCCCATTTTCTCTGCTCGGTGTGTTCGCACTTCTGGCACCACTGGGGCAGGTGCTGGATAGCTATACCCTGGCTGCGATGATTCTGATCATCGGTATTATTGTCGATGATGCTGTGGTGGTGTCGGAGAAAATTGTCCACCGCTGTGAATCCGGTGAACCGGTGAACAGCGCTATTCTGAATGGTCTGAAGGATATTCTGCCAGCAGTGCTGACCAGTATGATCACCACCTTCCTGGCGTTTCTGCCGTTGATGTTCCTGCCGGGAAATACCGGCAAGATGCTCTATGTGATGCCGATGACAGTGGGGCTGGCTTTGCTGTTCTCACTGATCGATGTGGTGATTGTGTTGCCGTCCCATTTGCGCCCGATTCTGGAACGCAAACGCACCGGTAAGCCGCTGCAGAGAAAGGCTGTTGCTGAGTCTCGCTTTCGCTCACTTTATCTGCGCACAGTAACCCGGGCGGTGCGTTATCGTTACATCACCATTCCTCTGCTGGCGGTGTTGATTATAGGCAGTGGCGGGTTATCTCTGCAGCAGCTGAATTACATCTTCTATCCGACTCAGGGAGCCTATCTGATAGAGGTGGAAGCGGAGGTGGATTCGAGCGCCAATATTGATGATGCCTGGCGCTATAGTCGGGCGCTGGAACAGATCATCGCGGCAGAGGGAGAGCACGTTGCCCGCTGGTATGGCAGTGTCGGCGCGCCCTATAGCTCGTTTCTGATCAGCCTGGTGCCATCGAATGATCGGGATGTAAGCGCTGATGCCATTGTTGAGAAGTGGCAGGCACAAGCGGATGAGCTGGAAGGCTTTGTCGATGTCGAGTTCGAAGTGGATGCCGGCGGGCCGCCTAAGGGCAGGCCAGTCGATATTATGGTTGTCGGTGGCGAAAACGCGGATCGTGAGCGAATGGCGACTGATCTGACTCACTGGCTACAGCAGCGAACCGGTGTGAAAAAGGTATTCCGTGCCACCGATGACGAGCGACCGGTGATTGTCGCTGATATCGATTATGAGCGTCTCAACCGCTACGGTATCAGTGTACTGGAGCTGGCCAGAACACTGCGCCTGAGTGTTGATGGAGAGCGTATCAGCCGGGTATTTGCCGGTGATGAGGAGGTCCATTATCGTCTGCTGCTGCAACATGATGACCGTAATCTGAATACATTGGAAAATCTGGAGTTGCGGGCCGCTGATGGTCAGATGGTGAAAGCCCGCGACCTGGTGCAGTGGCGGGAAAGTGAAACAGCTGCAGCCATTAAACACTATAACGGTGAGCGCAGCATCCGCGTATCGGGGATGATTGATCAGGCGCTGACCGACCCGCTGGCGGTGGAAGCGCAGATCTGGGAACAATTCCCGATCAGCGAATACAATGGCGTACGTCTGGTCAGCAACGGTAAAGCGAAAGAGACCCGTGAAGCACTGCACGGACTACTGACGGCTCTGGCAGTGGCATTAGTGGCAATATTGCTGGCGCTGATCCTGCTGTTTGATTCGATCTGGGAAAGCCTGATCATCATGAGTATCGTGCCGTTCGGGCTGGCCGCCTGCGCCACAGTACTGCATCTGCACGGAGAGCCTCTGAGTTTCTTTGCACTGGTCGGAGCGATCGGTCTGGTTGGTGTTATGGTGAATAATTCACTGGTGTTGGTATGCCACTATCAGCAACAACTGGAAACCGCCATACCGGATAACATTGAGGCTTTTGCGGTAGAAGGTTCTCTGGCCCGTTTAAGAGCGGTATCCCTGACCACGGTAACAACCGTTGCAGGTCTGATACCGCTGGCTTATGGCTTAGGCGGTTATGATAACTACATGGGGCCCATTGCGCTGGTGATGGGCTGGGGGATTATGGTGGCCGCTGTGGTTACTCTGGTGTTTGTGCCCTGTGTATATTCTGTCTACCTGAAGGCACGCTTGCGCAAACAGAGCAAAACCGCGGAGCTGATGTCAGAAACAGCATAAACTCAGGCTGCACTTTAACCAATGGCAGCGGTTAAAGTGCAGGACTTTAAATCAGGTCAGGCTCAGCGCTTAGCTGACATAGACCAGCGGAATCACCGTGTTCCACATAAATACAGTTGCGGATCGCAGTGTTACCAGAGTCACCAGACCGACGGTCAGAATCGAGACACTGAACAGAAACCCTCGTTCTTCAGGGATCTTCATGATCACCGGCACCCCTTTAAACAGCAGGAAAGTACTGTAACCCAGACCGGCCATACCGGCCGCGACGCAGAACCACAAGGTCGGGTACAACCCCGCAAAACCAGCCAGTAACAGTGGGGTTGCTGTGTACAGAGTCAGGTTCATACAGCGTTCAAGTGATGCCTCTCCACCGTAGGTTTTCTCCATCCAGTGAATGGCGTATGCCACCACGCCCAGGGAAACCCACAGGGCAAAGTAGAATGCGATGGCTGATGCCAGCGCACTGCTGAAAGCCAGACGGACCGGCTCGCTGGAAAAAGTCAGACTCCAGCCGATCTGAGTGGTCCCGATGAGCAGGGATATTGGTGGGATTGCTGCCAGTATGGCCAGGGTAATGAAAATTTCCGAGGTACCTTTCAGGTGTTCGTCCCGGATATGCTGCATTGCCAGCTGGGGATCGTAGAAGATCTCTGACATTGTTTTTATTGTCATGAGAGTGTCCTCTTCATTGAGTGGATTCTCTGCTGTTACGCCTGTGAATATTTCATGGATCAGAAAATGATCAGATCTGTATGGTTTTCAGCACCTGGATCTGTATCTGGAATCAACGGCTCTGGCAGGCATACTGAAACCGTAAAGGGAGAAGACGTATGAAGACAATTGGCTTACTGGGCGGTATGAGCTGGGAATCCACCCAGACCTATTATCAGGCACTTAATGAGGGTATCAAAGCAGAGCTGGGTGGCTTTCACAGTGCCAGAATAGCGATGTTCAGTGTTGATTTTGCAGAGATTGAAGCACTGCAACATCAGGGCCTCTGGCAGGAAACCGGTGATATTCTCACCCGGGCGGCGCAGGGTGTTGAAGCCGCAGGTGCGGATTTTCTGATGATCGGTACCAATACCATGCACAAGGTGGCGGAACAGGTGGAAGCGGGTATCGGTATTCCATTACTGCACATTGCTGATGCTACCGCTGCGCGTCTGAAGCAGAATGGTTTGAGCAAGGTCGGTTTGCTGGGCACGCGGTTTACCATGGAGCAGATGTTTTACCGTGGCCGGCTCGAGCAGCAGGGGATTGAGGTATTAGTCCCGTCCGCTGAGCGGCAGACTCTGGTGCACGACATTATTTATCAGGAGCTGTGTCAGGGGCAGGTGCTGAATGAATCCCGTGCGCGGTATCTCGATGTCATGGAGGCATTGGTAGAGCAGGGCGCTCAGGGTGTGATTCTGGGGTGTACTGAGATCGGTATGCTGGTTAAAGCCGAACACACCGATATTCCGCTGTATGACACCACCGCTATCCATGCGGAAGCGGCGGTGAAACTGGCACTCAGTTGATATAAAGAGCTGTTGATCAAAGCTCGTAATCAAGGCCGCTTAATTCAGCGCCAGCTCTTCCGGCAGGCGCTGTTTCAGTTGCTGGCGCTGGTAGTGGCGGGCGGAGTCACTGATTTTGCCGCTCTTACCGGTGGTGATCCAGCGCTTGATACGACCGGCATCGCCGATCGGGGTGCGCTTACCGTAGGAATTCAGCATGATCATCACGGTGTCGCGGCCCTGGATCTGGGTCATCATCACCAGACAGCGGCCCGCTTCGTTCAGGTAGCCGGTTTTTGTTACATCAATATCCCAGCTTTTCCGGTGCACCAGCACATTGGTGTTACCGTAGCGCAGGGTATAACGAGGCTTTTTGAAACGGGCGGTAAAGCCTTTGGTAGTGCTGTACTCGCGGATCTCAGGATAGGTTGCGGCTGCCCGTACCAGCAAGGCCAGATCACCGGCGGTGGAAACGTTATGTTCTGACAGACCGGTCGGATCGACGAACCGGGTCTGGCTCATACCCAGCTCGGCGGCCTTGGCGTTCATCGCTTTGACGAATGCGTCTATACCGCCGGGATAGGTGTGTCCCAGCGCCGATGCGGCCATATTCTCAGAAGACATCAACGCGATTCGAATCACATCTTCACGGGGCAGAGTGGAATCAACCCGGATGCGGGTGAAGTAGTTATTGTTGGCTTTGCGCTGTGCCTGAGTAAAGGTAATCCGCTCATTGAGTGGCAGTCCGGCGTCCAGTGTAACGATCGCGGTCATCACCTTGGTGATGGATGCAATCGGCATCACCATATCGGCGTGTTTCTGAAACAGCGGTGCACCGGTTCGGGCATCAATAACTGCAGCGCTCACTGAGGCCAGCTCAATTTTATCCTGATCCAGATTAAGCAGACGATTGGTGGCGCTGGAAACTGCAGCGACCTGAAGAGGCTGTGTTTCGGCGGCATGGCTGAGAGTGACTAAGGTAGTGCAGCTGGTGAGAGTGATCAGCTGACCGAGACGACGGAAAATTCTGGCGATGCCCATAGTGTTAAATATACAGTACTGCTTACAATTTAATCCGTTAACTTACCATAGTCGGCAGTGATCTTTGATAATTTAACTACTTATTTTAAGGATTTATGACAGTAGTGCTCCGTCGGCTTGCCAATCTGGTCAGTCCAGTTTGCAAAAAAAGCATAAAAAGTAATGGTTTAGATTAATGCTTGAATTAAAATTGCTGACGCAGCATATCCACTCTGAAGACCCACAAACGAGCTGAACGCCCCTATGGAACAGGTTATCACACTGATTCTTGAATCAGGCCGCACTGCAATTGATATGGCATTGTATGTACTGCTGCCGGTAATGGTGGTGATGCTGGCATTGATGCAGCTGCTTGAATCCAAAGGTGTGCTGGCGTGGGTATCCAACCATCTGTCCCCGCTGTTGCGGGTATTCGGCATTCCCGGTCTGGGCATTTTTGCAATGGTTCAGGTGTTGTTTGTCAGCTTTAACGCGCCGGTTGCCACACTGGCGATTATGGATCGGGATGGCACCGCCCGTCGGGCAATTGCCGCTACCCTGGCGGTAGTGCTGACCATGTCACAGGCCAATGTTGTGTTTCCTATGGTTGTGGTGGGGCTGGATCTGCCGGTCATTATGCTCACCTCGCTGGTCGGCGGCCTGATCGCGGCGATGTGCAGTTACTACATCTTCGCTCGTGATCCCGCTCTGGATGATGATACCAGCCACTCCGATCACGCCGCACCGGAGATGATCGAGAAGAAAAACCCGATTCAGATTCTCTCGGAAGGTGGTCAGGAAGGGGTAAAGATCGTTATTGCTTCGATCCCTCTACTGTTACTGGCGCTCTGCTTTGTCAACGTACTGCGGCATACTGGCGCTATGGATCTGCTGACCTGGATACTGGCTCCGGCACTGGCTCTGGTTGATCTGCCCGAAGCGACAGTACTGCCTATCGTGACCAAATTCATTGCCGGCGGTACTGCGATGATGGGGGTGACAATTGACCTGCTGAATCAGGGAACGCTTACCGCCAACGATCTGAACCGGATGGCGGGCTTTATCACTAACCCGTTTGATATTGCCGGTATCGCGATCCTGCTGGCGGCCGGTCGACGGGTTGCCTCTATCGCCAGGGCCGCGATTCTGGGCGCACTGATCGGCGTGATCGTGCGAGGCGTTCTGCACCTTCTGATTTTCTGACAACGCTTCTGACTACCCACCCCCGGGTAAATCGGCTACTGTAGTGTTATCAGTATGTTGGACGAATACCCGATGCAATACCCTTCCAGTAAGCTGCCCTCCGTAGGCACTACAATCTTTACCGAAATGTCACAGCTGGCGGCACAGCACAATGCGATCAACCTGTCCCAGGGGTTTCCTGATTTTGACGGCCCCTTGGTGCTGTTGGATCGGGTGACCTATTACCTTGAAAATGGCTACAACCAGTACGCACCGATGACCGGTGTTGCCTCGCTGCGAAATGCCATTGCCGTTAAATGTCAGCGGATGTATGGCTGTGACCTGAATCCGGAAACAGAGATTACTGTCACTTCGGGAGCCACTGAGGCGCTGTTTGCAGCGATCAGCGCGGTAGTTAAGAGCGGTGATGAAGTGATCGTGTTTGATCCGGCCTACGACAGCTATGAGCCGGCCATCGAACTGAATGGTGGGCGGGCAGTCCATATTCCGCTGCAAGCACCGGATTTTGCCGTGAACTGGCAGCAAGTGGCGGACGCGATCAGCGACCGTACCCGGATGATCATTATCAATACCCCGCACAATCCGACCGGTGCTGTCTGGGATGCGGATGATCTGCAGCAACTGGAAGCGTTGCTGAAGGGAACCGATATTCTGCTGTTATCAGACGAAGTCTATGAGCATATCTGTTTCGAAGGCGAACATCAGAGTCTCCTGCGTCGTCCGGCGCTGGCTGAACGGGCGTTTGTGGTGTCTTCGTTTGGCAAAACCTATCACACCACCGGCTGGAAAGTCGGCTACTGCGTCGCTCCGGAGCCACTGAGTCGGGAGTTTCGGAAGCTGCACCAGTATCTGACCTTCTGCACGGTGCACCCGGTGCAGCTGGCGCTGGCCGACTTTATCAATGATTACCCTGAACACTATGAAACCCTGCCGGATTTTTACCGGGCTAAGCGGGATTATTTTAATCAGCAGATGGCGGATAGCCGTTTCAGCTTTACCCCGGTTGCGGGTACCTATTTTCAACTGATGGATTACTCGGCTATCCAGCCGGATATGACCGATCTGGAATTCTGCCACTGGCTGACCCGGGAGGCGGGTGTTGCCGCTATACCGGTATCGGTGTTCTACCAGCAGCCTCCGGCAGATCAGAGGTTGGTCCGGTTCTGTTTTGCCAAGGACGATTCCACTCTGGCCCTGGCCGCAGAAAAATTATCTGAGATCTAAAACGATGCAAGACCTTAAAGTGACACTGGTTCAGCCGGATATGCTCTGGCAAAGCCCGGAACAGAATCGCGAGATGTATGAGCGGTTACTGGATGAACATGATTCTGACACCGATCTGGTGCTGCTGCCGGAGATGTTCTCTACCGGTTTTACCATGGACAGCCGCACTGCCGCAGAAGCCATGGGTGGGCCAACCTGCCAGTGGCTACAGCAGCAGGCTCAGCAGCGCGGCGTTGCTATCTGTGGCAGCCTGGCGATCAAAGAGGAGGATCAGTTCTTTAACCGCATGCTGTTTACCTTTCCGGACGGTACCCAGCGACACTACGATAAACGGCACTTGTTCCGGATGGCGGGTGAGCATGAGCGCTATCAGCCGGGCTCTGAGCGGGTTGTGGTCGAGTATAAAGGCTGGCGGATTCTGTTGCAGGTGTGTTATGACCTGCGTTTCCCTGTGTTTTCCCGCAGCCGCAACGATTATGACCTGGCGCTGTATGTGGCAAACTGGCCAGCGGTGAGACGACAGCCGTGGCGAAAATTACTGCAGGCAAGGGCTATTGAAAATCTCTGCTATATCGCCGGGGTAAACCGTGTCGGAACCGATGCCAACGGCCATGATTACAGCGGTGACAGTATGCTGGTGGATTTCAAAGGGGATCTGCTGATCGATGAACCCGCCGGACAGCCATTTGTTAAAACCCACGCTTTGTCTGCCGATGATTTACAACAGTTTAAGGAACGTTTTCCTGCCTGGATGGATGCGGATCAGTTTATCTGTTCCTGATCCGGGCAGAGGTATAACAAGGATGTCAGCTACCGCACTATACTGTCAGTGGTAGCCATACAGAGAGCGATACTCTTGAAATGGAGTTCAGAATGAAACGAACAAACCTGTTTACAGGCAGTGTGCTGTCAGTGGTGCTGCTCAGCTCACCAGCAACACTGGCCAGCGATGCTATCCACTGTGTCAGTATCGGGGTCGGTGAGCGCTCCCAGTCACTCACCAATATCTGCAATCATCCGATCGAGATACTCTGGTGTCACACCCGGGATGAACCCGGTTATCAACGCAGCCTGTGCGGTAGCCGGGGAGATTATTTTCAAAAGCAGACAGTACTGCAACCGCAACAGGTGAAACAGAATCAGTTTTCCCTGCCCTTTAACAGCACACTTTTCTATGCCGCTTGTCCGGGTAATCATGGCGCCGTGAAAGCGATGGACAGAGACGGTAACTACCTGTGTCAGTAAGCTCGTTTGAAACGGGATTAAGAGGGTGTTGGTCTATACTGTAGTGAGCCAAACAAAGGCGCGTGCGCCTGGAGGTTTGTTATGAAACGGCTCACTTTTCTCGCTCCCGATCTGCAACAGGCTGAAATGGTTGTTGAAGGTCTGCGGGAGATGGGGATTGGCGATGAGATGATGCATGTTGTCGCTGAAGATCACGATATGCTGCAGAAAGCACATATTCACGAAGCAACCGAGATGGAAACCTCTGAACTGGAAAGTGACTTCAACTGGGGGCTGGTAGCCGGAGGGACACTCGGACTGGTGCTCGGATTTATAATGTTCGGTACAGTCATCATGGGGTTTGAATTTGGCTCAATGTCACTCCTGGTCATGGTACTGATAGGTACTCTGTTCGGCGGTTGGATCGGTAAAATGATCGGTGAAAGCACCCCCAATGCTGATCTGCAGAAGTATC
Source organism: Amphritea sp. (assembly GCA_025800245.1). Lineage (GTDB taxonomy): Bacteria > Pseudomonadota > Gammaproteobacteria > Pseudomonadales > Balneatricaceae > Amphritea. The sequence goes on along the minus strand of JAOXSA010000253.1, from coordinate 25,421 downwards.
AGCACGCAGTGGAAGCCGGGCAGATTCTGATGATGGTCGATGTGACTGTTGAGCGGATACCTGAGGTTTACAAACTGGTACGTAAACACTGTCCGAAAGCTCTGATAGAAACATCACACCTTTTCCACGATCACCCGCTTGCAGCCTGATAACCTTGTCGGGAATCCGGTTCCCTGATTGAAAAGGCGGAAAATATTCCGCCTTTTTTATTCACTTTTATCTGCACCCGAACTATGTTTAAGAGTATATTGGAATCAGATTATTGTTTGATTTTAAAAGGGATAATGATATGTCCAAAGGTCATGCTAAACATCATGAAAGGCACCACGGTCTGTCGTTGTTCGGCAAGGACCTGGTACGTCGATGCAGCTCGAAATGTGAGCTATGCGAAGCCCACGGCGTGAAGCTGAAAGTGTTTGAAGTGCCGCCGATTGAAGCGGAGCCGAACTTTGATCACTGCATTATGATCTGCGAAGCCTGTCAGGGGCAGATCGATAAACCGCGTACCATCGATCCCAATTACTGGCGTTTTCTCGACAATGCAATGTGGAGCAGTGTACCCCCGGTGAAAATCATGTCAGTGACAATGCTGAGGCATCTGGCGGATAAGAATGACTGGGCCAGCGAACTGCTTGAGCAGGTATATCTGGAACCGGATGAGGACGCCTGGCTGGTAAAAGTACCGCCACTGGACTGAGTCTGGCAGCCATTGATCAAAAAAAGTCTTTAGTTGAGTTTTTTTCATTTCAGTTTTTTCCGGAGCAGACGATAACAGTCTGACTATGCAAAACACCGGAGACTGCTATGTTTAACCCACTCAGCTCATCATTATCTAACCTTCCTCTGGAGAACTTCGCGCAGTCCGGCGTTCAGACAGAGCGTCAGGAACAGCGTTCACAGCAAACTCAGGATGTGCACCACCGCCCGAAAGCGGCAGAAGGCGCCTCCCAGACTTACATGCGTGCTGAGCGTTTCAGTAACAGTGAAAGCTTCTCGTTACAGCTGGTAACGCAGGAAGGGGATACCGTAGAGATCAATTTTGGCAGTTCCAGCCAGCTGGAGCAGGCCTACGGTGCCCGTAATACGGCCAGTGGTTCAGAAGAGTATTCCAGCTTGGAAAGCCGCAGTAGTAGTGAATTCGGCTTCTCCGTGAAAGGTGATCTGAATACCGATGAGCTGGACGCAATTACCAGCCTGGTGAATGATATCTCAACGCTGGCGGATGATTTCTTCAGTGGTGATCTGCAGAGCGCCTGGGATCAGGCGGGTGGTCTGGCCTTTGATGCCAGCCAGCTGGCCAGCATGGACCTGTCTCTGGAGCAGTCCACCAGCTACACAGCGGTTGAAAAATACCGCGAGGTTCAGGCACTGGATCAGCCGCATCCGGGGCGTGGTCGTGGCGTTCAGCCGTTTGCCCAGCAGCTGGCTGAAAGTGCAGGCCGTGTTGAAGCCTTTGTACAGCAATCCAGCTCTTTCAGTGTCAGCCTGCTGAGTGAACTGATCACCCACGATAACCGTTTCAAAGCGGCTGACGAAGAGACTCAGACCGGCATTCAGGACAGTGTAGAGCGTCTGCGTGCGATGATCACCGAACAGATCCAGGAACAGATTACCCAATCTGGGGACGAGTTAGAGGTTGAAGCCGAGACGGACGACGATAACTGAACTACTATGAACTCACTGAAAGACTGACCAGAAGGTTTCAGAGCTCTCCGGGACTGTTTAGTGAGTGACCTTTGATCGTTGTTGACGCCGCATTTTATGCGGCGTTTTTTTTGGCTTTTGTCTTGTATCTGCACTGGCTCTGATTCATTAGTTTTAAACCAACACATCTGCGGCAAGTTCAGATGTCAGCATTGTATTGCTGGCGGCGTTTTGCGAAACGCCTGGCAATACTCGCTTCGCATGGGCGTAGCCCATGAATGTCGGATGCCTGTAGTTATATCCTTTTCATTCTGAGGTAGATTTCTTTCTTTTGCAGTCTCTGTAGCTAATCAGGTGTTGCTGCATCCATGCAGCCTTTCAGGATCGCTTAACGACGGTTGGGAAGGTGGGAGCACCTGAGCAGGTGCTCCGGTCGATTACAGCGTGTCCTGAATCTTATTCAGGAGCTTCAGGGCATCCTGATAGAAGCGGGCCTGATTACCCTGCCCCCGGACATACTGGCTTGTGGCGTTCAGAGCATCGACTGGCTGGCCGGTTTCAAACAGTGCTTCACCGTAGAAGTAGTAAAAGTCCGGATCCAGAGGGATGTTCAGGCTTTCCAGACGCTTAAAGATAGGCACCGCTTTGGTATAGTCTTTTGCTGTCAGGGCGTCACTCAGAGCAAGCATATACTTATCTCTGAGCACATCTTTAGGCAGTGAGGCTTCGAAGGCTTCCTGGGCCTGCTGAGCGGCCAGACGGGCCTGCTCTTTTTCCACCAGCTCGGCTACTTTCTTGCTGTTACTGAGTCCCAGCAAGGGCAGAGGGATGTTGTTGTAAACCGGTTCACAGGCAGCAAAGGTATTCTGTGTCAGACAGTTTTCAACCAGCGTACGTTCGGCATCCGGTAAGAACTTGTACACATGGGTATTCATCTGAACCTGCCGTTCAGTAACATATTCGTTTTCGCTGAAATGCTTTGCATACTTGTCTGCTGAAACCTGAACATAGGGGCTGAATACCCAAGAGCCATCCTGCAGGAAGTAAGCTGTTTCGCCCTTGCCAACAGAGAACTCCAGCTCATCCGGACTATGGTCCTGCGCCTGAGCTTTAATGCGATACTGGCCAGGTAACAGCGGTACCCGGGCATAGCCGTTGGTTTGCGTGGCTATTGGCAGGTCGTTAAGCCAGATCGACATCGGGTAGAAATCATTTCCGCCGAATGCCATATAGGCAACACCGACTTCACTGGTATCCTGCTGTTTAAGCTCCTGACTGACCTCCTGTTTTATCAGTGAGTTCTGCTTCAGAGGTACGCTGCCACAACCACTCATGACTGCAACAGTCCCTGCCAGAGAGATAACCGTCAGTGTTTTAAATGTTCGGTATGTGCTGTTGGTAATGCTTTTCTCAGACATAACTTCCCTTCCCGATGAGTCGATAGCGTTTTAAATAACACGGATTTCTAGCGTTGGCTGAACCGGCCACCATTGGCGAGACAGCTCTGACGAACAGTATTCGCGTTTCTGCCCGGAGTAACAGTAACGGATACACGTCCTGCACTGGTCTGGGTACAGGTTGGACCTGCCATATCACAGCGTTCCAGTATTCTGGCTCCGCTGCGCTTACACTGGTTCAGAAAGCGATCATAATCACTGCGTCGGCTTAAGCCATATTCAACACAGATGGACTGGCCCGGCAGCCAGCAGGTCAGTTGGTAGGCGCTGGAGCGGGTAGCCGAGGCGACACTCTTGTTACCGCTACCACTACTATTACTGCCGCTGCGGCTGTTAGTGCCGCTGGCTTTGCTGATCATCTGCTTCGCCTGTTTGTCGTACTGCTTAACCGAACTGATCGCATCGTCAATCATCCGGGTCTGCTCGGCCGCTTCAGATTGAGTTGTCGGGGTATTCTGGGTGTTCAGCATGGTCTCGGTGCAGGCGTAACCGCGGATCTCGTTCAGCTGTGTAATATCCTTCTGAATCGAGTTACTGGCACCGCTGTAGCAACCACCGGACTTTCCTAGGCATTCGCACAAATTGCTCAGGGCCTGTTTTTTATCTCCCAAACGCAGTAATACCTCATCCAGCGCTTTCTGTTCCTCACGATCACGGATACTGCTGAGTGTCAGACCGGTCACGCTGCGCTGGGTATCAGTGACTGTTGTTGGTGTCGGGGCACGGCCAGTCATCTCAGCAAGGCTGAGACCGCTGGATCTGGTGGGTTGTGCTGGCTTATTACCGGGCTGTTGCTGACTGTTCAGATCGGACAGTGCTTTGCCTGATGGGGCTATCTGATTACCGGCCAGTGACCGGGGAGCGGGCAGAGGCCGTGGCCATTCGAGGAAAAACTCCTGGATACAGCTGTAACGGCCTTCGCAATGCTGGCTGACTCTGTCGTAGTCAACCTGAGAGATAGGCTGGCCTTCACGGTACAGACGATCTCTGACCTCTACGCACATGTACTCGTTATCACATTCAATTGCCCGCTGAACATCCGAGTTATCCCGTTTACTCAGATCCAGAGTCGGGCCGCCAGAGTATATCCGGCGGGCATAGTGAATCGCTTCTTCCTGATTGCCGGATCTTACTTTTTCGCAGAAAGGGCTTTTCTCGTAGATCTCGCCCCGTAGCCATGCCAGTACTTCGGGGAGCATATCGGGGAGGTAGCCATGGCAGGCTGACTTTATGGTTCCATCAAGTTCTGCTTCGAATGCTTCGATATCGATCTCTGCTCTGAGCATGGTAGGAAGCAGTATCAGCACCGTCAGTAAATAGCGAATACTTTTCATTGTTCAGACGCGTTCCGTGGCTATCAGACCCTGTATATTAGCCATGAGTTGTTACAAATGTCTAAAAAACACTCAGTTTTTCAAATTTTTATGCGCTGTTTATTCGTCGCCGGTTAGCCTAAAATCCCAGCTTTATTGCTAGCAACCCGGAAGATCTTTCTTGTCTGTTTCATTGCCGATCCACGCTGTTCTTGATGATCTTTGCGCCGCTTTGCAGGCCGCAGATGATGTAGTACTGGAAGCTCCTCCCGGTGCCGGTAAAACCACGGTTGTGCCACTGGCACTGCTGGATCAGCCCTGGCTTGGCGAGCAGAAAATTCTGATGCTCGAACCCCGCCGCCTGGCGGCTCGTATGGCGGCGCAGCGAATGGCTGATCAGCTGGCGGAACCGGTCGGGCAAACCGTGGGTTATCGGGTGCGACTGGATACAAAAATCAGTGCTGCAACCCGGATAGAGGTGGTCACCGAGGGTATTCTGACCCGCATGCTGCAGGACGACCCCAGCCTGGAGGGTTACGGTGCCGTTATTTTCGACGAGTTCCATGAACGCAGTCTCGATGCAGATTTCGGTCTGGCGCTGATGCTGCAGGGCCGTGAGCTGTTCCGTGACGATAGCGCTCTGAAATGCCTGCTGATGTCCGCAACCCTCGATCACCGGGTGGTTGATCAGCTCCTGCCCGAAGCTGAACGGATAACCAGCGAGGGGCGGATGTTCCCGGTCAGTACTGAATACCTTGGCGCGCCGGGCAGAGATCAGCGTCTGGAGCAGGCGGTTGCTAAAGCGGTGTTGCAGGGGCTGGAAGAGCAGAGTGGCAGCTTATTGGTGTTTCTGCCGGGGCAACGGGAGATTCGTGCGGTTGCGAATACGCTGCAGGGCAGTGTGGCGGACAGTGTCATTATCTCACCTCTGTATGGTGATCTGAGTATGACCGCCCAGCAACAGGCGATTCAGCCGGCACCGGCCGGGCAGCGTAAAGTTGTGCTGGCAACCAACATTGCAGAAACCAGTCTGACTATCGAAGGTATCCGGGTGGTGATCGATGCCGGTCTGAGCCGTGAAGCACGGCTTGATCCCGCCAGCGGGATGACCCGCCTGCACACCTGTAAAGTTTCCCGTGCCAGCAGTATTCAGCGCATGGGGCGGGCCGGACGTATGGAGCCCGGACACTGTTATCGGCTCTGGTCTGAAACCCAGCAGGAACAGCTGGCGCAGCACAGTAATCCGGAAATCCTCACCGCTGATCTCTCCCCGCTGGCACTGCAGCTGGCGCGCTGGGGTGTGGATGATCCATCCGAGTTGCGCTGGTTGAATCCGCCACCGCCAGCAGCGCTGCAACAGGGACGGGATCTGCTGGTGCGTCTGGGAGCGCTGGAGCAGAGTGATCAGAGCTACACACTGACCACAGATGGTGAGCTGATGGCCGGCTTACCGCTACATCCTCGCTTAGCCCATTTGCTGGTGCGCGGTCAGGCTTTCGGACTGGGTAGGCAGGCATCCGATCTGGCAGCACTGTTGAGTGAGCGTGATCCCCTCAGTGGTGATGCCGATATCAGTCGGCGACTGGCCTGGATAAGGGGTGAATTACCCTGCCATGGTTCTCAGAAAGGCACGTTGCAACGGGTGCGACAGCTGAGCAAACAATATCTGTCGTTAATCAGTAAAGCGGGAATTCATCCGACAGATGAAGGCGCGGCTCTTAATGAAGCTGAGCAGGTTGCAGTGCTCCTGGCTCAGGCCTATCCGGACCGGATTGCCAGTCGGCGGCGGGATAATGGCAGTGACTATCAGCTCAGTGGCGGCAGGGCGGTGCGCCTGCGCGAGCATGATTCATTGCAGCGTAACGCCTGGCTGGTGGTCGCGAACTGTGGCGGTGTACATGGCCAGTCCAGCGATGCTGTCTATCTGGCAGCAGCTCTCAATTCTGAGTTGTTTAAGGGGTTGCTGGCTCCTCTGGTCAGCACTGAAGAGGTGGTTGAGTGGGATCGCCAGACCGATAGAATGCTCTGTGAGCAACAGCGTAAGGTCGGTGTACTGGTGTTAAGCCGCAAGGAGCTGGCCGAAGTGCCTATGGCGGCTAAAAACCGCGGTCTGATCCGTTTGATCCGAAAGCAGGGGCTGCAACTCCTGCCCTGGAACGAGAAAACCGCACTATGGCGGCAGCGGGTGGCGTTTCTGCATCAGGCCTGCCAGCACAGTGATGATAATCCATGGCCCGATCTGTCTGATCAGGCATTGCTGGATACTCTGGAGAACTGGTTGCAGCCCTATCTTGACCCTGTGCAGCACCTGAATCATTTCCGTAAGCTGGATCTTGCCAGCATCCTGCAGGGCTTGTTGCCCTGGCCGTTGCCGCAACAACTGGATGAACAGGCACCGGTACGACTGAAGCTACCTTCCGGTCACAGCGCCCAACTGGATTACAGTGAATATCCACCGGTACTGGCGGTCAAACTGCAGGAGATGTTCGGCTGTACCAGCACACCCACCCTGGGCAACGGTGTAGCGGTGAAGATTCATCTGTTATCCCCGGCAAGGCGGCCCTTGCAGGTCACTCAGGATCTGGCCAGCTTCTGGGCTAACAGTTACAAAGAGGTGCAGAAGGATATGAAAGGCCGCTATCCAAAACACCAGTGGCCGGATGATCCTTTACAGGCGCTGCCATCAGACGGGATCAAGCGAAAAAAACGCAATTAAGCCCGCATTGTTGCTAAATCTTTTCAAGATGCGAATCAGCAGGCTGGTCTAAGCTGTAAGTGCCCCGAGCAAATCGGGTATATGCCAGCCTCAATCATTGAGGCCAAAAGCTAGAAGAACATTGTTCGCATGTTTCATGTAGCCCCGCCAGCGCGGGGCTTTCTTGTTTGTGGTACATGCTATTGTTGGTTGATATGAAAATACTATGGCAAAAACGCTCATTCGATTCTGGAATGCGATTATTAAGGCGCTGTTCAGACACGCCATCCCAGTTTTTGTTGCGCTGCATTAAAAAAGAATAAAAAAAGGCCCGGCGGGCGCCGGGCCTGTAAAAAGCCAAATTCAGTGGCTCAAAAAGCAAAGTGCCACTTAAATATAGCTAATTTTTTGTGCGATGCAAAATAAAATAATGTAAATCTTTTATGACAGGTAAATAAGCGACGAAAATCCTGTCAAAACTGTTCAAAAAGAGACAGTTGACATCATTTTAAGACAATAGGGGCTTTGTGCGGTGCGTCAGGGAAGGGTGAAAAACAGCCCTTCTGCCCGATCAATTCCCCGCAGGGAGATAAAGGGCTCGTCTTCAAACAGCATTGAGTCGCCGGCTTGCAGCACGCTGCCGTTGACCTCTAACTCACCTTTGAATAGATACAGGAAGCCATTTTCAGCATCGGGTAAGCCGCAGGGCTTAGCCTGAACCCGGAACTGATAGATGCAGCAGTCCTGTTGAATCTGCAGGGAGTTATCTCTGCCATCCGGTGAAACCAACAGCTGAATGCCTTCGCGACTTTGTACCGGCATAGACTGATAACGGGGAGAAGTGCCTGTTTCACGGGGGACAATCCAGAATTGCAGCATGCGCAGGCTGTTCTCCATTGAACTGTTCTGCTCACTGAACTCAAGCCCGGTACCGGTACTCATCAGCTGCAGGCTACGGCCATTGAAGACCTTTTTATTCCCCAGAGAGTCAGTATGGAGGGCCTTGCCGTCCAGAATAAGGCTGATGATCTCCATATCCTGATGGCTGGATGGTTCGATCGCAGCGCCGGGATAGAGCAGGTCTTCGTTTGCCACACGCAATTCTGATACTCCCATCCATTGGGTATCAAAATAGCTGCCAAACGAGAATACATGGCGGGATTCCAGCCAGCCAAAATGGGCGTAGCCCCGGTCATCGGCTCTTCGGATTACAATCATGCTATGCCCTTGAGCGGTTCTTCTGAAAAGAATAACCACTCTTTTGTACCCGTTCCCCGCATGCCTGTAAATATTTCCTGCTGCTTTTTTGCGCTATCATGCCCGCTCTTTTGATCTGAAGAGCAGAAAACATGGCGCTGATCGAATCACTACCCTGGACCTTCTGGCTGTTGTCGGCCATCGGGGTATTGCTGACCGGAATTTCAAAATCAGGCTTTGCCGGTGGAGTCGGGGTGATCACTGTGCCGCTGATGTCGATCTATATCGGCCCGATCCAGGCCGCCGCCATCATGCTGCCACTGCTGATCTTTATGGATATCTTCAGCGTAAGAGCCTGGTGGCAGCATCGCAGTACAGACCTGCTGCGAATTATGTTTCCCGGCGCTCTGGTAGGTATCTTCATCGGTTACCTGCTGTTTGATTATCTGGATGACAATATTCTCCGGCTGTTGCTGGGGATTCTGTCGGTCGCTTTTGCCCTGTGGGGCTTATCTAAATTGGGAGCGGGAGGAAGAGCCCACTCGCAACTGACCGGACGAATTTCTGGAATGGTGGCAGGATTTACCAGCTTTCTGGCCCACGCCGGCGGCCCGCCGATGAACTTCTACCTGATACCCATGCAACTGCCGAGAAAGACATTCCTCGGAACCGCCGTGGTGTTTCTGGCAGGGGTGAACGTAGTAAAGCTGATTGCCTACGGCGCACTGGGCCAGATCAATACCGAGAATCTCTGGCTGGGACTGATACTGGCACCTTTTGCCTGGCTGGGTATCCGCTTGGGACTGCTGATACAGGATCGCCTGGATGACAAACTGTTCTACCGGATTATTCTGGTGATGCTGTTTATCGTGGGTCTGAAGCTTATCTGGGATGGGGTGTAAAAAAAGTGGCGAGACCGGCAGACGAGGTCTGCCTTGCCAGACCGCATTGCAGAGCAATGCTCGCTCGTGGCTAGAAAAAGCGAAGAGCAGAGGAGCTGAACGAGGGGCTTTGTGGGGGGCTTCCAGCCGCGATCTTAGACAGGGAATTGTAGCGAGGCACGTCCCCGTGCCGATGTGTGGTTGGGTAATGCGTGGCTAGAAAAAGCCAAAAGAGCCCGGGTATATAATGCAACTCCTACAAAATCAGACAGGCAAATTAGTTACGATATTGGATTTCTGGTTGGTAGGCTTGTAAAGCAGCAATTGCGTATAGCGGTGTAACTTACTTAGTCCTTACACCCGAATGGCGAAATAGTAGAGGGACCACTATGCGAAAAATATTGATTCTGATGTCATTAATTCTGATGGGCTGTCAGGAAGACACTGTGAGACTGAATTTCTCTATGGTACCTGACTCCGCTGAAGCGGAGGCGGGAACGATTTTTAAACAGCAAGGGATTGTTTTGTTGCAGGCGATTGATAGCAACAAAGCAATCTTTTCAGGTGCGCCGCAGAGCCCGGAGTATCCGGATTGTAATCCTTATACCGATCTTTCTTTGGTATTGCAGCAAGTTGAATCGATTGAGGATAACGATGTTCGCGCATACATATCCAGATTTAATAGCGAAATGAAAAGACTGAAAGCTGTGAAGTATGGATGTATTTGAGGGGAGAACTGCGGTTCTCTGAACCGGATTGTAGCGAGGCACGTCCCCGTGCCGATTTCTGGCTGGTAAGTAATCATAAGCCTGTAGGCTTGCATGAATAGGGATACATAAGTGAACCCGGTACGAAATTTTTCGCCATTACTGCAGCTTGGTAAATTCATGTTGCCCTACAGCAAGCACTGGCTGGGGGCGATGGTTGCGTTGTTGATTACTGCGGGTATCACACTGGCCATTGGTCAGGGTGTAAAGAGAGTGATCGACAACGGCTTTGTGGCGGGCTCTGTCAGCCAGTTGAATCAGGCGATTATCGTTCTGCTGATCATGGCGTCCATTATGGCGATCGGCACCTTTACCCGGTTCTATCTGGTCTCCTGGCTGGGTGAGCGGGTCATGGCAGATATCCGCAAAGCGGTGTTTGATAACCTCATCAACATGCATACCAGTTACTTCGAGACCAATCGCAGCGGCGAAATAATGTCTCGCCTGACCACCGATACCACATTACTTCAGTCGATTATTGGCAGCTCGTTTTCCATGGCGCTTCGCAGCGTAGTGACGACCAGCGGGGCGCTGGTCATGCTGTTCGTCACCAATGTAAAGCTGACCATGATCATCGTTGCCGCAGTTCCATTGATTCTGCTCCCGGTATTTCTGTTCGGTCGGCGGGTGAGAGAGCTGGCACGGAAAAGTCAGGACTCTATCGCTGAGGTCGGCAGCTACGCTGGTGAAGCGATTCAGCAGATCAAAACCGTGCAGGCCTACAACCAGCAGGGGCACGAAAGTGGCGCTTTCAGTGGTGAGGTGGAAAGGGCATTTCAGGTGGCCCTCAATCGTATCCGTCAGCGGGCATTTCTGATTGCAGTGGTGATCATGCTGGTCTTCGGTGGACTGTCAGGCATGCTCTGGGTAGGCGGTCACGATGTGATTACCGGTGTTATGACTGGCGGCGAACTGGGCGCATTTGTTTTCTACGCCCTGATTGTGGCCATGGGCGCAGGCACACTGTCGGAAGTCTACGGCGAACTGCAGCGGGCTATCGGTGCGACCGAACGCTTAATGGAACTGCTCAACGCACGCAGCGAGATCTATGCACCGGAACAACCATCAGACATCTCAGCGTCGCAGGCGTGCTTGAGCTTGCGTCAGATTCACTTCAACTATCCATCCCGACCGGAACAGGAAGCGCTATCAGGCATCGATCTGGAAATTCCATCAGGCAAAATCACCGCCCTGGTCGGCCCATCCGGAGCAGGCAAATCAACCGTATTCGAGATGCTGCTGCGGTTCTACGACCCAACCAAAGGGCAGGTCTGCTATGACGAAACCGATCTGCGCCACACCGATCCTCAACAATTACGAAGCCAGATGGCGCTGGTCGCGCAGCAACCGGCATTGTTCACCGGCAGTGTGCTGGACAATATCCGCTACGGAAAACCTGATGCCAGCGAAGCTCAGGTGATGGCCGCCGCCAAAGCCGCCTATGCCCACGAGTTCATCATTCAGCTACCGGATAGTTATAACAGCTATCTGGGAGAGCGAGGTGTCCGTCTCTCCGGCGGTCAGAAACAGCGCATAGCCATCGCCCGCGCCATCCTGAATGACCCTCAGATCCTGCTGCTGGACGAAGCAACCAGCGCACTGGATGCCGAAAGCGAAGAAGCAATAAAGCAGGGGCTGCATAACCTGATGATCGGCCGCACAACCGTTATCATCGCCCACCGGTTATCAACCATTGTCCACGCCGATCAGATTGTCGTGCTGGACAAAGGCCAGGTTGTAGCGACGGGGAGGCATGAGGAGCTGTTGTCTAGTAGCTCGCTGTATGCGCGGCTGTCGGCATTGCAGTTTCAAGAACAAAGTTAGTGGCTAGACCGTCTCGCAAGCGAGACTCGCTCGACCGCATTGCAAAGCAATGCTTGCTGGTGGCTGGAAAAGGCGAAAAGCAGCGGTTTTTTGAATAGGGGTTGTAGCGAGGCACGTCCCTGTGCCGATAAATAGTCGGGTGGCTCGTGGCTCGACCGCATTGTAGAACAATGCTTGCTAGTAGCTCGAAAAGCGAAGAGAGGGAGGGAGCATGGCCGATGCTGTTCATCTTTTTGTAGGAGGGGCTTCCAGCCGCGATGGGGATAAGTAGATACGTGGCTGGACCGTCTCGTAAACGAGACTCGCTCGACCGCATTGCAGAGCAATGCTTGCTAGTGGCTCGAAAAAGCGAAGAGCGAAAAGCACTGACAGATCTCAATAGTCATTAATGTGCTACTGAGATATAGTTCAATGGATGGGTTAAAGGAGTCCCCGTATCAGAGTCTGATGTTTCTGCGCAATGCAGGTCGCACAGATGGGTTTAAGGATGAACACCAATAATCCTCTTCTCCTGTCTTGCCTTTGCATATTTCGCAACAGACAACTGATACTTTCAGCTTCAACGAAACACTGTTTTAAGGACCATAGATTTAAGACGTACTTTACAAGAAGGCAAAGCTTGCAAACTTATAAGCCTTGCAAGGGCCGAATATTAAAAATGTTATATTATTCAGTACAAGTCATCGAGAAATGTGAGAAATGGAATTAGAGTTTAGCGAGAGTAAATATTCTTTATATTACGATGAATCCAATAATATTAGAAAGTTACTTTTAGAAGGTGATAAATACAATATTGACAATGATCCTAACAAAAAAGCATCGCCTGTTTTTGTCCTAGCAGGAGTCGCTTTTAATGAAGAAAGCGAAAGTATGGATTTTTATGATTTAAAGAAAAAGTTATGTCTCCCAAAAGATTTATCTGAGTTGAAATTAGCTCAGATGGTCAAGATAAGGGCTAGATACACACCTGTAGAAGCTTTTAAATATGCTTTGGGTAGCAGAAAGTTTAAGGCTCTTTTTAACTGTCTTCTCTCAAAGAAAATATTTATTCACTATGAAATGATCAATACAGTATATTGGTCGTTTTTAGATATAATTGAAGATTTAGTTCTTTGCACAAATGATCCACGGGATTATGAAAATCAGTTTTTATATAAGGACTGCTTATATAGACTCATAAAAATTGACAAAGAAAACTTCTTGTCATTAATGAGTCAATTTAACTACCCCAACATACAAAAGCATGAGTCACAGATGTTCCTCGAACGACTTGGTGATCTGGTAATGAGGAATATTGATTTAAAGTTTTCTGAAATTGATCTAGATGTAAAAATGCTGAGTCATCTATGGTTTTTGATTTATAAGTGCATCAAGCTTTTTGAAGATAAGATAAATTTTGAACTGGTTTTTGGTTCTAAAAAAGATATTCTTATAGAAGACTTCTATTTATTCTATATGAATAGGCTGAAAATGTTTCCAAACTCATTGCATGTTCTTGATAATGAGTTTGAAGTTGAAAAGAAAATGAATTCTGCAAAAGAATACGATGCAGGTTTGAATGAATTATCATTTTCCTTTGTAGAATCAAAAAAAGATGAAAACCACTTAGTTCAAGTGTCAGACGTTATATCTGGATTTATTCGCCTTTACTTCGATTTCTTAGAGTATGCATCTATCGAGGAAGCTACAATATTTTCTTCTGATCTAAATCCATTGCAGAAAGAAACATTGGCGCTATTCAAACATCTAATTGATCAATCTGTTAATGAAGACCATATCTTATTGCATAGAATTATAGTGCCAATTGATGAGCATAAAGGAAAAATTCTATTCGATCAGATATAACAAAAAAATCCAGGTGACGCCTACGGCGCACCTGATTTAGACGTTAAATGTAAGAGGCCGAATGAAACTTAGATTCCGAATAGGCCCCTTCACTTTTGGAAAAGGTGGAACCAGGCTAAGTATATGGAAGGGAGGGACTGGTGTTTCAATTCCTCTTTCCGACGACGGAGGAGAATCTTTAGCAAAAGTTAAAATTGGACCTGTAAGTGCTTATTTCAATTCTGCAAGGAAAGAAAAGGTGTTGGAGCAGTTTCCTTCTAATGAAGCATGTGCAGTTGATCTATTGCTTTCAGATCGAACCTTAATGGGTAGGCTTGAAAAAAATGGTGTGCCCTGGCGAGGCCTGCAGGAATGCCTAAAAGAGGCTCTGCCACTAGACCAGAAAGACAGAAACGATGCAGCTTTTCGTCTTGTTCCTAAAGTAATGAACGCAGCTTTTGGGCCACAAAATGAAGCATGGAAAACAGAAAAACGGCCTGCTAAAAGTGGAAACGGAGACACGACATGGATTGTTCTATACAAGTCTTAGCGTTTATTGAGCCACATCTCTATATATCCCCCCCATCGGCACGGGGACGTGCCTCACTACAATTCTTATTCAGAAATCCGAAGCTCTTGGCTTTTTCGAGCCACTAGCGAGCATTGCTTTGCAATGCGGTCGAGCGCGTCTCGCTTGCGAGACGGTCTAGCCACGCCCCACAATTCCTCCCATCGGCACGGGGACGTGCCTCGCTACAACACATTCAGATAACTGCGGCTCATGCTTTTTCGAGCCACTAGCGAGCATTGCTTTGCAATGCGGTCGAGCGAGGCGGGCTTTGCCCGCCGGTCCAGCCACACGCTCTTAACCTTCTACGAGCTTTCCTTCCTGATAATCCCGAACGGCCTGATCAATCTCTTCCTGCGTATTCATCACAAACGGGCCGTAATGGGCGACCGGTTCCTGGATGGGAATGCCGCTGAGCAGTAACAGGCCTGCGCTATCGGTAGCGCTGACGGTGACGTTGTCTTCGTGAGTCACTTTGATTATCTGCCGTTCGGTAACGGGCTGATCATTCAGGCTGATATCTCCTTCATAGACATAGAGCAGGGTGGTTCTGTCCGTGCCGGATTGCAGGTTTAGATTGGCACCGCTGATCAGGCGCAGGTCGGCAACGGTTGCTGAGGCTGGCAGGTGGCGCAGCGGACCGCTGATGGTCTGGCCGTCGATATTGCTGTCACCGGCGATCTGTTTGATTTCAGCGTTATTGAGTGGCTGCCAGGGCAGTTGTTCTGCCTGGACATCCTGCCATTCCGGCGTTTTCATTTTGTCTTTGGCTGGCAGATTCAACCACAGCTGGAAGCCGTGCATAAAGCCGTCTTTCTGCAGTGGCATTTCGGAGTGGATGATACCCCGTCCGGCGGACATCCATTGTGAGCCGCCGCTGCGGATCTCACCCTTGTTGCCCAGATGGTCTTCGTGAACGAAGCCGCCATGGCGAATGTAGGTGAGGGTTTCGATGCCCCGGTGAGGATGGGCGGGGAAACCTGCACCATAATCATCCGGATTATCGGAACGGATCTCATCAAGCATCAGAAACGGGTCAAAGCCGTTATTGCGGAAACCGTGTACCCGCTGAATCTTTACGCCGGCACCGTCGGCAGACGGGTGGCTGGGAATAATCTGAATAGCCATAGTGGGCTCCTGAAACGTCTTGTGTTGAAACAGATACTGCAATCTTATTCTTTTAATTAGAAATAAAAATCGCTATAAATCGGGTATTAATTTCTAAAAAATAGAAAATATGGTGTGTTATGAAGGTCACACTGGAACAGTGGCGGATGCTGAAAGCGGTGGTGGATCACGGTGGGTTTGCCCATGCTGCGGCGGCTGTGCACAAGAGTCAGTCCAGTATTCATCATGCGATTCAGAAGATGGAGCGTATGCTGGATGTGAAGCTGCTGGAAGTACATGGTCGCAAAGCACAGCTGACCGATGCAGGGCACTTGCTGCTCAGGCGGGCGGAACATCTGCTGGAGTCGGCGGCCAGTATCGATGCGCTGGCGGCTAACCTTAATGCCGGTGTGGAGCCGGAGATTGCTCTGGCGGTGGATCAGACGTTTCCGACTGAGTGTCTGGCGCAGGCACTGGAGCTGTTCTCGCAGGATTATCCCAATACCCGGATTCAGTTGTATGAAACGGTGCTGTCCGGAGCGGCGGAAGCATTAGAGCAAGGAAAGGTGGATCTGGCGATTGCCGGTGCTGGGCTGTCTGACTTTGTGGCGGAACCCCTGTTTGCCGTCGAGTTTCTTGCGGTGGCCGCGCCGGATTATCCGGTATTTGAACATTGCAGTGCAGACAATCCGCTGCCGGTCGATGAGCTGGTTCGGTTTCGTCAGATGGTGACCCGGGATTCAGCGCTGTTAAGAAAGGTCGATTCCGGTTGGTTGGGTGCGGATGAGCGCTGGACCGTCAGCAATATAGCCACATCCGTTGAGATGCTCTGCCGTGGAATGGGCTTTGCCTGGGTGCCGCTGACACGGATTCAGGCTCAGTTGGAGCGCGGTACTCTGAAGCCGATTCCATTACAGAGTGGATCGGAGCGGAGCATTATGCTGCAGCTCTATTATGCTGATGCCAGACAGCCTGGTCCCGGTGTACGTCGTTTGGCTGAACTGCTGCACCAGCAGTGTACGGTTCCTGAGTAGATTCTATTTAATAGAATAAAATATGCGAATTTAAGAGATTTTCTATCAATTAAATAGAAATTAAGATGAGCCCATATCGAATCAGGCTTCAGCCATCAGAAAGGCTGACAGGAGCAGAGAGATGGGTTTATTAGTTGACGGTAAGTGGCACGACACCTGGTATGAAACCAGCAAGTCCAAAGGCGAGTTCGTGCGAGAGCAGGCCGGTTTTCGCAACTGGATCACTGCTGATGGCAGCGCCGGTCCTTCCGGCGAGCCGGGCTTCAGGGCTGAACCGGACCGCTATCATCTGTATGTTTCGTTAGCCTGTCCATGGGCTCACCGTACTCTGATCTTTCGTAAGCTGATGGGGCTTGAAGATCTGATCTCTGTCTCTGTGGTCAGCCCGAACATGCTGGAAGGCGGCTGGAGTTTTGATCAGGAAAGCGGCTCGACCGGTGATGAGCTGTATGGCTTTGATTTTATGCATCAGGTTTATACCCGGGCTGAATCTGACTACACCGGACGGGTAACGGTGCCGGTATTGTGGGACAAACAGCGCGAAACTATTGTCAGCAATGAGTCATCCGAAATTATCCGCATGTTTAACTCGGCCTTCAATGAGTTGACCGGCAATACTCTGGATCTCTATCCTCAGGCGCTGCAAAGCAAGATTGAAGAGCTGAATGGCTGGATCTATGACACAGTAAATAACGGTGTTTACCGGGCGGGTTTTGCAACTACTCAGGAAGCTTATGAGCACAACGTGCTGGCGCTGTTCGACAGCCTGAACCGGTTAGAAGAGATTCTGACAACGCATCGCTATCTGACAGGGCCTGCCCTGACAGAAGCCGATCTGCGCCTGTTTACAACGCTGGTGCGTTTCGATGCGGTATACCACGGCCATTTCAAATGTAATCTGAAGCAATTGAAGGACTACCCGAACATTTCTGGCTATGTCCGTGAGCTGTATCAGTTGCCGGGTGTGGCAGAGACTGTGGATATGTCGCATATCAAAGGGCACTACTATTACAGCCACGATATGATCAATCCGACCCGGGTGGTACCGCTGGGGCCAGTACTGGATTTTGAAGCGCCCCATGGGCGGGGTCATCTGTAAAACAGACGTTCTTCGTACAATCTGAAACCTCAGAGAGCAAAACTCCCTGAGGTTTTTTGTGCTCCTGTTACGGCTGCTGGCGGGTCGCAGCGACAACCAGCTCCCGGATACAGACATTCTGTGGCTGCTGGTAAACGAACAGCGTGCTGCGGGCAATATCGTCAGCGCTGATCACGCCGCCCATGCTCTCCTTCCACTCTTCGTAACCGGCTTTGATCGCATCGCTGGTGGTGTGTGACAGCAGGTTAGTTTCTACCGCACCCGGAGCGATAGTGATCACTCGCACGCTGTCGTCAGCTACTTCTTCACGCAGGTTTTCGCTCATGGCGTGTACGGCAAATTTGGTACCGCAATAGGCTACGTGGTTCGGGAAGGTTTTCTTACCGGCGATGGAGCTGACGTTGATAATGGTACCGCCTTTACGTTCACGCATTGCTGGCAGTACGCTGTGGATGCCGTTCAGCAGGCCCATCACGTTAACGTCGAACATCTGCTGCCATTCGGCTGGACTCTGGGTGTGCATATCACCCAGCAGCATCATTCCGGCGTTGTTGATAAAGCAGTCGACGGCGCCGAACTGCGCTTCAGCTTCGGCAACGGCTGCGATCACTGCTTCACGATCAGTGACATCGACCGCTTTGCAGAGTGTATCTGGCAGTTCCATCGCTTCCATCTCTGCTGTATTGCGAGATAGCAGAAGCAGTGGGTGACCGGCAGCGCTGAAAGCTATAGCCATGGCTGCACCGATACCGGAGCTTGCACCGGTGATTGCGATAAGAGGTAAGTTGTTCATGGTCGGACTCCCTGGTCAGAATCTGTTGTCTTAAGTTGATGAGCCCTATTTTAGGGATTACTATAATTTGAAAAATATCTCTAATCTAAAATTACTGTTAGGTTTTTTCTTACAATGTACTGGAACGGTATCCGCTCGTTTATGGCGGTGGCAGAGCATGGCAGTTTTACCGCAGCGGCCGATGCGACCGGTCTGTCGAAAGCCAGCCTGAGTCAGCAGGTCAGCGAGCTGGAAAGTCAGCTCGGCGTGCAGTTGCTGCACCGGACAACCCGGCAATTAAGGCTGACAGAATTGGGACAGGGCTATCTGGAGCAGTGTCAACAGGGTATTGCGCAGCTGGAAAATGCCCGGCGCTGGGTGACCCAGTCAACCGATGCCATGCAGGGAACCATTCGAATGAATGCCGTGGGTGGCCTGATCGGTGAGGAGCTGATCGCGCCCTTGCTGATCCGCTTTCAGCAACAGCATCCGGATATCCATATCAAACTGGACTTCTCCAGTCAGCGGGTTGATCTGCTGAGCAGTGATTATGATGTGGTGATGCGCATGGGGGAGCTGCCGGATTCAACGCTGATCGCCCGGCGCCTGCATGCGATTACCACGCGCTATGTCGCCAGTCCGGCGTTCATTAACGATAATCCTGAGATTCAGCATCCCCGTGATCTTACCCATCTGCCGCTGATCTATGGCAGCGTCAGTGAGTGGCAGTTCAGTAAAGGGGAAGAGCAGGTCTCGGTGCATGCTCAGCAAGGTTTTCAGATTGCTAATGGCCGGGTGATGTATCAGGCTGCATTGGCGGGGCAAGGAGTGGCCCGGCTGGCCGATGTTTATGTGCAGGGAGCGATCAACAGCGGTGAATTGCTGGAAGTGTTGCCTGACTGGCAGCTTTCGACGCTGCTGTCGCTGGTGTGCCCGCCGGGGCGTTATCAGTTGAAACGGGTGCGGGCATTGATGGATTTTTTGATCGGTGAGTTTCCGGCGTTGTATCAGCAGATGATGCAGCAGCCTTTGTAGTGAACAGAGTCTGTAGTGAACAAAGATTGTAGCGACAGAGCTTATAGTGAAAGTGTGGTGAATAAAGTGATCGATAGTCTCAACACGCCGGTTGTGCCGGAAGGTGTCTATGCCGGACAGGTAAAGCAGAGTTTCGGGTTTGAAACGGCGATCGAAAAAAGTCCGGTCTCTGGTGCTGTGTTTCTGAGCCGGACTGGCCTTGAAGGGGATCAGTGCGCAGATCCAAAGCATCATGGAGGCGCTGAGCGGGCACTGCATCATTACCCGCTGGAGCATTACCGCTACTGGCGGTCATGCTATGGCGAGCAGTTTGGTATCGGCGCTCCGGGTATGGGGGAGAATATCAGCACGCTGGGCATGACTGAAGACACTGTGTGTCTGGGTGATCGCTTCCAGTGGGGGCAGGCGGTTATTGAGGTGAGCCAGCCCCGCTCTCCCTGCTTTAAGCTGAACCGGCGTTGGGCGGTAGAAAATTTCTCGGTTGAGATGCAGGCGAACAGTCGCTGCGGCTGGCTATATCGGGTGATTCAGGAAGGTAATGTCAGTGCGGATGACCCGTTGGTACTGGTTGATCGTGTGGCTGAACCGCTGACGGTTAAACAGGTCTGTGATCTGTTCTTTGGTACCCCGCTGGACCGGGAGGCTTTGCTCAGGCTGCAGCAACAGGCCCGGCTCTCGCAGAGCTGGATGAGCAAAGTGGAAAGCCGTCTCGAGACAGGGAAACTTGAGAACTGGAACTTCCGTCTGCTGGGTCACGCCTGATCCGGCTTCGTCTGATTCTGGAGCAGAAATAAAAAAGCCCTTTACGGTTAAAGTAAAGGGCTAAAGTGCCTACATTGCCTGTCGCAACAGGCTCTGGAGTATTGCTCTGTAGTACTATTCTGGAGTACTACTTGCCGGTCTTGATATCTGACCAGGTACGGTTACGAACACGGGCCACTTTCGGTGGCAACTGGTCGGTCAGATAGAGACGACCACGTGTTTCGTCATCCGGGTAGATTGCGGTATCGGTGAGAATCTCTTCATCGATGTGGGCATTGGAGGCCGGATTCGGGTTGGCATACCAGACATAGTTGGTGATGTCGCCGATCACATCCGGACGCAGCAGGTAGTTAATCAGCTTGTGCGCGTTTTCAGAGTTTTCAGCGCTGGCTGGAATCAGCAGCATATCAAACCAGATCTCGGTACCTTCCTTCGGGATGGTATAGGCGATCTCAACGCCATTCTCCGCTTCTTCAGCACGGGCCTGAGCCTGGAATACATCACCGGAATAGCCGACTGCCACGCAGATATCACCGTTGGCCAGATCATTCACATACTGGGATGAGTGGAACTGACGCAGATAAGGGCGAACGCCGCGCAGCGCTTTTGCTGCCGGGCTGTCGAACTTGTGCGCAGCCTTGCTCTGATCCGATGGGCTACTGCCGCTGTAGAGCAGGGCCATAGGGTACATCTCATCCGGAGAGTCCAGGAAGGTGACGCCACAGTCTTTCAGCTTTTCCATGTTCTGCGGGTTGAACACCAGCTCCCAGCTGTCCACCGGGGCATCATCTCCCAGTGCCGCTTTAACCTGTTCGACGTTGTAGCCGATACCGGTGGTGCCCCACATGTACGGCACGCCGTACTTGTTACCCGGGTCTTTCTGGCCCAGCTTCTCCATCAGCGCTGGATCAAGATTGCCGATATTGGTCAGCTTGTCTTTCTGCAGTGGCTGGAAGATGCCTGCTTTAATCTGCTGCGCCATAAAGTGCGAACTGGGTACTACCAGGTCGTAACCTGAGTTACCCGCCAGCAGTTTGGCTTCCAGGGTTTCGTTGCTGTCATAGACATCGTAGACCACCTTGATGCCGGTTTCGGCTTCAAAGTTCTTCAGGGTGTCTTCGGCGATGTAGTCTGACCAGTTGTAGAAGTTGATCACTTCCTGAGCCTGGGCTGTTGGTACGGCAATCGCTGCGCCGAGAAGGGTTGTCCGAATCGCTTTACCTAACAGAGAAGGAACAGTTTTTTTCATTATTTTCTGCCTCGCATTCAGGGCCTGTGTTCAGGATGATTTTATATACCCGGTCTGCTGGCAGGGCAATACTGCCAGCAGATTACCGTGTGAAAATAGATTTGAATCAAACGTTTAGTAACAGATATTCCCGTTCCCAGGAGCTGATTACCTCGTTAAAAGTTTCGAACTCGGCACGCTTTACACCGATGTAAGCGTCAACGAATTCCGGTCCCATAATCTCCCGCAGTTCCGGACAGTCTTCCAGCAGGCGCAGACCCTCTTCCAGAGAACGTGCGACTTCGACAGTATCGCCTTCACCCGCTGCCAGTTCGGAGATTGGTTTATCCGGTTTCAGGCCAGATTTCATACCCAGATAGCCGCAGGCCAGACTGGCTGCGATGGACAGATACGGGTTGCAGTCGGCTCCTGGGAAACGGTTCTCAACCCGGGTAGCACTGAGGGGTGCATCCGGAGCCCGGATACCGGTGGTGCGGTTATCAATACCCCATTTGAAGTTCACCGGTGCGGCCATCTCTGGCGCAAAGCGACGGTAAGAGTTCACGTTAGGGGCATAGAAAGAGATCGCATGATGGGTGTATTTCTGCAGACCGCCGAGGTAGTTGTAGAACTTCTCTGAGAACTTATTCTCTTCGGTACCGGCAAAGATGTTATCACCTGTTTCGATGTCGATCAGGCTCTGGTGTATATGCATGGAGCTGCCGGGTTCATGCTGCATCGGCTTGGCCATAAAGGTGGCATACATATCGTGCTTAAGCGCGGTTTCCCGCAGCGTACGCTTGAATACAAACACCTGATCGGCCAGTGCCAGCGCGTCGCCGTGCAGGAAGTTAACTTCCATCTGTGCCGCACCGGATTCATGAATCAGGGTATCAACATCCAATCCCTGTGCTTCGCAGTAACCATACAGGGTATCGATCACAGGATTGAACTCATTCACGGCATCGATACTGAAAGACTGGCGTGCAGTTTCCCGGCGACCGGAGCGACCTGTGGCCGGTTTCAGTTCATAGTCAGGATCTACATTGCGCTGTACCAGATAGAATTCCAGTTCCGGTGCAACGACCGGGCGCAGGCCTTCATCTTCATACAGCTTCAGTACCCGGCGCAGAACGGAGCGGCTCGCCAGAGGGTGTAGCTCGCCGTCACGGGTGTAGCAGTCATTGATGACCTGTGCAGTGGGTTCATCGGCCCAGGGCACCAGACGCAGAGAGTCCGGATCCGGTACCAGATCCATATCCCGGTCGGCCGGATCAACAATGTCATAGTGGTTGTCGGCCCACTCACCGGTTACCGTCTGCACCAGCAGGGTTTCCGGGATGCGTCCGCCTTTTTCAGCAAGGAACTTGTTAGTAGGGTAAAACTTACCCCGGGCATTACCGGTCATGTCCGGCAGTGTGGATTCTACTTCAGTAATGCCATTCTCTTTGAGAAAGCGCTCCACGGCTTCCATAAATCACCTATCTGTTATTTATGTTTTCAGTTACAGGATGACAGCATCTGTTGTCACTATAGATCGACCCGGCACCCGACGCCGGATGATTTTGCTGTCTAAGTTATTAATTCGAATAATGTTTCGGTTGTATGAGCTTTATCAGGCGCTCTGTTGTGTGTTGTCTGTCGAGCTGATAGTTGAATCATTATTCGGTTTTATAGGTTAGGGTAAGTTTTTCTTAAAAGCAACAGTTAAAATTTAAAAATGCCTTAAATAAAAGGCTTGTAGCATGATTAAACTAGAATTATCATTCGAATTGTTGTGTGGTCTTTGGTTGCTTTTTTATATGTTTTAAGTGTTTTGGAGACCCTTTTATGTCCCTCAACGGTTACGAACCGTCTTACTATGCTGCTTCAGCAAACAGTAAGCGTGATTATCCTTCGCTGCTGGGTGAACAGCAGGCGGATGTCTGTATTATTGGTGCCGGTTTCACCGGTTTATCTGCAGCGCTACACCTGGCACAAAAAGGTTATTCCGTCATCCTGCTGGAAGGTGAAAAGGTAGGCTGGGGAGCCTCGGGCCGTAACGGCGGTCAGGTATGCCCGGGCCATAATATGGGGCATGAGACCCTGATCAGGAAAGTCGGAAAAACGGCCGCTGATAATCTGTGGCAGATGTCGCTGGACTCCGTACAGCTGGTAAAAGATCTGATCGCTGAGCATCAGATTCAGTGTGATCTGAAGCAGGGCATCATGCATATTGCTGCCAAGCCCGACCATGTGGATGAGATAAAAGAAGCGGTTGAGTATAAGCAGCAGGTGCTTGGCTACGACGGCATTGAGTTTGTGCCGGATCAGGAAGTTCAGGCAGTGCTCGGTACGGACCGTTATTACGGCGGCGAGTACTGGAGCGATGCGGTACACCTGCATCCGCTGAACTATGCGCTGGGGCTGGCAGATGCGGCCGAAAAGGCCGGGGTACGGCTATTTGAAAACAGCCGGGTCAGCGATTACACCACCGGTATCAGTGGGAAGGATGCCGAAGTCAGAACCACTGGCGGGCTGGTTAAAGCGAAATATGTGATGCTCGCTTGCAATGGTTATCTTGGCAAACTGGAGCCCAGAGTCGCCGGAAAAATCATGCCGATCAACAACTTTATACTGGCGACGGAGCCCCTCAGCGAAGAGGTGTGTCGGCGGATAAACCGGGATGATGTTGCCGTGGCCGATTCCCGCTTCGTGATCAACTACTTTAAGTTATCCGGTGATAACCGCTTGCTCTGGGGCGGCGGTGAAACCTACACCAGTAAGTTCCCGGCGGACATTCCGAGTTTTGTGCGTAAATATATGCTGGAGTTTTATCCGGAACTGAAAGATGTGCGTATCGATTATGGCTGGGGCGGTACTCTGGCGATCACCCTTAACCGGATGCCACATTTTGACCGAATCGATAATCAGCTGTTTGTCGCCCAGGGCTATTCCGGCCATGGTGTGGCGCTGGCGACGTTGGGAGGCAAATTGATGGCCGATGCGATCAGTGGTTCGGCAGAGAAGTTTGATACCTTTGCCGCAGTCCCCACACCGACATTTCCGGGTGGGACGCTATTGCGCTGGCCGGGTCTGGTTGCCGGCATGCTCTACTACTCGATGAGAGATCGTTTTTTCTGAACTGACAAACAACAGTACAGCTGTTGCGACAGTGACTGATTGTGTTGTGCTAACTGGTTCTAGGAACCTTCGAGCAGGTTCCTTTATAATGACCGGGCCGTCGCCCCTGAGGGTGATGGCTTCAGAGTGGATCGCAGTCAGCATGGTCGGGTGAGTACGCCTCCTGTGCCGATCGGATAGCAGGAAGGTGAACAGTCAGTGTCAGAAAGTCCGTCAACCAAAGCCGTACCCCGTAAAAAGTCACAGGATCTGGCGCCGCGCAACGCGCCGGTTCAGGGGCGCTCAAAAAAGCGTTCTAAAGAGATTATTGATGTGACCGGTGAATTGCTGGAGCGAGTAGGGCTGGATGATCTGAATACGATCCTGATCGCGAAAGAGGTGGGTATTTCGGTCGGCTCCCTGTATCACTATTTCCCTAACAAGCACGCCATTCTCTATGCGATGGGATCCCGTTGGCTGGAAACGGTAGAAGCCGCGCTGGACGAGATCGCTTCATGGCCGGTTGAATCGATGCCGATGGATCAACTGGTTGAGCAGATGCTTAATCTGAAGCTGAAAACCTATAAGCGCCAGAAAGCGATTCTGACTTTGGTGCAAGCGATGTTTTCGGTACCTGAATTGCGGGAACTGGATGAGCAGCATGATGAGATGGAGATCACCCGTATGGCTGAGGTTTTCAAACGAATGGGGATCAACCGTCATCTGAAGGAGCGTGAACGTCTTGGTCGGCTCTATCTGGAAGTGACCCACAGCGTGATGCTGGTGGTGGTTAACCAGAAGGGCGAGCGGGCTAAACGCACCCTGGCAGATCTGCAGATGATTATCTGTAATCTGCTTAGCCAGCATCTTAGTGAAGAAGGGACGGTTTAGGTAAATGCACCTTCGTGGCTAGTTGCTCGTAGCTCGTTGTTCGAAAAAGCCAGCAAGACCCTTTGATAGTTTATAGATAGTTGTGGGAAATAAGATGGACCCACCTCCTTTGTGCCATGCTTAACGCATTAAGCCTGGTTCGGCATCTAAAAGAGAGGGTCCATACATGAGTAAGGTTAGCATCATTGGTATCGATTTAGCTAAATCTGTTTTTCAATTAG
>JAOXSA010000250.1 GCA_025800245.1 Amphritea sp. | reverse complement strand
ACCTGGGTAAAGGTGTTCAGAATGCAGTTGCCGGTGTAAACGGCGCTATTCGCGAAGCTTTGACTGGCATGGATGCAACCGATCAGCGCGCACTGGATAATAAGATGCTGGAGCTGGATGGCACCGAGAACAAAGAGAAGCTGGGCGCGAACGCGATCCTGGCTGTTTCTCTGGCGGCTGCTAAAGCGGCATCGATCGAAAAAGGTATGCCACTGTACGCGCACATCGCTGAGATCAATGGTACTGCCGGTCAGTTCTCTCTGCCTGTGCCTATGATGAACATTCTGAATGGTGGTGAGCACGCGGATAACAACGTTGATATCCAGGAGTTCATGGTTCAGCCGGTTAACTTTGATAAGTTCTCTGAAGGTCTGCGTTGCGGTGCTGAAATCTTCCACGCCCTGAAAGCAGTTCTGAAGGCAAAAGGTCTGAACACTGCAGTGGGTGATGAAGGTGGTTTCGCACCAAATCTGGCGTCTAACGAAGAAGCGCTGGTAGTGATCAAAGAGGCGATCTCTAACGCCGGTTATGAGCTGGGTAAAGACGTGACTCTGGCGCTGGACTGTGCGGCATCTGAATTCTACAAAGACGGTAAATACGATCTGTCTGGTGAAGGTAAAGTGTTCGATGCAGAAGGCTTCGGCGACTACCTGGCGAACCTGACTGAAAACTATCCGATCGTGTCTATCGAAGACGGTCTGGATGAGTCTGACTGGGATGGTTGGGCGTACCTGACCAGGAAGATCGGCGACAAAGTGCAGCTGGTGGGTGACGACCTGTTCGTAACCAACACTAAGATTCTGGCACGCGGTATCGAGCAGAGCATTGGTAACTCTATCCTGATCAAGTTCAACCAGATCGGTTCTCTGTCTGAGACTCTGGATGCGATCAAGATGGCAAAAGATGCTGGCTTCACAGCGGTCATCTCTCACCGTTCCGGTGAGACTGAAGATACTTTCATTGCCGATCTGGCGGTGGGTACTGCAGCGGGTCAGATCAAGACCGGTTCTCTGTGCCGTTCTGACCGTGTAGCTAAGTACAACCGTCTGCTGCGCATCGAAGAAGAGCTGGGTGCTGGCGCGATCTACAACGGTCTGTCTGAAATCAAAGGTCAGGGTTAATTCCCGACTGATCTGTGATGACCG
>JAOXSA010000062.1 GCA_025800245.1 Amphritea sp. | reverse complement strand
GGCCCTAACTGTTACGGCCTGCTCAACTTCACCAACGGCATTGCCCTCTGGCCGGATCGCCTGACCGGCCAGAAGCACAGCCGCGGCGTAGCCATTGTCAGCCAGAGCGGTAATCTGGCTCTGAACCTGATCATGGAACAGCGCTCAATCCCGATCAACCATCTGATCAGTGTCGGTAACCAGGCAGTGATGGAGATCGGAGATTACATTGAACCACTGCTGGAAGACGAAAGTGTCAGTGCTATCGGCTTCTATGTCGAAGGCCTGAAAGATGTCGAAGGCTTCAGCCGTGCCGCTCTCAAAGCTCTGAAAAAAGGTATTCCACTGGTGATGCTGAAAGCCGGTGTATCGGAGCTGGGCACTCAACTGACCATGAGTCACACCAGCTCACTGGCCGGATCGGACGATATGTATCAGGCGATGTTTGATCGACTGGGTATCATGCGGGTCAGCTCTCAGGCAGAGCTGCTGGAAACCCTGAAACTGGCAGCAATCTGTGATCCGCCACCCAGTAACCGTGTCGGTGTCCTCACCTGCTCCGGCGCTGATTCCGCCATCTTTGCCGACGGTTTGGATGCCCGGGGGCTGACACTGCCCGAGCTGGTACAGTCCCAGCATGAGACTCTGCGACCGATTCTGCCAGGCTTTGTCACGCTCTGTAATCCACTGGATTACAACACCTCCATCTGGGGTGACCTGGAGAACTGCACTCAGGTCTTCGGCACCATGATGGACGGTGACAGCGATACCAACATTCTGGCGCTGGACTTCCCCAAACCGGGTGCTGGCAGCGACCGGGAATGGCAGATTGCGGTGGATGCCATGATTGCGGCACACAAACTGCGCAGTAAGACCACCATCGTTATGTCCAACCTCAGCGAACTGATTCCGGAAGACGCCCGTCAACGTATGGTTGCTGCTGGTGTAGCACCGATGCAGGGGGCGGAAGAAGGCCTGTCCGCACTTGCTTCGCTGGTTAAATTCGGTCAGCGACGCCGGGAAATACAGGCAATGGAGGATCCGGAGCAACTGCTGCTGCGTCAGGCAGAGCTTCTGGATGGCAATGACCGTATGCTTGATGAGTGGGATTCCAAACAGTTGCTGGCCAGCTACGGTCTGCCCTTACCCGGCGGTCAGGTCGCAGAGTTATCTGAAGTAGCGATTGCAGCTGACAGCGTCGGTTATCCAGTGGTGATGAAAGGTGTCAGTGATAAACTGGCCCACAAAACCGAAGCCGGAGCCGTTGCTCTGAATCTGAACTCTGGCGAAGAAGTTACTGCAGCAGCTGAAAAGATGGCTGCCAGTCTGACCGGACAGGGGTTAGAGGAGT
>JAOXSA010000059.1 GCA_025800245.1 Amphritea sp. | reverse complement strand
CGACACATCGGTGATGGTATCCAGATAATCAGGACGTCGCTCATGGATGTTGTCTGGAACAACTTCAGCAGTGATGATTATGTAGCCTCCAGTGTTGCTTACGCCCGGTGTGTAAACCGGTACGTCAACAGTCGCAAAGCCGTCTGACACGCTGTCCGTCAGGCTTGCGCCATCCGTAGCAAAGCGGCGCATCATCCCAAAACGAGTATGTGAACGTCCGACGAGAATAGGCGTGGACATTTCGAGATTAGGTAGCTGGATACCCTTGAGCAGCAGGTTAACTTCATGCTCAAGATCCACATGTTTGTAACCGCGCATTTCCGCAGACCATTTCGCCATGCGGTGCGCTTGCTCAATATCGGAAAGATTCCAGGCAACCTCAACGCCATCCATCTGAGCATAGACGTAGGGCGCTGGATTACTGTCACGCCCATCCAAGTAAAGATTGTGCTGGTCACCTGACACCGACGATCCATCTTCGAGGCTTAGCTTTGCAGTGTCAGTAGGCACCGGATGGTAAGTCAGGCCATTGATACCAATGCGCGAGGAGTTCATGGTCGAAGTGACTTCTGAGTCCATAGAGGCAACTTCGAAATCAGGAACGATATGTTCCAAGGTGGGATTGAACCACATGCATTCGGCAAGTGTCTGGTCCAGTGGATCACGCTGCGGAAGCTTGGTGGAGCGCAGAGCGCGCTTGTGGTTGATCCAAGTATTGTAGCTTTCCAAAAAGCCAGCATCTTTCTGAATGCCAGCTGGTCCGGGTGCACCAACCGCCTTTGCCCATTCCGTAGATGGGTCATGCGCATATTTGGCCAGGTAATCGGTGATAACACCGTCGCCATCCGCGACTTTTTCATAGGCGCGGTTCAGGTCATCCAGACCGTCAAAACGATCAAAGGCCAGCATTGGAACATAGACAGCCTCTACAACAACGTTGACCGCGTTTTGCAGCAACTTGACCGTCTGGTTGAGCGTGAGATTGACACGAACCGTGCCGTATTGAACGCGATCACCGCGCAGCACAGGGATGCAGTCAATGGGATGCACGACGCCAGCACGTTGAGTGCTAAAATGGGTCGTGGTGTGCTTCGAAAGGCTTTTCTTCACACGGGTGGGGAGAACTTTTTGCCAGTTCATTTGCGGCGTCCTTTCATACGACGTTTACGGGAAACACTGCGACGGGCCGAACGGCGCGCACGCTTCTTGGCGCAGCCCTTACAGCCGCGTCTCGATTGACGACGTTTCATTGAAACTCCTATTTGTAGTACTGGTTGGGATACCAACGCCGACGTCGATCAGCGTGTGAACGACGGTTCAGGCGCGCTTGCATAGACGACTTGGGTTTAGACAAAGCCGGTCTAGGAAGGTCTTTGAAATTACGGGGATTAGTGAAACCACCATCGGGCAACCAACGTGGCCGTGGCAGACCGCGCTTAACGCTTTGGTAAGTTTCATTTAACTTCTGCTGGGCGGTTTCAAGCGCATCCGCGCCAGCTACAGCAAAGCCATAGAGTGAACTAGCAAAATCGCCATAACGTTCCTCTATTTGCTCTGCATCTGACCAGCCCGAATTTTCGTTAATTGGGTGGCCGGCAATTTTGTTTAACCTAAGATCATCCCGAGGAGAAAAAGTCCCCCCATTACGATCAACGCGAGCCGTAGTATTTGCATGAGGCATACCAAAGCCGCCATAGCCGCCAGTTGCAACAGAATTCCGCGAGCGCATTGAACTAATTTGCTCTTGCAGCACTTCCTTTTGCAGTTGGGCCATTTCCTCATCATGTTCACGGGCACGGCGTTGCTGAAACCAAATGTCCGCCTCTTCACCCAGACCTTCCCACATCTGATCATTACCAAAGTCGGGAGTAACGA
>JAOXSA010000042.1 GCA_025800245.1 Amphritea sp. | reverse complement strand
ATGCAGCACTGGCCGATACTCTGTATCCAGCACAAACGTAACACTCAGAATCAGATAACGCCCCGGATAGCGGCTCTTGAAAACACTGTCTCGGTAGCCAAACTGGCACTGTTCAACAGTAAAAGTCTCTATTTGCCGGGTTTCAAGATTCAGCGCGTCCAGGCTCTGCATGACATCCTTGAGCTCAACACCGTATGCGCCAATATTCTGCATCGGTGCAGCACCGACCGTTCCCGGAATCAGCGAGAGGTTCTCAAGCCCTGTGTAGCCCTGTTCGAGACTCCACAACACAAATTCATGCCAGTTTTCACCCGCACCGACCGAGACACTGACCTTATCATTGTCGTGATCAGTTTCGGCTTTACCGAGCATCCGATTGACGATGACCAGGCCATCTATATCATCGGTAAGAATAAGATTACTACCGCCGCCAACAACCAACAGTGGCAATTCATTATCCCGGGCAAAATCTACAGCAGCCAATACGTCATCAGTATTGGCCACTTCAGCGAAGTAACGCGCTGCTACATCAAATCTGAATGTGTTGTATGGCTGCAAAGATATATTTTCGAAAATCCGCATAGACCGATTAATCCACTAACACTCAAAGATCCCGGACCATATGCCCAAGCAAGCCTTCGGACGCTGACTCAACAAGATCAAGCACATGATCAAATCCTTCCGGGCCACCATAATACGGATCAGGCACTTCCCGGACTGACTCAGACCCAAAATCCAGAAACAGACCCAGATGCCCCTGATAATCAGACGGACAGATCGATTCAAGATCGCTGAGATTCTGAGCATCCATCGCAAGAATGTAGTCAAACTGCGAAAAGTCAGCAGTCACAGCCTGACGCGCCCTCAGATCACTCAAGTCATAACCTCGCTGTAATGCACAGGCAGCAGAGCGATGATCCGGCGGATTACCAATATGGTAAGCAGCCGTACCCGCAGAATCGATACTGATCTGCTCAGACAGACCACGCCGGGCAACTATTTCACGAAATACGCCGTGGGCGGTCGGCGAACGACAGATATTTCCAAGGCAGACAAAAAGAACCTTCTTCATCAGCAGTGACCCGTATCAGCTTTCAAACAGATGACGAATACGCTCCAGATCCTCTGGCGTATCAACACCCGCAGGAGGCAACTCATCCGCAACATCAACATGGATAACCGCACCGTTCCACATTGCCCGTAACTGTTCCAGGCACTCAGTCGCTTCCACAGGGGCTGGTGCCCAACGGACAAAATCATTCAGCAACTTAACCCGGTACGCGTAAATACCGATGTGACGCTGGTAATTAACACCTTCCGGCATCTGCGTACGCCCGGCCTCAGTAGCAAATGCATCCCGCGGCCATGGGATCGGCGCACGACTGAAGTACAGCGCACGCCCCGAGTTATCAGCAACCACTTTCACGACATTGGGATTCAGGACACTTTCGATATCCTCAATCGGCTCACTCAGCGTTGCAATACTGGCTTCTGGCTCGGCGCGCAGATTATGAGCAACCTGGTTGATCACTCTCGGCGGCACCAGAGGCTCATCACCCTGAACATTCACAACGATATCGTCGGCGTAAAAACCCAGTGTCTGAACCACCTCCTGAAGCCGGTCAGTTCCAGAAGGATGATCAGCCGAAGTCAGGCAGACTTCAGCACTAAAGCCGCGAGCAGCCTCAGCAATACGCTCATCATCGGTAGCGATAATGACCCGTTCAGCTTCACTCTGTACCGCACGCTCATAGACATGCTGCACCATCGGCTTACCGGCAATATCCACCAGCGGCTTTCCGGGAAAGCGGGTTGATGCGTAACGCGCCGGGATAACAACTGAAAATGCCATGATAAACCTCTTACTTTTTCAGTCGCTCTTCAGCGGTGAGCGTACGAGCCTCATTTTCCAGCATCACCGGGATATCATCCCGAATCGGGTATGCCAGACCAGAGCTGCGACAGATAAGCTCGTTCGTTTCCTTATTCCATTCAACAGGTGCCTTGGAAACCGGGCAAACGAGAATATCGAGTAGTTTTTTATCCATTACTTGTGCCTTTTCTTATACGTCCGCTATCGAACGCAAGGATTGCAGCCGGTCCACCAGGCGCTGCTCAAGCCCATCATCAGGCTGCGCCGCGACCTGTAGAAACCAGGCATTGTCTAACTGTATATGATCGCATTTTACGGCATCTTTTTCAGTCATCACCAGCGCTGAATCACCGGAAAAATCGAGATCCGCGGCAACAAACTGATGATGATCAGGAAAAGAACGACTACTGAGAGTAAAACCCAGACTTCTGAGAGTGCGATAAAAGCGTTCAGGATTACCGATAGCAGCAACGGCATTCAGCATCGGGCCCTGACTCCACTCTGAAACAGGGACAACCCTGCCATCTTCAAGCGACTGAAATCCGGCGGGCACCAGTATCATCGAAAATGTATCCGCCTGCATCTCCGGTGACAGTCCAAGCTCAGCAGACTGCTCATCAGTACGATTAACGACGATAAAATCAACCTCTGCAAGACGCTCAACCGGCTCCCGCAAAGGCCCTTCAGGCAAACAACGGCGATTACCGAAGCCACGCTGACCATCAACAACCGCAATCTCGATAGCACGCCCCAGGGCATAGTGCTGCAGCCCGTCATCACTGATAATCAGATCACATTGGCTCTGTTCCAGAAGATACCGGGCAGCGGCGGGCCGATCAGGATCGATCACCATCGGTACGCCTGTGCGGCGCACAATCATCAGAGGCTCATCGCCTGCTTGAGTAACATCAGAATCTGCGGTGACAGCAAATGGAAACTGCGGTGGCTTTGCGCCATACCCACGACTGACAACGCCAGGGTTATACCCCTGACGCCTCAGCTGTTCGATAAGCCAGATTACCAATGGCGATTTACCCGTACCCCCAACCGAAATATTGCCGACAACAATAACCGGGACCGGGGCATTCCAGACCGGCTTATCGCCGTTCTGATATTGCCTGCGTCGTCGAGTGGCTATCGCCCTGAAAAGACACTCTGCCGGTCTCAGCAGTTTCAGCCACGGGCTTCGCTTATACCAGGTCTGCTCCAGGCTCATCGTTATTGCTCAACCGGTTTCTGAGTAGTAATACTCAGGCTGGCAAACCCCAGCTGACCGGCAACATCCATGGCCGTGACCACCGCCTGATGCGGTGTTTTCGCATCCGCTGAGATAATGAACGGTAATTCCCGGTTATCGGCAATCTGATCGATAATCGCACGCCGGAGCGTGTCAGGCTGACTATTTATAAGGCTCTGACCATTAACGCTGTACTGACCATCTATATCGATTACCAGATCAACGGTCTGAGGCTCGACAGAACCTGCCTCTTCATCAGCACTGGCTTCTGGCAGATCAATCTGAAGGTGAGTTTCTTTGGTAAAGGTCGTCGACACCATAAAGAAAATCAGTAACAGAAAAACGACATCAATCAGAGGGGTCAGGTTAACACTGACCTCTTCGGGCTGTTTACGACGGAATCTCAAGTGTCGCTCCCGTTACTCAAAATCAACTTCGCGTTCGCCGTGAACCACTTCCACCAGTTTGGTAGATTCCTGCTCCATCTCAATCAGCAGCGACTCCACCCGACGTTGAAAATAGCGGTGAAAGATCAGTGTAGGGATTGCCACAGACAAACCTGCAGCAGTGGTAATCAGGGCCTCGGAGATACCCCCGGCAAGTACATTGGCATTGCCGGTTCCCTGTAGCATGATTTCAGAGAAAACCTTGATCATACCGATTACGGTACCCAGCAAACCCAACAGCGGTGCTATCGCTGCAATGGTTCCCAGAGCATTAAGAAAACGTTCTAACTGGTGAACTACATGCTGTGCAGCTTCCTGAATACTCTCTTTCATGATCTCACGACCATGGTTGGAGTTGTTCAGTCCAGCGACCATAATCTGTCCGAGAGAACTCTGACTACGAATCAACTGCAACTGCTCAGGGGACATATCCCCGCTGCGTACGAGACCCCAGACCTGAGCCAGCAGGTGCTCTGGCGCAACGCGCTTTTTCTGCAACACCCAGAAGCGCTCAAGACAGATCGCAAGAGACAGAATGGAACAGGCGATGATCGGAATCATTAACCAACCACCGGATTGAATCAGCTCTAACACCAGTAATCCTCCTTCAAACCGGCCATTACTCTAGCATAGAGTCATGACCCTTAATAGAGATTAACCTGCTGACCAGTAACGCTTTTTCTCCTCTCTGTGAGCACGCTCAACACACCCTGACGCGGACTCTTCCAGAACAACAGCACCGGACGATGCCGTGTTGTACCAGCGCTGATCCAGAGCCTCAACCCGATTGACCACCGCAGCGGCCGGATGACCATATCGGTTTGCTGCACCGGCACTGAAAATCACCACCTCAGGTGCCACTGCTTTCAACCAGTCCTGAGTACTGGAAGATCTACTCCCATGATGTGATGCAATCAGCCAGTAAGCATCCGAATCCGGCATCGCAGTAATAATCTGCTGCTCTATCACCGCTTCAATATCACCCGGAACCATCAGAGAACAACCCGCCGAACGGATATACAACACACAAGAGTCATTGTTGTCATTAGCAATAACAGGTTGATCTGGGTGGATATAGCGAAACTCCACCCCGTTCCAGCGCCAGACCTCACCTGAGCGACAATTTTCAGCTGCAAATTTACTGCGCCAGTCCTCACTGCCGGATTCCAGTCGCCCGACATCAACCTCATCGGCAACGTCCCTATAGCCGCCAGCATGATCATTATCGCCATGACTGATGACAAGACGATCAAGCCGGGCCAGATTTCGTTCCTGCAGAACAGGGATAACGGAAAACCTTGCCACACTTCCGCCACTCCTATAAGCCTTTCCGGTGTCATACAGCAGGGCATGATCACGGGTTTCAACCAGAACTGATAATCCCTGCCCCACATCAATCACTGTCGCCCTGAATTCCCCTTCGGGAACAGCTTCAACGTCAGGCAAAAGCACAGGTATAAAAAGAAATGCTCCCAGCCACCGAAAAAACACAATCGTTCTCTGAACCATTAACAATGCGCCGCCAAAAGCCAGACCGACAGACCATAAACCAGGATTACCCACTGATAAGCGTTGGGGCAGCCGCTCATTAGCCACAGTCAGAAATGACCAGAACAGCGAGACCAACAGTTCCAGCACAGCAGCTCCTGACTCTGGACTGATGACCGATAACAAACAACCGATTACAGCACCCGGAAGAAGTACAAAAGACACATAAGGCACCGCCACAAGATTGACCAGCGGCGCACTGACCGATACTTCACCTAACCAGACTATCAGCAAGGGAAGCAGCCCTAAGAAAACGACCCACTGCGCTTTTATCAGTTGCCAGAACCGCATAGCAACGCCATCTGCTGACTGAATTGCTGCGATCAGCACAGCCACAGCACCGAAAGACAGCCAGAAGCCCGCCTGATAAAAAGCCAGAGGCTGAATTAGCAGGACAGCCGTCAATGCCACAAGAAAACGCTGCCAGAGTGTAAGATGCATACTCAGCATTGGAGGAATCAGTATTGCTGCAACCATAATCAGCGCTCGCTGGGTGGGTATACTGAATCCAGCCAGTGCTGCATAGAGGAATGCCAATAGCAGAGCCGGCATTATTTTCCAGACCCGAACATCAATCACAGATTTGAGGCGACATTGCAGCAACAACCATTGCAGGACAAATCCAATCAGATAACCGAACAGGCACACCAGCCCTATATGAAGTCCACTGATCACAACCAGATGCACCGTACCTGTGTCAGCCAGCAGATCCCATTGCGCATGCTCAAGCCCGGACTTGTCCCCCAGCAATAACGCCCTTAAGGTAACGGCTGCTTGTCCGGTTAACTGGCGCCCGTTTATCCAGTTGAGTAATTGATAACGGAGACGGTCAACCGACCAGTTCACCCCAAGAAGGCGGGCATTTTGCGGATCACGAATATAACCGGTCGCGCCAATACCTTCACTGAACAGACGAACTTCGTAATCAGCCGCGCCGGGATTACTCATTCCATGTACAGGCTTAAGCCGGATACTCAGTTCCCACAATTCACCGGGCTTAAGGTGGATATCGGATCGATACCAGCTAAGCCTGACTCTACTCAGGGAACGAACCGAATCAGGAAGAACGGCGGAAGGCTGCTCCTCGCCCGAACCGAATGAAGAAACTCTAAAATCAAACCGCTGAACATCTCCAAACTGCTGCGGCAGAGAATCGACTTCCCCGACAACAGTGAGATCAACCGGTGAATGACCCGCAGGCAACCGTTCTGAGAGCATCCACTTCCCCCAACAGGAAGCAAATACAACACCGAACAAAAGACCTGCCAACTGAACAGACCATATAGAGGAAAAATAGCCAGAGATCTGGCATTTATGTAGCAAGAACAGTAATAAGACAGCAGCAAAAACCAGCATCCAGGCCGGTAAACTGACCGGCATCAAGCCTGTCAGCAGTATCCCAACACAAATTCCAATCATCCTTGATTTCCGGTTGGCTTAGTTTCACCGAGGGGGCATAATGGTGCTCCCACGGAGTAACTATAAGTGCGACCACCATGCCGCGCAAATTAATCAAAAAATATATGCCCGATGAAGGCAAGCTTAAGAGTAACCGTTACCTGAGCTGGCTCGGAGATCACATCCATGATCCCAATCTCTGGCATCTGACCCGCAAATCGGTCAGTCGGGCATTTTTTGTAGGACTGTTCTGCGCTTTTATTCCACTCCCCTCACAGATGCTTATTGCAGCGATCGCAGCACTGTTTGTGCGCAGCAACCTGCCGATTTCAGTAGGCCTTGTCTGGCTTACTAATCCGATTACGATTCCGCCGATGTTTTATTTTGCATACTGGATCGGCACCCTGATTCTGGGCGTGGAGTTACAGCAGGTTGAATTCGAGCTGAGTCTGGAGTGGTTTACCAACGGACTGTCTCAAATCTGGCTTCCTCTGATTCTGGGATCACTGGTGTGCTCCATTGTCAGTGGTGCTCTGGGTTACTTCATGATGCAGCGCTTCTGGGTCTGGCACGTGAACAACAGCTGGAAAAAACGCAAGAATCGAGTCAATACACCCGCAGAGGTTTGTTTACTGCATACCGAAGACAGCGAGACAGAAGCAAATAAGCCGGACTGAACAGCCCGGCTTATTTATTTGAACAGGTCCAGACCGACAGGTCAGAGCTGTACCTCTGTCAGCAAGCCATCCTTAAGCTCCATTACCCGCCCCTGACGCTGTGCCAGCAGCGGATCATGGGTCACCACGACAAAAGAGATTGAATACTCCTGATTCAAGCGTTTCATCAGCGTCTGAATCTCTTCAGCAGTATGCCGGTCCAGGTTGCCTGTTGGCTCATCCATCAGCACACACGCGGGGTTGGTTACCAACGCCCGGGCAATCGCAACCCGCTGACGCTCACCACCACTGAGCATGCCCGGCTTATGTCCGAGTCGCTGTTTCAGGCCGACAGACTCAAGCAAGGCTTCGGAGCGTTCCTTCGCCTCAGAAATCGCCTCGCCTCTGATCAACAAGGGCATTGCGACATTTTCAAGCGCGGTGAATTCAGGCAGCAAGTGGTGGAACTGATAGACAAAGCCCAGAGAACGATTACGTAACTCTGCACGTTGACGCTCAGAAATACCAAACAGAGACCGCCCATCTACCCGGACATCACCATCAGTCGGTATATCAAGTCCACCCAGCATATTAAGCAGAGTACTTTTACCAGAACCTGAACTCCCAACAATAGCCAGGGTCTCTCCCCTCTGAACCTCTAACTGAATACCTTTGAGAACATCAACCTGCTCGCCGGCATCACCGTATTGCTTGCTCAGATCTATACACTCAAGTACCGGACTCTTCATATCCTGATTACTCATAACGCAGAGCCTCCGCCGGTTGTGTCCGAGAAGCCCGCCACGCTGGATACAGCGTCGCCAGGAAACTGATACTCAGCGCTACAGTGACAATAACACCGACATCTTCAAGCCGTAACTGAGATGGCAGATAACTGATAAAGTAGACTTCTGCACTGAGGAACTGTATACCCAGGGTCTGTTCGACCCAGGCGATAAGATCAGTAATTGTCAGCGCGAGAAGAATACCCAACGCTGATCCAAGCAGAGTCCCCATGACACCTATCACTGTCCCCTGCACCATGAAGATCCGCATAATTCTTGCCGGCGTCGCACCAAGGGTACGCAGGATCGCAATATCCGCTTTCTTATCGGTTACCACCATTACCAGAGTGGAAACAATATTAAAGGCAGCTACGAATACGATCAGGAACAGTAGCAGGCCGATCATTTTCTTTTCCAGCTGAATCGCCTGGAACAGATTCCCATGAGTACGGGTCCAGTCGCTGGCACGATAGAACTTGTTCATATCGCTGATAATCTGCTTAATGCGGTAAGGCGCTTCAAACAGGTTATCAAACTGCAGACGAACACCATCAACACCTTCTGTCATCCGCTTAATCCGGGCAGCATCCTTAATATGGATATACGCCAGATTGGCATCCAGCTCAGCACCAACCTCAAAAAGACCGACCACAGTGAAACGCTTAAGCCTAGGAATTACACCGGCCACACTGATAGAGGCCTCGGGTAGCACCAGAGTAATCTTGTCTCCGACATTCACACCCATTGAGCGAGCCAGCAGTGCACCAAGCACAATACCAAACTTACGCTCCTGCAAAGCATCCAGCGAGCCCTGCTTCATATGATCGTCAAGGATCGAAATTTTTTGTTCAAGATCGGGATCAATACCATTGATAAGAACCCCTCGTACAACCCCACGATTAGTCAGCATTCCCTGGGCCTGAATATAGGGAGCACTGCCAACCACGCCGGGCTGTTGATCAACATAATCTGATACTGCCTGCCAATCGGTCAGCGGCTGACCATAATCCGATATTGTTCCATGAGGCACCATTCCCAGAATACGGTTCTTCAGTTCACGGTCAAAACCGTTCATAACCGAGAGCACCACAATCAGGGCAGCCACACCGAGCATCAAGCCCAGCATCGACACCAGAGAGATAAAAGAGATGAAATTATTGCTGCGCTTAGCCGCCGTGTAGCGCAAGCCAACATAGAGGGAAAATGGTCTAAACATGGGCCGGAATTAAATCACACACAGTTAAAATTCTCTAACAAAATCAGAATAATATTCGTTATACTGCTGGAAAGCCTGCAAACAGCCTCTGTAGACTGTCATAGTCCAGGAGAGTTCACAGAGACCTGCAGTGAACCGATCATATATTCAAGATGAGGGCTCAGTTTTGGATCAGGAACGCCGCCAGTATTTTCGCATCAATGGAAGAGTTGCTCTGGACTTCGAAGTCGTCAGCCCATCGGAAATACGCCGCAATCAATTGCCCTCTCAGTTTACGGTTTCACCCTTCTTTATGCTGCTTATCCAGCTGCAGGAGCTGAGCCATGACAATCAATACCAGCTGCGTAAGATTGCCCAGAAAGATCCAACAGTGGCGGCCTACCTCGAAAACCTGAATGCTAAGATCGACGCCGTTGCTCAGGCCGTTGCCAAAAGCGATGTCGAGTTTAAACAACTGAGCAGCCAGGAGATCAATATCAGTGAAGGCGGCATGAGTTTCAGTAGCAACCGCCCGGTCAATACCGGTGACTGCCTGGCTCTGAAACTGGTTTTTGAAGAGACCTTCACCGGACTCCTGCTATACGGCAAAGTACTGTATTGCGGCGAAGACGAAGAAAACTACAAAATCGGCATTGAGTTCATGGATATGCCAGAGAGCAGCCGCGTGATTGTTGCCCGCCATATTCTTTCCTCCCAGGCCCGGGAACTGCAGGATGCTAAGAAGCAATAGCGCCACCGAGCTGCTGGAGTCATTAGAGCAGCTCCAGCACAGCTTGCTCAAATTCTGCACACAACTACAGAACAGCCGTCTTCCCTACTGGTTACCGAGTGATACCTATGGACAGCTGGATCAGGCGGCTCAGTTATTTGGTGATATCTGGTATCGGGATAATCAGGATGGGCGTACAACAATCAGTCAGTACGGGCTGATTGGCGCAGATCCGACACTAATAGCCCTGGCGGAACAGACCAACACCTGCAAGCAGCAATTTCAAACCCTGGCCAGTCAGTATCGCCTGAGTGAAAACAGTGAACTGCAGGAATCACTACAAAGGCGAAGCGATGAGCTTAACCAGTTGCTTAACCGTCAGGGCGCATCACGCCTGCACCTCAAGCAATGCTATCGACTGATCCCGATCGCCGATCCCCGTCCGGAGAAAATCGGTTTCAGCTGGTACACCAGCGGTAGAAGTATCCGCAAGCTCACTCCGGCAGAAGCCGAAGAAAAGCTGATGAAGATGGATGTCAGCCAGACTCATATCCGCATGCAGCTGGATGCACTGGGAAAACTTCAGCCCGGTGATATGCTGGCCCAGATTCAGACCCAGGTTCCGGTCATGCGTGCAAATCTGGTCTGGAAGCAGGACAAGCAAACCATCAGAAAGGCCCGCAACACATCGCTCCCGATTCTGATCGCGTTAAATGATGATAATCCCACACTTCCCGCCTATAATGAGCCGCCAACAACGCCACCCGAGGCTCGCAGCAGACTGGAACGCAGCGATCTGAAAATAGATCCGCAACCCTTTCTGCCCAGTCTCCGCGTACATCGCTATAACGGATAATTACCAGCCAGGTTTAAAAACAGATGTCGGAACAATCACATAACACTCTGCTGCACCACATTGCTACGGGAGCGGGTTTTCTGGGCCTGATCGGCTACTACCTGATGGTTGAAAAAACCGGATTTTTCGAATGGATGACCAGCCTGATGCCACAGCAATACGCTGGCGCAGGCCTTATGCTCGCAATCATGATCAGCATGACACCGGGCTTCTTTATCTGGAAACACTATAATCGCTGGATTGAAAAGAAGCTCAACGTAAAGGGCAAGTACCTCGAAGATGAATACTATAAAGCCCAGGAAGAACAGCAAAACAAAAAAGATACGGACAGCTAAGCGCTAAAACACAGCGCTTACAATAAGCTCTTGAAATAAGCTCTTAAAATAAACCCTTTTAGCAAGTCCGGACAATAGGTATAAAAAAACCGCCCAGCAGGCGGTTTTTTTATTGATAAGATCTGAGTTACAGATTCGCGATACGGTTCAGGCCCGCAATCGCTGCCACTCGGTAGGCTTCAGCCATTGTCGGGTAGTTAAAGGTCGTGTTGACGAAGTAATTCAGCGTATTCGCCTCACCTTCCTGGTTCATAATCGCCTGACCGATATGCACGATCTCAGAAGCCTGATCACCGAAGCAGTGAATACCCAGAATCTGCAGCGTTTCCCGATGGAACAGGATTTTCAGCATACCTACCGGCTGACCGGAAATCTGTGCACGGGCGGTATCTTTAAAGAACGCCTGACCCAC